>NZ_KK073872.1:0-127500 GCF_000585335.1 Cloacibacillus evryensis DSM 19522
TTAGTTTTCTGAATCTCACTAAATTACACACAAGGATTATTCACATCATGTGGATAATTTTCTGTTTTTCCTCGCCCTTTATCGCTTAATCGCTGTTTATTGCATTCCTGTTACATTCATATAAAACTATACTTTTATATTCTCCGATGTATTGTTACAAATATTTTATGTTTTATCCACACTATCCACACCGGAGCACATATATTTTTTTATATCCCGTTTTATTGTAAAAAAAGAGTATCATCAAATATTATCAAACTTTGGGGTTTTTATTTTTTTCAGCGAGAGCTGGCTCTGTTACCGGTTTTTTATCGTTGTCAACATTTTTGTGTCTTCGGATGTGTATATGTGAATAACTTTTGTGGATTTCTTTAAAAAAAACGACCCGCCCCCTTGACTTAAAAAAATTTTTATGCCTGGCTGAAAAAAACATCACTTCCACGCCCGAAAGAAATCGTATAAATTTATTTTTTGGTCTTTAGCTGATTCATGATAAAATCTCTAGTTGGAAGAATCTCTATTTCATCTTCTGTTGGAGTGAACCGAATGGATCTAGACATTATTTGGAAAGAGTACTACAAGTACTGCATGGAAAAGCTTGGTACTGAGGACAAGACGGCGGAGATATATCTCCAGACATGCATGCCGCTCTCGCTTGACGACGGCGTGCTGACGCTGGACGTCGCCACCCAGTTTGCGATGGATCAGATAAACTCGAGATACCTCGCAAGAATGAGGGAACTCCTCATAGAGACCAGCTTCGGCACGGATGTAAGGCTCAGGGTATCTTCCGACCAGCCGGAGGATACGAGGGTCCAGGAACCCCAGCCCAAAGCCCAGCCGCCAAAGCCAGCATCCGGGCGCAACGGACTTAATCCGAATTATGTCTTCTCGACATTCGTCGTCGGAAAGTCAAACCGGCTTCCCCATGCCGCCAGCCTTGCCGTCGCTGAATCTCCCGGAAACACGTACAACCCCTTTTTCATCTGGGGAAAGGTGGGCCTCGGCAAGACCCACCTCATGCACGCCATAGGACATCATATTGAGGCAACAAACAATAACACAAAAATACTTTATGTCAGTGCCGAAAAATTCACCAACGACCTGATCACCGCGATAAGAAACAACACCAATCAGGAGTTTCGCGCGCGTTACCGCGAGCTGGATGTGCTGATGATAGACGACGTGCAGTTCATCGCCGGCAAAGAGCAGACGCAGGAAGAGTTTTTCTGGACGTTCAATACTCTGCACGACGCGAAAAAACAGATAATAATAAGCGCCGACCGGCCCCCCAAGGACATAGAGGGGATCGCCGACAGACTTGTGTCGCGCTTTGAATGGGGGCTCGTCACCGACATACAGCCGCCTGATCTTGAGACGCGCGTCGCCATACTGCAGAAAAAGGCCGAGATGAAGAAGTACATGAACATCCCGGAGGATGTCATTATGTTCATCGCGCAAAACATACCGAGCAACATACGCGAACTCGAGGGCTCGCTGAACAGGATCGTCGCCTGTTCGGACCTCAACCACGAGCCAATAAACATAGAGAACGCCAGCGTCTGGCTGAAGGACCTGATCAAGGAGCACCCGGTCGGAACGGTGAGCATCGGCCTGATACAGCAGATGACGGCGGAGGCCTTCGGCTTCTCCGTCGAAGAGCTGCTCTCCAAGAAGAGGACGGCAGACCTTGCCCTCGCGCGCCAGGCGGCGATGTATGTGGCGCGCAACAAGACAAACGAGGCGCTGATCCAGATCGCCTACGCCTTTAACAAGAAGGATCATACCGTCGTCATCCATGCCTGCAGGAAGATCGCCGAACTGATAAAGACCGACCTCAGGATACGCTCTTTTGTGGATAACATTGTGAATAAGTTATGATTTTTTGCGCAAAAATGGTGTGCTGATTTGTGGGCAGTTTTAGATTACGAATTTTCCACACAAAAATTGTGGATAATGTGAATAAGTTTGTGAATTAACAAAAAGCTTTTGCACATTGAAAAATTGCGTCACGGCGGGGCATAAAGTACTTTTCCACATTTCCACAGCCCCTACGACGACGAATACGATTTTATTTATAAATAAGGTGTATTAATAGGAGGGCTCGTCTATGAAGCTTACAATCAACAAAAAGCAGTTCCTTGCAAGCTGGGGTCTCGCCGAAAGAAGCACGTCCGCCTCCGGGTCGGTAAGCATTCTCTCGTCAATCCTCGTCAAGGCCGGCTTTGAGTCGGTACTGCTGCAGGCAACCGACATAAAGACGTCGATAATCTGCTTTGCGTCCGGTGTTACCGTAAATGAACCGGGAGAGGCCGTGTTTCCCATCAAGATGGTCAGCGACCTCTTTAAGAAAGCGCCGGGAGAGGAATTTACCGTCGAGGTGAACGAGGGAAGGGTCACGCTGAGAGCCGGCAGGAGTAAATATAACTTCTCAAGCTACCCCGTGCGTGAATTTCCCGCGCTGCCCTCCTCGGACAACGCCGGCGTCTTCTGCAGGCTGTCGGCGGCGGACCTCGCTAAGGTGATCGACGAGGGGACTCTCGCGGCCTCGACCGGCGAGGAGTTTCCGCTCTATCTCTCTTCGGCAAATCTGCAGATATCGCAGAACAGGCTGAGCATCATCTCCACCGACACGAGAAGGCTCGCTATTTCTTCCGCGCTGGCGGCCGACGGCGTCGAAGACGCGGCCGCGCTGCTGCCGATGAAGGGTGTAAAGGAGTTGCAGAGGATTCTCGGCTCGCTGAATCCGGAGACGGAGGTAAAGGTACTGTATGACAGCGCGCAGTTTTATTTCAAGACCGATACGCTCGAATTCACCGTCCGCCGCGTGGAGTCGAAGTTCCCGCCGTATGAGAAGATACTGCCGAAAAACAGCACTCTCAACGTCGTTACCGACAGGGGCTCCCTTATATCGGCCCTTGAGCGCGTCGACGTCATCGTGCGGGATTTTAACCGCATGGTGGTCCTCGACATCATCCCCGGCGCGGAGATCGTGCTGCTCGCCAAGGCCCCTGATTTCGGGCAGGCCAAAGAGGAGATAGGCGCCGAGGCCGAGGGCGAAAAGCTGAGGATCGCCGTCAATTCTAAGTTCTTCCTCGAGGCCCTCAAGGTCATGAGGGACCCGGAGGTAAAGCTTTCTTTCAACGGCCAGGCCGGACATATGGCGGTAAAACGCGGCGACAGCGACGATTTCTTATGTCTCATCGCGCCGATCAACCTCTCTGAGGAAGAACTCAGGATGTTTGATATGGAGCAAAACGGGACGGATGGGATTTAGCCGGGTTCGATTCAATAATTTTAAAAACCTTGAGCCCCGGGAGATGAGATGGTCCCCGGGGCTGAATTTACTGACGGGGGAAAACGGCGCCGGCAAGACGAACATCCTCGAGGGGATCAACATAATATCCGGGTGGGGGCCGCTTGAACGCGGCACGAAGGCCCTCTCCATGCCGACCTGGGGGAGCGGCTCGTCTGATGTGCAGCTGACGGGAGAGCTTGAATCCGGCGGGATAATCCGCGTTAAAATTTCGCGCCGCTACATGCTGCGGCTCGACGACAAGGCCGTTACCGCCGCCGATCTGCGCTGGAACATCCCCGTGCTGACCTTCCTTCCCGACGACATGTCGATCGTGGAGGGATCGTCGGTATTTCGCAGAAGGCTGCTCGATATGCTGCTGGCCCTGATACTCCCCTCTTACGCGATGAGGCTCGCCGAATACCGGCGCGGCGTCCGCCAGAAGGCCTTCTTTCTCAAGCGCGGCATGCCGGCGATGATCGCCGACCGGGCGCTTCTGCCGTTAGCCTCCTGGATATGGCGTATGCGCGAAGAGGGGGTAAAACTGCTCTCGTCGTGCCTCGAGGGGATGAGCGAATTAACGCCGGCCAGGATCACGCTCTCGCTGAAGAGGGGCGGAGCCGGTTTTGACGACGACTGCGAGGACGACTACACGAAGGCGGTCATCGCGAACAGGGGCCGCGAGGCGGCGGTAAGATTTCCCGTCGTCGGGCCGCACCGAGACGATATCATGATCACTGCCGGCGACAGGCCGGCCTCCGAGGCGTTGAGCCGCGGCCTCAGGCGCCGTACGGCGATAGCGCTGATGCTCGCCGCGGCCGACGGCGTAAAGAGAAAGATCGGCCGCGATCCGGTGCTTTTGCTCGACGAAGTCACGGCGGAACTTGACTCTTCCGGACGTTCGCTTCTCTTCGAGGCGCTGCTCTCGCGCGGGACTCAGGTGTTCGCGGCTACCGCCGAACCCTTCTGCGAGAATTTTCCCGGCCTCATTCACAAAGTTTCCGGAGGACGGATAACGGAAAGCCGCGAAAACCGATAAAACTACGGAATTTTTTTATATTTTACGAAAGGCGAAAGATGCGGATAAACGACAGATATGACGTAATAACCATCGGCGCGGGACACGCCGGATGCGAGGCGGCGCTGGCCGCGGCGAGGATGGGCGCGCGCACGCTGCTCATATGCCTGTACCTCGACAGCATCGCGATGATGCCCTGCAACCCCTCCATCGGCGGACCGGCCAAAGGACATATGGTGAGGGAAATAGACGCCCTCGGCGGCGAATGCGCGGCGGCGGCGGACGACGCCACGCGGCATCTGCGCTGGCTGAACACCTCTAAAGGGGCGGCTGTGCGCACCCTGCGCGCGCAGTGCAGCCCGAGGCGCTACAGCGATCATTACCGCGCGGCGCTGCTGTCGGAAAAGAACCTTGAGCTGCACCAGGCGCAGGCCGCGGAGCTCGTCATCGAGCGCGGCGAGGCGCGCGGCGTCAAAATAAAGACGGGACAGATATTTTACGCTGACTGCGTGATACTCGCCACCGGCACATACCTCGATTCAAAGATACATATCGGCATGACCTGCCATAAATCGGGCCCGCTGGGGATGGTAGCCTCGACGGAATTCGCGCGGAGCCTGCGCAAAAGCGGCCTCGAGATCGGGCGCCTGCGTACCGACACGACGCCGAGGCTGCATTTCGACACGATAGACTGGGATTCCCTCGACTGTCAGCGCAGCATCGCGGAGCCGCAGGCCTTCTCCCATTTTGGGCCGAAGCGGGTGTATGACGAGATGATATGCGGGCTTACGCGTACCAACGCGGAAACTCACAGAATAATCAAAAAATATTTTTCCGAATCCCCCCTCTATATGGGCAGGCTGGATACGGAAGGGCCCAGATATTGCCCCTCCATCGACGACAAGATAATGAAGTTCCCCGAAAAGGATACCCATCCCATCTTTCTCGAACCGATATCCTCCGAGGGCCGTGAGGTCTATGTCCAGAATTTTTCCACCTCGATGTGCCTTGAGGCGCAGTTTGAAAGCATAAAGACGATCAAGGGATGCGAACACGCCCATATCCTGCGTCCCGGCTACGCCATAGAGTATGATTTCGTCATTCCCACGCAGCTGAACCCCTGGCTGGAGACGAAGCCGGTGAAAAACCTGTTCCTCGCGGGACAGATAAACGGCACCTCGGGATACGAAGAGGCGGCGGCGCAGGGGCTGATCGCCGGCGTCAACGCCGCGCTGCGCGTAAAGGGGGAGGAGCCCTTCGTGCTGCGGCGCGACGAGGCATACATCGGCGTACTGATAGACGACCTCGTGACGAAGGGGACGGGCGAACCATACAGGATGCTCACCAGCCGCTGTGAATACAGGCTCCTGCTGCGCCACGACAACGCCGCCGCCCGCCTCTGCGGGGCCGGTCGCCGCGTCGGGCTCCTTTCAGACGAAAAATACGGACGCTTCCGCGCGATGGCCGAGGCCGGAGAGGCCGAAGAGATACGTCTTGAAGGATTGAAGATCCCTCCCACCGCCGAGGTCAACGAAAAACTGGCCGCGATATCCTCCTCGCCGCTTGACGAAGGGATATCGGCGAAAAACCTTCTGCGGCGTCCGGAGGTAAGCTGGGCCTTCATCGCCGCCCTTACCGGCTCGGAACTCGATCCTGAATACGGTGAAAAGATCGCGAACGAGCTCAAATATGAGGGCTATATCAGCCGCCAGCAGAGGCAGGTCGAAAAATTCCGGCGCATGGAACAGCTTAAAATACCGGCCTATATCGATTTCGGCGAGATCCGCGGCCTCTCCGCCGAAGGATGCGGAAAACTTGAAAAAATCAGACCGGCGACGCTTGGCCAGGCCTCGCGCATCCCCGGAGTGCCGCCGACCGATATACAGCTTTTGTGGGTCGCGATAGAGAACGGGCGCAGGAAACAGAATGAAAAAGGTTGACGGAGCCAGAGCCGCCGGCGATATATTCAGAGAGGTGACAAAGAGCGGGGGACGGCCCGCGGCCGACTCCGAAAGATGGGCGCAGCTCTCGCTCTCCGTCAAACTCGCCGAGCTGGAAGAGCGCTGGGAAGAGATCGCCGGCTCGCCTCTGGCGCAAAAGAGCCAGCTCGCCGTCTGTGAATTCGCGGGCGAGGTGATGACGCTCACAGTCAACGTCTCGGAGCAGAGCATCCTGTCGGCGGTGCGGTTCCGCCGCGCACAGGTTGAAAAGCGGCTGGCGGCGTTCTTCGGGTGCAAAAAGATCAAAGTGGACTTTCGCGTCGGGCCGGTAATACGGCATTCGCAGGCCCAGCCGCCCCTGCCGTCGTACAAAAGGCGCGCCCCCGTCGTCCTCTCCGAGGAGGACGTCGAGGCGGAGAAGCGGGATTTTGAGGAATCCGGCCTCTCCGGGGAACTTGCGCTGAGAATGGCGCGCGTCAAGCTTTCACTGGAAAAACTTTCGCGGAGATCGTCAGGTTAACGATAAATACATTTTTATACCTGTAATCAGACGGAAAATAATAATAAAGATATGTATTTTTACTCTTATATACACAAAAGGGATAGTTTATGATAGAATTAGTGTGGGTAATTAAAAAACAATATAAAAATCTAATAATGGAGGAATAGAAATGAAAATCGGAGAAGTAATGAGAGACGGAGATTTTAAAGCTGAGAAACATGTGCCGACGATAGAGGCCCCCGAGAAGGTAAAATTGGGAGAAGAGGCGCTCGTAAAGGTAATGGTGGGACAGGAGATCAAGCACCCGAACACCCCGCTCCATCACATCCGCTGGATCCAGCTCTATTTTAAGCCCGACGACGCCACCCCCGTCATCGAAGTCGCGAAGTTTGACTACAGCGCCCACAGCGACACGATGAATCCAGACATGCCGGGCTGCGCAGCGGCCGATCCGGCCAGCTGCGTAAAAGTCAAGCTGACAAAGTCCGGGACGTTCATCGCCGTCAGCTACTGCAATATCCACGGCCTTTGGGAGAGCGCGAAGAAGATCGAAGTCGAGGCGTAGCCTCTGATTTTTAGAGCCCGGTCATGGGCCGCGGCATTCCGTTTGGGATGCCGCGGCCAAGTCTTTTATAAAAAATATAAAAAGGGCTTTTCACAAAGATAAAGAATTACGGGGCCCGCACGTTATCAACATGTTAATCCACCATTATCTTCAACTTATCCACATCATCCGGCAAAAAAGGTACGCCTTTAGTCCCCTGACAGTGCAAAAATACGGGCTTGCCCACATATATGTACACATTTTGTGCATAACTCTGTAGATAAGTCGGTGTACAGATGGCGCGCTTTACTTTATTTTGCCGTCTCAGGCAAGCTGAAAATTATCCAAAGTTCCGATAAATTTTCACGGGAGGCTGAAGCGGACGCCTCGCGTTTATAAAAAAACCCCGCCGCTGTTTTGTATTCCAGCGGCGGGATTTTTTATATCGCTTTATCCGTTATGCGCGCTTTGCGATCGCGGCTCCGAGCACAAGCGTCTCTTTTCCGGTGTTCTCTATGCCGTGCGAGCGCCCCATGCGGCAGAGCATGATGTCTCCCGCCTTTACCTGCCGGCTTTCGTTCTCTTCGGTATATAGGCCCTCGCCGCCCATGACGAAGTATACCTCTTCGTTGTCGGCGTGCAGATGATAGCCTACGGACGCTCCCGGCTCCAGTTCAAGGCGGGTCGTCATTATAAAGGCGCCGTCCTGGTCCGGGATAGTTATCGGGAAGGCCAAAGCGTGTCCCTTTCCGCTGCCTCCCAGTTTTTCTCTCTTTATGCCCTCTTCCTGGTTTTTTAATATCATCTTAGAGTCTCCTTTTACATTACATTTTTGTTTCTCTCAAAGGAAATTATATTACCTTGACGGCAGATGTCTATTCATTTTTTGAAGGTAAAAGAGTTAATTATTATTGACTTTTAGTGACTATTATAGACGCGGAGCTGCGCGGCAGAATACGGAAAAGCTGCGAAGAGAAAATTGCGGCCGCTAAAAAATAAGACAGGCCGGCGGCGACAGTATCTCCGTATAGATGAAAGACCGGCTGCCGGCAGTTTTCGTCTTCGCGCGGCTCTCCTTTAATTTCAAAAGGCCCTCCGCGTGATAAAATTATCAGCGGGTTTTTAAAGAAAAAATCAGGCAGAGAGCAAAGATATCTGCCTGTGATCTGGTGCGGTCCGCTCATTTTTTCTATCAGGGGGAGAGAGTAATGCGTTCAAAGGTATATTTCACGAATATGAGGGCGACGCCGGAACTTAATCTGCTTCAGAAGCTCGCGAAGCTGATAAAGAGCGCCGGCATCGAAGAGATCGATTTCAAAAAGCAGTTCGCGGCGATAAAAATACATCTCGGGGAGCCGGGAAACATCGCCTATCTGCGCCCGAACTTCTCAAAGGTGGTGGCGGACCTCGTCAAAGAGCTTGGCGGTAAGCCCTTCCTTACAGACAGCAACACGCTCTACGTCGGCCGCCGCAAGGACGCGCTCGAGCATCTCGACGCCGCCTACGAGAACGGCTACAACCCGTTCTGCACCGGCTGCCAGGTGATCATCGCCGACGGCCTCAAGGGGACCGACGAGGCCTTGATCCCGGTAGAGGGCGGCGAATATGTCAAAGAGGCGAAGATCGGCCGCGCCATCGCCGACGCCGATATCGTCATCTCGCTATCCCACTTCAAGGGGCACGAACTGACCGGTTTCGGCGGCGCGATCAAAAATCTCGGCATGGGTTCGGGGTCGCGCGCCGGCAAGATGGAGATGCACAGCGACGGCAAACCCGACATCGACGAGGAAAGGTGCATCGGCTGCGGCCGCTGCGCGAGAAACTGCGCGCACAAGGCTATCTCGATCAAAGCCGGCAAGGCGCACAACGACCACGGCAAATGCGTCGGCTGCGGCCGCTGCATCGCCGCCTGTCCCTTCGACGCCGTGCAGCCCGACTGGGAGGGCTCTAACGACGTCCTCAACAAAAAAATGGCCGAATACGCGAAGGCCGTCATCCAGGGCAAACCTAACTTTCATATCTGCCTCGTCATCGACGTCTCGCCCTTCTGCGACTGCCACGCGGAAAACGACGCCGCCGTCACGCCCGACATCGGCTTCTTCGCCTCCTTCGACCCGGTGGCGCTCGACCAGGCCTGCGCCGACGCCGTGAACAAGGCTCCCGCGATATCCGGCACCTATCTGACGGACAAACTTCACGAAAACGGCGCCGACGCCGACCACTTCCACGCGATGCACCCCGACACTAAATGGCGGGTTATGCTCGAACACGCCGAAAAGCTCGGCATCGGCACGCGCGGATATGAGCTTATAGAGGTGTAAAAAATCAGAGGCGCGCACCGGCGATCGGCGATGCGCGCCTCTGATACATACATATAACATAATGCGCCTGTGAATAAAAAAGCAGGCGGGACAGGATTTCTTACAACGCGTCGAAGATTATCTTCGCGGCGATCGCGAGGAGGACGCCGCCTCCCAGGTATTCGGCCTTTTTGCCGAAGGTGCTCCCGAGGCGTTTGCCGACGAGCGCGCCGAAGATCGAAAGGGAAAGGGTGATGATCCCCGCAAGCACGGCGAGGGTCAGCGCCGAACCGCCGGTGCTCTCTATCGAAAAGCCCACCGCGAGGGCGTCGAGCGACGTCGCCAGCGCAAGCACGGCGACGCTTTTAAATGTCACCGACATACAGCTTTTGCCGCCGTTTTCGCAGTCCCGCGCCTCCTTTATCATATTGACCGCCACCCATATTATGAGCGCGGCGGCGATCCACGGCGTCCAGATATCGAAGAAGCCGCTCAAATGTTCGGCGATCTCGCCGCCGAGCAGCGGCATAAAGAACTGAAAAAAGCCGAAGGCCGCGCCGAGAATGAGGGCCTCGCGCAGCCGCAGCCGTTCATGGCAGAGGCCGATGCAGATCGAGACAGAAAAGGCGTCCATCGCGAGAGAGGCCGCGGTCGCTCCGAGCGTAAGATATTCTCCGAACATCATTATCTTTCCTGCCTCCTGAGCCAGCGTTTCCGATAGAGGTCGCACACCGATACGAAAAGTACGAGGATGAGCGGGCCGACGAAGATCCCCAGGAATCCCCAGACCATGACCCCGCCGAAGAGCCCCATTATTATCAGCAGGGTCGGTATCTCGCCGCGGCCGCTGCGGCCGCCGCTGATAAGGAACGGGCGCAGTAGGTTGTCGATCGTGCCCACGACCAGGAGGCCCCAGACAAAGAGGATCGCCGCGTTTTTAATGTCTCCCGTCAGGGCCAGGTATATGGAGCCTGGGACCCAAACGACAGCCGTGCCAGCGGGAAACATGCCGAAAAAGAACATCAGCATCCCGAAAAGCGCCGGGCTGCCGAGGCCGACGAACCACCAGCCGACGCCGCCGACGAGGGCCTGCAGCGCGACGGTGAGGATGATGCCGTAGACGATGGAGTTCAAAATGCTGCCGGTGCGGAAGAAGAAGGCCTCGTTCTCCTCAGGCGAAAGCGGGACCACGCTCTTCACGTAATTGACGATCTTTTCGCCGTCGCGGATGAAGAAAAAAGAGATCATCGTAGCTATCATCGCGTTGAGAATAAAGCTCGAACCCTGTTCGATAATATGGGCGGAGAGAGAACTGAGGAATTTCGCGGACCATTGGGCGAAGAACTGGAGGGCGGTTTTTACGGCATCGGAATTTTCCAGGAAGGAGGTCAGATAATCCGCGGCCCATAAGGGCAGCCACGCGGGGAAGTCAAAATCCCTGCCGCTGTAAGCCTGATGCTGTATCTTCGCGAGAAGCTGCGAGAATTTGGCCCCCATGCCGGCCGCCTCGCTTCCTAACGTCGAGAGCGCGTATAGGACGGGGACGATACAGATCAGCAGAAGCAGCGCCAGCGTAACGCCGGAAGCGACGCTCGGAAAGCGGTTCCGCATCAGCCGCCGGCTGATCAGGCGGTATATCGGCATCGATATGAAAGAGAGCACCGCCGCCCAGAGGATCGGCGTCGATATTGGAGCCGTTATATCCCAGGCGAGAAAGGCGAATAGCACAAAAAATATTATAAACGGCATATTGTCGCCGCCGAAAAAATTTACCGATTCTTCATGAGGTCTCATATAATAAAATTCCTCTCGATGTTATAATAAGATGCGGAGAATATTATACATCAACCAGATAGAGAAAGAGGTGGGTGTTTTGAGCATGCCGGCGGAAAATTTATATTACCGGGAAGAGGAAGGCCTTGTACTTCCCGGAAGCGCCGATAGATCGGAAACTGATATGTCATATGAAGCGGAACCGAAATCCCAAGCGGTCTTTAAAAAAGCGATAAAGGTCATAGCCGTGGGCGGCGGCGGCGGAAATGCCCTCAACCACATCATATCCCGCGGCATTGAGGGCGTTGATATGCTCGCCGTGAACACCGACATCCGTTCGCTTGAAATGTCGCTCTGCGATTCAAAGATAATCCTTGGAGAACAGGTCACGAAAGGGCTGGGCGCGGGGGCGATACCGGAGATCGGTGCGCGCGCCGCGCTTGAGTCGTTAAACGATATCCGGGCATACCTTAAAGGTACCGATATGGTCTACCTGGCGGCGGGAATGGGAGGCGGCACGGGAACGGGCGCCATCCCTATAATCGCGCGCGCCGCGAAAGAAATGGGCATCCTCACGGTGGCGGTCGTGACAAAACCCTTCTCGTTTGAGGGGAAGCGCCGCCGCCGCTATGCGGAAGAGGGGATCGAGAGACTGTTCCCCGAGGTCGACGCGCTTATCGTCGTGCCAAACGACAGGCTGCTCGACATCTCCCATCGGGCGACGCCGATCACGGAATCATTTTCCCTTGCCGACGAGATACTCCGCCAGGCGGTGCAGGGCGTTACCGACCTTGTCACGCGCCCCGGACTTGTGAACGTAGACTTTGCCGACCTTAAGACGGTCATGAAGGGCGCGGGACGCTCCGTGATGGGGATCGGCTCCGCAAGCGGCGAGGATTGTGTCATAAAGGCCGTGAAAAACGCGCTTGAAAGCCCGCTGATGGAATGTTCGATGTGCGGAGCGAAGGGCGTGCTGATGAACATCACTTACAGGGGCGAACTGCCTCTCTACGAAATAAGCCGCGCCGCGGAGCTTGTGGAAGATGTCATCTCCGACGACTCCAACTTTATCTGGGGCTGCGTCTCCGATCCGCTGATAGAAAATGATGTCGAGATAACGGTGGTCGCCGCCGGCTTCGACGAATCGCCGGCGCTGGACGTTATCCCGCAGGCGGCGAAAGAAGAAAAGCCCGCGGCCGCTCCTGAACCGGCGCTGACGAAGAGCGTCGCCGTGATTTATGAAGAGGCCGAAGCCGCCGCGCCGGCCAAAGAGACGGCCGAAACGGCGCCGGAGCCGCGGTATGAACGGCGCCGGCCGATTGAGCGGGATGCCCATGTCCCCGCCTGGCTGCTTGAGGAAGAACCGGCGGAGGTCAAGGCCGCCGACGGCCGGAGGCCGACGAACTACACAAGGCCCTCCGCATACGAAGCCTACGAAAACCCGACCTTCGTCCGCCGCGGAAACAGCCTGAAAAAGCCGCAGTAATCGATCAGCCCGCTCTCTTAAAAACGTTATCAGTCAAAAATACCGGAAGCTCTTTCCTTTATAAGGAAGGGCTTCTTTTTTGTTTTCGCCTAAAAGTCTTTTGCGGGCGGGTGATATAGGTCAATAAAAATCAAACTAATAATACACATTTATAGTGTGGATAGTGTGGATAAATCGGCGTTTGCTTTGGCGGCGCGGGTAAAAAACCTTGCCGAATGATATAATATAAGGGTTTCGTGAAGAAGAAACAGCCACGCCATTAAACGGAGGAATAAAAAATGTCCGTCAAGACAGACGCAGAATTTGATTATGAGATATGTTCAAGCAAGATAAGGCCGATAGCCGAGGCCCTCATAAAGAAATATGACGAGCTGCACCACATAGATCCAGACAAAATACTCTTCGTCGTCAATCACAAGAGCGCGGGAAGCAAGAAGCAGATGACGCTCGCGAAGACGACGAGGATCTCGCCAAAATGGACGGAGCTGATCTATCAGCTCGGCTCCTGCTCTTATTTTTATATGATAGAGTTTTACGCGAAGACGACGGCGACGATGGACGAGAGCCAGATGGTGGCGCTCGTATATCGCGAGCTGCGCCGCATCGGGCCCGAGGGCGAGATACTTACCCCCGACGTGCATGACTGGTGGCAGATACTGATGGGGCTCGGGCGCAAGTGGTTTTATCCCGACAGCACATGTCCCAACCTTCTCGACGACAACGTCGACTGGAAAAAGCTGATGGGGACCTACTACGAGGAGATACATCAGGGCGAATAGCGTCCCACAAAATCCACATATTTTCAACACATAAACGCTAAATATAGTCCATAAAACCTTCACATCGGCGGCCTATACTCTGTTTATCGAGATCAAAGCAGAGGATGGTGCTGATGATGAAGGTTTTTTTCAATAAGATTAAGAAAATCACAGTGATCGCATTGACCGTGACGGTCGTTTCGGCCGGGAGCGCCCTCGCCGCCCCCCGGGGCCCCTGGATGCAGCCGAATAACCCGGGACAGGCGGCGCAGCGTTTCTACCGCGCTCCGCAGCCAAAGCCGGCGCCTCATATCGCTTTTGCTCCCGCGCCGGCTCCGCGCCGCCACGACGGCGGCTCCGGCGACACTGCCAAAGCCCTTGCCGTCGGCGCCGTCATCGGAGCTGTCATAGGCAGCCTCGCCGCAAGTTCAAGATAGATGTTATAAGTAAAAGCCCGATTGCCGCAAAAGTCGTTTCGCATTATTTTTGCTGTGGCCAATCATAGACGACAGCGATTTCAGAAAGGTGAGGAGGTGTAAAAATGAGATTTCTAAACAGATCCGCGGCGGCGCTGACGCTGCTGCTCTTTGCCGCCGGCGGAGCCTTCGCCGCTCCGCCGGGGCCGCCTCCGGGCCAGAAGATGCCGATGGGGCCGGGGCCGGTAAGGATCAACGGCTCTATGCCGGCAATGCGGGGAAACGGCGGGCCGCGGCCGGGAGGCCCTGGCCCTCTGATGCGTCCGATGCCGCCCGGTCCCGGAGCGATGAGGCCTGGCGGGCCGCCGATGGGGCCGGGCGCGGTAAGGCCGGTGCCCCCGCGTCCCAACATGGGCCACGGGCCCATGCGGCCCCCTGTCGGCCCAGGACCGCAGCTTCCGAACTACCGCGGGCCGGGCTGGCAGGCGCATCCGCAGCCCTATTACGGTCCCTATCGTCACAGGGACAGGGACGACGACGATAACACTGGCAAGATCGTGCTCGGCGTCATCGGCGGCCTGATTCTTGGAGGGATATTGAGCAACGCGGCCGGCAGTTCCAATTAAGCGCCCGGCCGGGCGCGGGCCGGTGAAAAGCGGCAGGGAGCGGATTACGTCCGCCGCCCTGCCGCCCTTGTCTCTCTTCCCGCCTCCCGCGCCGCGGGAGATGCCGGAGCTTATCAGGAGCCCAGTTTTATCCTTTCGTACCGCGGTTCAAGTTTGTCGTCGGCGGTAATGGAGAATATTTCGAGTATCGGCAGCCGCCGCCAGATTATTTCCCCGCCCTCTTTCAGGGTCAGCTTGAGGTCGCTGAGTCCGAGTATCCCGTCTCTGCCGATGTCGCAGGAGGCGGAAGCTCCGGCTGCGAGCGGTCCGCTGAGCCTGTTCGGAGACCAGCTTTCCCTGCCGGTTTGAGATAGGAAGAGCCCCGTTATCTCGCGCCCGCTTTTATTGACTATCTCCAGCGGCGCGCCTCCTCCCGAGCATTCCGCGGCATAGAGCGTTCCCGCCGCCATGAACGCAGAGATCAGCGCCGCCGCCAATAAGATAAAAATTTTCCGCCGCATTCTTCCTCCGCCCCCTTCATTAAAAGTTAAAATCAGCGCCAGCGCTCGCGCACCAGCGGAACCTCATCCCATCTCAACTCCGTAAGAAACGACCGCTGCGCCATCTCCGAAAGCGGAGCCTCTATCTCGGCTCTCATCGAAAACGGCACCTCGAGCCGCATGACGACCTCGGCTCCGTATTCGACATTGACGCGCTCTTCGGAGAATCCCCACTTGCGCAATGTGGAGGAGAGCGTCTTTGAGTAGTCGTAGCCGCACCGCAGCAGAAGCGCGTTGCTGAATTCCATCTCCACGGCCCCCGCCCGCTCGATGGCGAGCTCGGCGGCAGCCTTGTAGGCGTCTATCAATCCCCGCACGCCCAGCTTTATCCCCCCGAAGTAGCGTGTGACGACGATGAGCGTATTGGTAAGCTCGTGGCGTTTGATCGCCCCCAGGATCGGGCGTCCCGCGGTGCCGGCTGGTTCGCCCGCGTCGGAGCAATGTTCGAGCGCCGCGCCGCCGCCGATGCGGTAGGCCCAGCAATGGTGGTTGGCCTTCGGGTAGAGCTCGGGGAATTTTTTGATCATCTCCGCCGCCTCGTCGGCGTTCAGCGCGATCCTCACGGAACCGATGAAACGCGAGCGCTTCTCGGTGAATTCCGCGTCGCAGTCTTTGCGAGGCGCGCGGAAGATGCTTAACCGATCGTCGGCCATATCGCCTTCAGCCTGGAATATGCCGAGGCGAGCGACTCCGAGACGACCCTGACCTCGCCGATGACCGGCATAAAATTCGTATCGCCGTTCCAGCGCGGCACGACGTGCATGTGCAGGTGCTGGTCGATGCCGGCTCCGGCCACCTTGCCGAGGTTCATCCCGATGTTGAAGCCGTGCGGCTGCATCAGGGCGGTGAGCGCCTTGACGGATTTCTGAACCAACGCCGTCATCTCGCCGAACTCCTCCGCCGAGAGGGAGGTGACGTCCGCGGTGTGCCGGTAGGGGACGACCATGAGGTGCCCGGGATTATAGGGGTAGGCGTTCATTATCACGAAACAGTATCTTCCGCGCTCGACGATCAGGCGTTTCTCGTCCTCGTCAAGCTTTGGAAAATTGCAGAAGATGCAGCCCTTCTCCTGCGGGTCGTTGTTGTCTGAGTTTGAAAGTATATACTGCATGCGCCAGGGTGCGAAAATTTTATCCATTACATATACCGTCCTTTCCCGCGATTCCTTGTGCGGAAGCTGCGGCTTCTCCCGCGTCATGCGCCGCGTTAAAACCCGCCGCGGAGTTGAATTCCGTTCGGAGGCCGGAAGAGCCGCCTCTCAGCGTCTCTCCGTTCATGCCTTCATTAATTGCATATACATAATTATATTGCTTTTAATGGTTTTGATGGAGCATTTATCATAAAATAATAATATAATAAAGGAGAGACCACAAAATAAGGAGGAAACGGGATGAAATTCAGCAGAAAAATCATGATCTTCGCGCTGCTTGCGCTTCTTGTCGCCGGCGCGGCGCAGGCCGCCTTCGCCGAGACGGCGCATATGAGGCGCATCCGGCTTTCGGCCGATCTTATCAATAAGATGGCCAACGAGCAGGACGCCGACGCGCTTGCGGACGTCATAAAATCCGGCAAAGGCGTCGCCATCTTCCCCGCGGTGACGAAGGCTGGGCTCGGTATCGGCGGACAGACGGGCGAGGGCGTCGTCTTTCTCCGCCAGTCCAACGGCAGATGGAGCGGACCGGCCTTTATGGGGATATCGGGAGCTTCGATCGGTTTCCAGATCGGCGTGCAGTCGGTAGGACTGGTGCTTGTGATCACCAACGAACAGGGGCTGCGCGCCTTCACGGGCGGCAACAGCTTTAAGCTCGGCGCGGACGTGGCGATCGCCGCCGGGCCGGTGGGGCGCGACGCCTCCGCCGCGACGGACGGACGCGCGAAGGCCTCTATCTACAGCTACTCCATGTCAAAGGGGCTCTTTGCCGGCATCTCCATCGACGGCTCGGTCATAAACCAGAACCGCGATGCGAGCAAGGCATATTGGGGACGCGATATCTCCGCGGCGAACGCGCTGAAGAAGCCCGCGACGGACAAACGGGTAGCGCCGCTGATCAAGGCGCTCAACAATCTCGTTAAGAAGGCGCCAAAGTAACTCCGGGCGGACGCGTTGTAAATCGGCGTTTATAAAAATCGGCGCGAATAAGCACCGTATGCGTCATAAGCCGGCCCCTGAGTGTCCTCGCCGTATGGAGAATACGGCTCCGGTACTCAGAGACCGGCTTATTTAGCCTACGGCACTTCTTCGCGCCGATTTTTTGTTATTATGCAAAACTGCTATCGTTGATTTCCTTTGGGAGAGGGGAAAGATAAATAGCGATTTAGCGCCTTTAAAGGCTCCCTCTTAGAGGGGGCTCCCGCCGAAGGCGGGTGGAGGAGTCTTGACCTTGGTTTTGTTTTTGGCCTTCCGCGGCTTGCGCCGCGGGCACTGTGTGGCGCGGAAAACATGCGCCGCGCAGTGCAACACTCCTTCCGACCCGGCGCAAAATCGCGCGCCGGCCCACCTCCCTCGGCGAGGGAGGCTTAAAAATATAAATCGCTGTTTACCGTTCACTCCCAATCGCGTAAATCCCAATTTATCCTCTGTTTTGATCTGTTGATCCGGCGCCCCAATACGGCAAAATTGCCGCCCGCGGCTAAGGCAATTTGCCCTCATCCGCGCACCCTTTCCGAGGTAAAACTATAGTCATAAAGCAGGAAAGGGGAAACAAAAATGAAAAAACTTATAGGAATTTTTTGTTTCATGATAATAGCGGTGTTCACTGTTATATTTGTCAACGAGGCCTATGCCGCGGAGACGCCGCTCTACATGAAGCGAATCGATATGGCGGCGGATCTTGTAAATAAGATGGCGCTGCAGGCGGATGCCGCGGGGATGGCCGATACCATCCGCTCGGCTAAGGGCGTGGCGGTATTCCCGGACGTTGCCAAAGCCGGTTTTATCATCGGAGCCGAAGAGGGGCAGGGGATCGTGCTGCTGCGCACGGAAAACGGCGGCTGGAGCGGTCCGGCCTTTATGGGAGTGTCGGGAGCATCGGTCGGCTTTCAGGTGGGGGCCGAGTCTATCGGGCTCGTGCTGGTGATAAATAACGATAACGGCCTGCACGCCTTCACCGGCGGCAACAGCTTCAAGCTTGGCGCCGACGTAGCCGTCGCCGCGGGCCCGGTCGGCCGGCAGTTTGGCGCCTCGACGAACGCGCCGCTCAAGGCCTCCCTCTATAGTTATTCGATGACGGAGGGTCTCTTTGCGGGGATCTCTGTCAGCGGCTCCGTCATCAATCAGAACAGGGACCTCAACCTCGCCTACTGGGGAAAGCGGATGACCGCTCAACAGGCGCTCGCGGAGCCGGCGACCGACTCGCGGATACTGCCTCTGGTGAATGCGCTGAACGGCCTGACGGAGAAAGGTAAATAGGGGAAAATACAGCGCCGGGCAAAACGGCGCTTTATAACATAAATGGACATGGTAAAAAAGCCGGAAAGCCTTCCCGCAAAGGAGAGGCTTTCCGGCTTTTTAAGCTTCGGCAGCAGCTATAGCAGCTCTTCGAGAAAAGCTTCGGCCGCCTCTCCGCGCGGAAGCTCGTCTCTTTCGAGCTCGTTGATTATGCGCCCGTCGCTCAGGATCTTGAAGCGGGCTCCGAGCTTCCTCGCCTGCGCTAGGCTGTGCGAGACCATGATCACCGGTATCCTGTCTTTGAGTCTGTCAAGATGCTCCTCGATGAGCTCCGCCGATTTTCTGTCGAGCGAGGCCGTCGGTTCGTCAAGCAGAAGGATGTCGGGTTCGAGCGCAAGCGTCCTCGCGAGGCACATCCTCTGCTGCTGGCCGCCGGAAAAACTTGCGGCGTGCCGGTTTAAGCGGTCTTTCACCTCATCCCAGAGGCCGACGTCGCGAAGGCTTTTTTCCATACGCAGCTCGGCCTCGTCTTTTTTGAGATTCAGCGTCAGCTCAAGCGGCAGCGTCATATTTTTTCTGAAAGAGAGCGGCAGCGGATTCGGGCTTTGGAAGACCATGCCGACGGAACGCCGTATCCGCGTTAGATCCGGTGCCCCGCTGCCATAGATCGGCCTCATGCCGCCCATTATCGCCAGCCGCACCTCTCCCTCTCCCTCGTACCCGGCGAAGCTTTCATTCAGCCGGTTCAGGGCGCGCAGCAGCGTCGTCTTGCCCGATCCCGAGCGTCCGAGCAGGACGGTGACGCCGTGCCGCGGAATATCGGCGGTGATGCCGTGCAGCACCGTTTCTCCATTGAAAGATACGCGCAGCCCTCTTATCTCGGCGCAGTTTTCCATCACGTCAATATATCCCCTTCCAACGGCGCTCCATACCCCTCTGGCAGAGCCAGGCGACCCCCATCAGGAGGGCCGAGAGCAGCAATAAAACCAGCGAGGCGCCGAATCCGCGCAGCAGTTCGCTTTCGTCGGCGTACTGCGCCGCGGTGTAATAGATCAAAAAAGGCAGGGCCTCAAACTTGGCGGCGAGCCCCGCCGGCAGCCCGGAATTTACAACGACGCCGGTCAGCATTATGACGGCGGTATCCTCCGCCGCGCGCCCCATGGAGAGGATCATCCCTCCGAGAATGCCGCGGGCGGCGGCGGGAACCAGCAGGCGGCGCAGGATCTGATTTTCCGAAAAACCCAGCGAGGCACCGGTCAATTCAAGCATCGGCGGCAGACTTTCGATCGACGAGCGCGTCGTCACGACGAGCGCCGGCATCACAAGCAGCGCTAGGCAGAAGGCGGCGAGAGAGATGCTCGTCGTCGCGCCGGGCGCCAGCGTGTGCCGCAGCGCGAGGATCAGCACGAAGCCGAAGAGGCCCATCACAATGGAGGGGACGCTTGCCAGCAGATTTATCGCGAGCGACAGCGTTTCTTTCGTGCGGCCCCTGGCGAACCGCGCCAGATAGATGCCGCAGCCGATCCCCGGGACCGCCGCCATAAGCATCGTGAGGAGGACCAGGCAGAATGTGCCCGCGAAAGCCGGCCAGATGCCCTCCCAGACGGGACGGAGCCCCATCATCGCCTCTAAGGGGGGCGTATCGCCGAAAAAGAGCCGTGTGCCGAGAACGGGAAGCCCCTTATCGGCGAGGAAAAAAATCAGCGCCCCGCAGGCTCCGGCCACATAGAGCGCCCCCGCTCCGGCGATCATCCGGCAAAATAATAGCCGCCCCTTCACCTTGTATTCCTCCCGCGGCGGACCGCCCTGAAAATAATATTCGCCCCCGTGCTCAGCACAAGCAATATGCCGCCGGCAACGAAGAGGGAATAATAGGCCGTGCCGCCGACATCCGAGGAGAGCACGAGCCCGATGTGCGCCGTCAGCGTGCGGATCGCTTCAAAGGGCGAGGTCGGATACTGCACGGCGTTGCCGGCCAGCATCGTGGGGATCATCGTATCCCCCGCCGCGCGCCCGAAGCCTAGCAGCGCGGCTCCCCACAGCCATTCCCGGCACGCCGGCAGCACGACGCAGACGAGGTGCTCGGCGCGCGAAAGGCCGAGGGCTTCGGCGGTGAGGCCGCTCTCGCGCGCGACCTGCGACACGGCGCTCTCCATCGTCAGCACCATCGTCGGCGTGATGAGCAGCGAAAGGACGAGCGCGGCCGTGAACCAGGAAAAGCCGGAGCCGCCGAGGCCGTCGCGTATCAGCGGAACGAGGAGGAATACGGAGGCGAAGCCGTAGACCACCGTGGGGATCGCCGTCATGATGCGCAGGAGTGACGAAAGCAGCGAGGCGCTGTATTTTCCGCCAAAACCATATATGTGGCAGATACAGCCGAAGGCGACCAGCCAGCCAATGGCCAGCGAAGAGAGGGAGAGCGCCGCTGTCGCCGCGATCATCGGCAGGATGCCGAATTCCTGCGTCTCGGGATGCCAGACGGAGGTAAACAGAGTGGGGCCGCTCATGAAGAGTCCCTCGGCGGCACAAAAGGTTATAAAGACGAAGACGGTCGCCAGCAGCGCCGTGACGTAAAAAGCGGAAGCCCGCAGCCAAAACGGGGTGTTTGGAGAATCTATCATCATAAAGCCGTCCTTTGCAGGAAGGGGACGCCGAAAGGTTTTTCCGGCGCCCCGCAGTGTTTTTGCTACTTTCTGGGAAGAGGGATGTAGCCGCTGTCCTTGATTATCTGCGCGCCCTCCGGCGAGTAGATGTAATCGATGAAGAGCGCCGTAAGTCCCGCCGGCTTACCCTTGGTGTTCATGAAGAGGTCGCGCACGACGGTATACTTGCCGCTCGCGGCGTTCTCCTGCGTCGCGGTCATCCCCGCGAGCTTGGGAGCCTTGACGGAGCTGTCGATGTGGCCGATCCCCACGTAACCGATCGCGCGCGCGTCCTTGGCGACGGCGGTCTTCATCGCGCCGTTGGAATTTACGACGTTGGCCTTGGCCGAAACATCGCCCTTCTTGATCGCCTTGTCGGTGAAGACCTCGCGCGTGCCGCTGCCGTCCTCGCGTACGTAGAGGTTGATCTCCGCGTCGTCGCCTCCGACCGCCTTCCAGTTGGTGATCTTACCGGCGTAGATGTCGATAAGCTGCTCGAACGAAAGCTCGGCGACCTTATTGGCTGGGTTCACGACCACCGCGACGCCGTCGATCGCGAAGGGGAACGTCTCAAGGCCGTACTTCTCGACCTCGTCCTTTTTCAGCGGGCGGCCGGTGTTGCCGATCTCCACGAGCCCTTCGCCGACCTGCTTGACGCCGACGCCGGAGCCGCCGCCGGCCACGGTGATGCGGATATCGGGGTTGACGCCCATGATGCGCTTGGCCGCCTCTTTCATGACGGGGATGTGCGCGGTGCCGCCGGCGATGTCGATCTTGCCCTTCCGGCCCTTAAAAACGTCCAGAGGCGAGGCGGCGAAAGCCGTCGCCGCAAAGAGGCATATTACCGCCGCGATGAGAAACTTCTTCATTGAGAAACACTCCTTATGTAATTTTTATGTTGTTTATTGCAAAAAACCAAATAACAGACCAACAACAGGCCGCCGCCGCGAGGGGGCCGCCGTGCCGCAACGCAATATCAATGCAGGGGGGATTCCTTATATCAGTGGGCCGGGGACAGAGTCAATCTTGTTCAAGGGAGAAAACTGGACGAAGGGCGTGTCCGGCGGCCGTGCAATGCATCCCGTGCATTTTATCAGCGCTAGATCACGTCATCTTTTTCCACCGTCCTTAAAATCGTTACATTACATTTACTCATGTAATATCACACTGAACCAGATAAATGTCAATGCAGGATTCTGCCTTAAAGTTGAGATTTAGGCATAAAAACAAAAAATAAAAGAGAGCCCGCCGGAGAAAGGCCCTCTTGATCCGGTTTTGCCGCGTCGTTCGGCGGCGGTTACAGCTCCGAGGTGCAGTGCGGGCAGCGCGTCGCCTTTTCGTTGACCTCCGAGAAGCAATAGGGGCAAAGGCGCGGCGGCTGTGCCGGCTCCGCTGGTTTCTCCGCCTTCAGTTTATTGGCGAACTTGATGACCATGAAGATGGCCCAGGCCTGGATGAGGAAATTGATGACCGTGTTGATGAAGACGCCGTAGGCGATCACGGGGATATTCTGCGCCTGCGCCTCGGCGAGCGTCGCCGCGTGCGTGCCGGAAAGGCTGATGAAAAGGTTTGAAAAATCTATCCCCCCGACCAGCAGCCCGATCGGCGGCATGAGGACGTCATTGACCAGCGAGGTCACGATCTTGCCGAAGGCCGCGCCGATGATGACGCCGACCGCCATATCCATAACATTGCCGCGCATGGCGAATTCCTTAAAATCATTGAGCATGCCCTTCATAAAGAAGCCTCCTGTCGTTCTTTTTTCAGTGATAAAAACTTCGGATTTTATGATACCACAACGCGGATAAGAACAAATCGGGCATATTCCTTATTCAGCCCGGCTTTTTGCGCGAAAACAAGAAAGCGGCGGGAGGAAGCGACTCCCGCCGCGCGGATATGACGCGGCGGCTTTTACGCCGTCAACGTGTATTTTTTGAAGGCCTTGTCTATCATCGTCACGCAGAGATACATGCCGATGATGCCGGCGATGATGTATATCCAGTTGATGTACATGCCGAAGCCGACGGAGATGAGCAGACTGCCGGCCGTTCCGAATACGCAGCCCTTGAGGACGCTGTGGTCGATCTCCTGGCCGTGCTCGTTGAATCCGGGAAGCAGCGGCTTCTGCTCGGAGGCGGTGGCGAAGGAGACGCCGGCGATGGCGATCAGCGAAGCGGCGACGCCCCAGACTATCGGCAGCGGCAGCTTCAGATAAACGCCGGCCGAGCAGGCGAGGCAGCCGGCGACCATTCCCGCGACGCAGCCGGAGCCGGTGCAGCGCTTCCAGTAGAGGGCGCACATAAAGGGCAGGAACATCATCGACGAGAAGGTGCTGTAGCCGACGGCGACAATTGTAAGTATACCTTTGAACTGCAGCACGAGCAGCGAGGCGGCCACGGCGATCAGCAGGGTCAGCAGGCGGCAGCAGAAGAGTTTCTGCTTTTCCGTGGTGGTCTCGGGAAGCGCCGGTTCGACGATATCCACCATCAGGCAGAGGACGCAGACCTGAAGATAGGAGTCGAGCGTCGAGATGGTAGTGGCAAGGATCGCCGCGACGAAGAGGCCGATGAGGCCGTGCGGGAGCACTTCGGAGATGAGCGCGAAGAGGACGCCGTCAGTATTCTTTCCGATAATGGCGGGGTCTACGAGCATCGCGGCCCCGAGGCCGAGGAAGGTGACGACGCCGGCGAAGAGCGTGCAGTAGGCAAAGCCGAGCATACTTCCTTTGACGGAGGTCTTTTCATCTTTGGCGGAGATGAAGCGCTGTACATGGGTCACGTCGCAGCAGGAGGCGAGCAGGCCGGAGAGCAGGTAGCCGAGCCACCACATGTTCGGCCGTAGCGAGAAGAACTGCGCCGCGTCGAGGGTACTGTGCATCGCCTGCGGCGTAACGCCGTGCATCAGTATCATCGAACCTGGCAGGACAATGAAGATCATCGGCGTCATTATCAGCCACTGGAAGACGTCGTTGTAGACGACGGAGACGAGGCCGCCGATGCTGACGTAGGTGAAGGAGACGATGATCCCGATGACGAGCGCCAGCTCATAGGTCATGCCGTATTTGCTGAACATCAGGTGGATCAGCAGGCCGAGAGCCGCCATCTGGCTGCAAAGTATCGAAAGCGCGAGCCAGGCTCCGGCGACGCCGGAAAGTTTTCTCAGCGCCGGCTTTTCAAAGCGTGCGACGAAGACGTCGCCGATGCTTGAAATATCCAGCTTATCGGCGCATTTTCTCAGCTTGCGCGCCATGCCGCAGGCGATCGAGAACCACGCGCCCAGGCTGTAGCACTGTCCCGGGATGAGCGTGCCGCAGCCGTTGACGAATGCGCCGCCGCTGTAGCCGAGCAGCGCGCCGGAGCCCTTCATTGACGCGCCCTGCGTGCAGAGGGTGGCGAAGACGCCGAAGGATTTTCCGCCGACGAGGAAGCTGTCCGTGCCGGAATCGCCGCCCTTAGCCTTTTTCAGCTCCCTTGTCTTTTTGCAGCTGAAATATATTCCGTTTCCGATCAATACGCAGAAGTAAAGCACCAAAACTATAATATCCAAACTGTTGGTCCTGAGGTAATCCATTGCTCCCATATGCGGCTTCCTCCCTTAATAATTGCGATAAAATACTGCGCGCAGCGACCGGGAGCGGCGTCAAAGGAGGCGTGAAACGCTCCCCGGATATAGCCCCGGCACAGCCGCGAAAAAAAGAATTTTCCGGCTATTCGCTGACAGTGCGCTGAATGTTTCCGTAGTGCACGGGGTTTACACCCGTGACTTTCAAAAAGGTCTTTGAAAAATGGCTCTGGTCCGTGAACCCAAGCTCGTACGTTATCTGAAGCAGCGGCATCCCGTCCTCTATCATCTCTTTGGCCTTGTTTATCCGCAGCTGATTGATGTAGGCGTGGGGCGAAAGCCCGATCTCTTCCTTGAAGAGTCGCATGAGGTAAAAGGGGCTGATGTGGGCGATCTTCGCCAGCTCTTCGATGTTGGGCGCGGCGGCGAAGTTATCCTTGAGATACTCTTTAACGGTCAAAATGTGCGGGGACCTCACGAGCATACGCGAGAGCACGAAATCCGGCATACGCGAGAGCAGCTTCTCGGAGCGGCCGATGATCTCGCCGATGTCGGACTCCGAGCCGGATTCGATGCCGCGCTGTATATTCAGATAGTCTTCCCACATCGTAAGATCGGAAAAACAGGAGATCGTTAAATTTTCTCTCGCGATGGCCGTCTTGAGCTCGTTCGACAAATATTCTTCCTTCACAAAGACGGTGCGGTACGAACAGCGGCCCATCTGAGGGGAAAAATTAAAATTATGCGGAACGTCGGGGCCGAGGATGAGAAAATCTCCCGGTTTCAGATCGAGCTTGAACTCGCGGAAATTTACCGGCAGAATCCCGTCCTCGACGATGCTTATCGTATACCCGTGGTGCAGATGAGAGGCGGCTCTTTCGGCGGGGAGATTTTCCGCCGTCAAAAAATCCATGCCGCGAAGAGATTTCCTCCTCCACAGTCTCCTGACGGGCCTTCTCTTTTCTCTCATATGCACTCCCCCTAACGGACACGGCCGCCTGCCGGCGTATTGTCGCCGGCAGGCGGAATTTTATTTTGCAACCCTTTCCAGAGCATTAAGTATTATATTTTTTCGCTCGTTATATTCTGTTTCCCGGTCTTCATTTGGCTTTGCAAGCGGGTGAGGGATCGATACTCCGTGGACGACTCTGTTGCTTCCGAATGTGTGCGCGATGGGGTCGATGGCCGTGATGTGCGCGCAGGGGATTCCCGAACGTTCGACTTCCTTTGTTATTGCTGCGCCGCAGCGTGTGCACGATCCTCAGGTGGAGACCATGATCGCGGCGTCGACGCCCGCTTCCTTCAAAGCTCCGGCGATTCCGCGCCCGAAGGCCTCTCCGTTAAGCAGGGACGCCCCCGTGCCGACCGTCGTGTAGAAGGTCTCGTGCATCTTGCCGATGACGCCCTCCTTTTCAAGGCCGCGCATCACGTCCACCGGCACGATGCGGTTGGGGTCGGCGTTCGCGAAACTGGTGTCATAACCGCCGTGTATTGAGATTATTTTGCCCGCCTCAAGCCGCTCGCAGCCCGCGGCGGAGTAAGCGCCGTACTTTGTGGCGGACGAGCTTTCGATCTTGTCCGGATTGCCGGCGGGAACGATGCCGCCGGTGTTGAGCAGCGCTACCGTGGCCTTGGCAAGATCCTTCACAGGGGGCGCGATCGCGACCTTTTCCGGTATCTCCTGCAAATATTCGGAGACGAAAGGCTCTCCGCTCATCTTCTTCAGCAGCATGTCGACGGCGCGCTTGCCGCCGTTCTCGGCGCGGAAGAAATTTTTTCTCACATGGCGGTGGAAATAATTTTCAAAGACGGCGGAGCCGAGCGGCTCTTTCGCGAGAAGCTTCCCGACGAGCGCCGCCATGTCTTCCAGCGCCGGCTTCATCGCCCTTACGGAATTTCCCGTCTTAATTATGTACATATCGTCGCGGAACATCTCGACGGCGGGGCTTTCGTTGTTCATTCCGGCTATCCCCGGGATGCCGAGAAGCTCCTGAGCCTTTTTGATGACGTGGCCGCAGGCGAAGCCGTATCTTCCGGCGTAGAAGGAGGGGCCGGCGATGATGAGATCCGGCTCTTCCCGCGCCAGCACCTCGGCGAAATCCGCGAGGACCTCGTCCGTATGCTCGGCGAAATAATTGTCTCCGCAGACGTAGGTCATGGAGATGTCGGCCTTGCCGCCGAAAAGCTTTTCTAGCTGCACTCCGGGCCCCATCGCGCCGGATACCGCCTTCGGCTCGAAATCTGCCTTGTCCTCCCCGCCGACTCCGGCGAAGAACTGATTGATATAGTGAAGGATTTTATATACCATCCCTGCGCCCCTCCTTTAAATCCAGTCCGCCGACAGGCGGCTGATCCCGGCCTGCGCGCATGAGCAGGGGATGTGGATAAGCTCGGTGTAAAACAGCCCGCTGTCCTCCGGATGGCTGTCGATGACGGCGCGGATGATATCCATCGAATCCTCGTTGCCGATAAATGTCTCCAGCGCCTTGGGTACGGCGAGGAGCTGGTGCATATTGCCTACGCTCACCATCGCGCCGCACTCCGGGACCCAGTCCGCGAGCCCGGGGCTCCTGCCGTCGCGGCCGCCCATCTCGTCGGAGATGATGACCGTCTTCACGCCCTCGTCTTCCAGAGCCTTGACGTTGAGCATGATATCTTCGTCAGGATTGCCGTGGCCCTCCGTGACGAGGATCGCGCCGCTTGCGCCCATCATCTTCGCGAGCTTCGCCGTAAAGGCGCTGGCGCGGAGCTTACCCTCCATCGTCGTGACCTCGTTATGCACGATGACGCCGAGAAAGCGGACCTTCTTGCCGTGCTGTTCGTAAAACTCTTCGATCACGGGGCTGTTCTGGACCTCATACATATACTGCTTGTCCGCGCAGACCGTGCAGTGAGCGCCGAGGAACGTCGTCACCGCGCCGTCGAGCACCTCGTTGGGATGGACGACGGTCGGTATCAGCGTCGTGCCGGCAAGCTGCCCGTAGACGTGAAAATCGATGATCTCGGGGTTCTGGGCCAGCAGCTGCATGACATATACGACGCCGGGCAGCCTCTCGTCGGCCTTGCCGAGCTCATACGTCCTGACCTCGTCGGCCCTCGCATCCGAGCAGCTTTGCGCGAGATAGACGGCGAGGCGGAAAGAGGCGAGGCGGCAGGCTTCATCCGTCGTCAGCGTCTCTTCCTTTAAAACCTCGGGCTTTACGCGGGCGCAGAGGACGACGTTGAAAGTCTTTGAAAATGGCGAATAAGCCGCGGCCGGTCCGCTCATATCCACCAGCCCGCCCGTTCGGCATTTCGCCTCTTTATCGCCGCTCTCCGTTACGAGCACGGCGCAGTTCTTCAGCGCGAGAGTCTCTCCGATCCCCGCCTGCTCCATATCTCCCACAATACCAGGGAACATCGATCCCTGCCGTGAAAGCTTACATCTCGGCTCGACTGCGGCCTTGACCGGCAAGATCCTGACACTCTCCCCCGGGCGCGCAATGTGCAGTGAAAAAGAGGCTACGGCCGGAAAAACGCCGCAGGCTTGGATCGCCTCTTCCTTGTTCACATAAAGAACGCCGTCGCTGACGGTTGTCTTTTCTCCCCACTCAAGACCCTTGATATACAACTTATGAAAATCAAGCTTCACAACGACCCTCCCTTCCCATCCCTTCGCCATGCCGGCGTATGGCGGGAGACGCTTTCATATAAAACTGAGAAAATAATATATCGAAGGAACGGCAAGGTCTTGTAAAAAAATGCAATACAGATAAAAATATACGATTTAAATATATTGGCGATTAAAAATCATCACGTAAAACGGTAAATCGCGGGGTATGATGAACATGCGGACAGACTTTCACTCCCTCGGGCAAAAATATTTTGCGTAAAAAGTATACTGTAAATAATATAAAAAAGGAAGAGAAACTATAGTTTCACTTCCCGAATTAAAAAAATACGACGGCAAAAACACCTTCCGGCGGCATCCTAAGAAAACAGAGGAATCAAGCGCCGCACCCCGTACAGCCGCCGCAGGCGTCGGTGCGCGTGCCGGAACAGCCGTCGGGTTTTGGCTGAGGCTTGCTGTGGCGGCAGCCTCCGCCCTCCGTCATCATCTCATAGACGGGGAGATAAATGGAGATGAGGGCCTCGACATTCTCGCGGCAGCCGCGTCCCGAGGGATTGCGCTCCGCGCATTCATTATCCGCACAGAGCGGCGTCGCCTTGGCCATCGCCTCATAGCTGTGCGCGCCGTCCATCATCGCGTTGAGGATCATATTCTTCGTCGTGCCAGTGACCGTACAGACGGGCGTGTCAGCCTTCGCGTCGCGCCAGAGGCTCACCAAGTCTATCATGAAAGTCATTCCCTTCCTGTTTTTATACATTATAGTCCATCGGCGGCGCGGTTGACTCTCGTGAAAAAAGCAGTTATAAAACATAAGACTAATATATATGGCCATGGGGAGGCGGATGCGGTGATCGAGACGGAAAGGCTCATAATGCGCGAAATAACCGAAGCGGACTTTGAGGCCGCGTCACGGATACTCGGCGACGCCGGGGTGATGTACGCCTGGGAACACGGATTCTCCGAAGAAGAGGTTCGCCGGTGGATAGGGGAATGTATCAGGCGCTACAAAGACGACGGCTTCAGCTATCTCGCCGCGGTCGAAAAAACGAGCGGCGAAATTATAGGCTTTATCGGCCCTCTCGTCGAAACTATCGAGGGATGCCGCCATTTCGGCGTCGCCTACATATTGATGAAAGAACGCTGGGGCATGGGCTACGCGACGGAGGGCGCGAGGGCCTCGCTGGCCTGCGCCTTTGAACGTCTGGGAGCGGAACGGGTGATCGCCGTGATACGCCCGGAAAACAGCGCCTCGCGCGGTGTCGCCGAACGCCTCGGTATGGAGATAGAGGGGCGCTTTATAAGACATTATAGGGGAAAAGAGATGCCGCATCTTATTTACGCGATTTCAAAGGAAAAATGGAAGGCGGCCTCGGAGATCGCGCCGCCCTCCGCGGGGTCTGTTTAAATATCCTCCGTCAGCGAGCAGATCGGCACCTTGTCGATCACCTTGAAGCCGTAATTGATATAGAAGGGCAGCCCTGCCTCCGTCGCGAGGAGTACGAGGGGCTTGCCCTTATGCGCGAGAGCCGCCGTGAGGCCGTCCATCAGGCGCAAGGCGAGGCCGCGGCGGCGGTGCTCCGGCAGGGTGGCAAAATAGTAGAGGCCGACGGTGTTCTCCGTCTCGTGAATGAGCGCGGTCGAAAGATATCTGCCGCCGGCCTCAAGCGCGAAAGCCATGTTTGACTCGTGCGCGGCGAGATAGGCCCCGTAGCCCCTGTAGGAATCCGTGTCAGCGGCATCATCCCCGCCAAAGGCGTACCAGGCGGCCTCTCCCCACCGCCGCGCCTCTCCCTCAGTTATCCGTGAAACATCCTTTGGCGGCTCTCCCGCCCGCATACTCTCGGCGGGGAGATACATCGAAGTATATATCCGGCGGCGCAGCAGCCCGCGCTCCTCGAAAATCTGCGCGAGGCCGTAAGGGGTCTGCGGCAGCCACGGCGCGACGAACTCCGCGCGGCGTTCGCTGAAAAACGATAGCGCCGCCGTCACATCCTCGTTCCCCGCGCCGATGCCGAAAATTGCGTAATTCTCTCCCGCGTAGGGCTGTCCGCTCGCGGCGGCCAGCGACGGCGCGGCAAAACGGAGCAGCGAACCGCCCGGCGCGCTTCCGAGCATCGCGGCAAAAGAGAAAAAGTTTTCGTCAAAGGCCTCTATTCTATTCATAAAAATACCTCGCTTATCCATATTTCATTCTTTTATAATTAAATAGCCTAAACTTAAAAACAACAAGGGCGGATTACATATCTCGTATAAAAAAGCGGAACCGGCGGCCGGCCGCGCGAGTCTCTTTGTGTCCGCGGCCAATCGATACCTTACAGCGCCATCTTACTCTATAATTCTGGTAACCGGCAACACTTGCGATACCTGTGGGAGGATAAAGCTGATGAAAGAGAAAAAGAATAAAAAACTTACGGAGGGGGAAGGTTTTTCCCTCTCGCGCCAGGGGCCGCTCGGAATATCGCTCGGAGCGCTGCTGGGAGCGGAAAAGACGGCGGAACCGGCGGTTTCCGACGCGGCCGATAGCGGGACGGAAACAAAAAAAGCCTCGCCGCCGCCGGCCCGGGAGAAAACGCAAACCGAAACGAAGATATCAAAAGTCTCCCTGCGCCGCGAACGCGCGGGGCGCGGCGGCAAGACCGTGACGATCGTAATGCTGCCGCAGGACTACCGCGGCGACACGGCGGCGCTCGCGAAAGATCTGCGCAAAGCCCTCGGCTGCGGTTCCGCAATGGAAGAGGGAAAAATCGTCCTCCAGGGCGACATCATGGAGCGCGTGGAGGCCTGGTTCCTTAAAAAAGGGGCGGCAAAGGTAACAAAGAGCGGATAAAAGCGTAAAAATAATTTGATTTATGTTGACTATATATTGCCGCCTCGGCACGGAGGCCGGAATGACAGAACAACAAACCCGGGCCGCTGGTGGGCCCCGGGTCAAGCCCGGGGCGACGGAGCGTCGGAGCCGGCATGACAAGCTAAACCGGCGTTTATAAAAATCGGCGCGAATAAGCACCGTATGCGTCATAAGCCGGCCCCTGAGTGTCCTGCGGCAAACGCACCCGCATGCCGCGGCAATGTGGATAATTTAAAAAGAGTTCCCCGCCAATGGCGGGGAACATTGCCTTGCAATCGCCGTATGGAGAATACGGCTCCGGTACTCAGAGACCGGCTTATTTAGCCTACGGCACTTCTTCGCGCCGATTTTTTTGTTATTATGCAAAACTGCTATAGTTGATTTCCTTTGGGAGAGGAGAAAGATAAACTGCGATTTACCGCTCTGTCCTTCCGTCGCTCCGGCCTCCGAGCCGGAGCCAGGGGGCGTTGGTTTTTGCTTTACAATCGATGTTGGAACAAACCTGAAGCCACTAGATGCCGGGTCAAGCCCGGCATGACAAGATAAACCGCAGTTTAACGCTGTGCCCTTCCGTCGTTCCGGCCTGCGAGCCGGAGCTGAGTGGCGTTGGTTTTATATGCGCTGGCGGAGCAAAAACATCAAGCCGCTGGATTCCCGATAGGAGCATTCGGGAATGACGGGTCAACGGCGCTGGATTCCGGCTCGGAGGCCGGAATGACGGAACAACAAACCCGAGCCGACGGAGCGCCGGAGGCCGGCATGACAAAACAACAAACATAAAGCCAGTCTTACACTTCCCTTTTTACGCCATTTACCTGATTTGATGTATAATATCGTAGGGTGAGAAGCGATGAAAACCTTGAGAATGATACCTATTATTATATTGATCTTCCTTGCCGCGTTTCTCGCCGTGCGCGCGGACTCCCTCGTCTGGACGCCGCCCGTTGCCGATCCGGCGCCGGAGACGAACGGCGACGTCGTTATCACAAAATTCGACGAATGGAACCCCTATACCTACGCGTTCGCCGTCGAGGCTGGGCAGGCCACGGAAGAGGAAATAATCGAAGAGCTTGACGCCGCCAACTGTTACGCCTATGGCAGCGACGGCTCCGGCGCACGGCATGAATTTGAAATAAAATGGACGGCCTCCGGCACGGACATGACGAAAGCCGGCGTCTTTAAAATTACCGGCGAACCGGTCATCGCCGACGGCTTCTCCGTCGCTGCCGGCACGGAAACGCCGCACCCCTTCATCCCCGTCTCCATACAGGAAAAAGGCAAACCGCAGCTCAACGTCTTCCACACGGCAAGGGCGGGGTCATACACCTTTCCCTGGGTGGAGCCGCCATGCGATCCCGAGGAAATGACCGTCTGGATCTCCGAAGACGGCGGCGAATGGACCGAGCTTGAACACGACGACTGCATCTCCGTCTTCAAAACCAACCTCGTGCTCTACGGCTTCCTGCTCAAAGACGGCTCCTCCTACCGGCTCCAGGCCGACTACACCGGCGGCCGCACAAACATGTTCTCATTTACCTTCGACAAAAACATCGTCGAATACAACTTCTCCGGCGGCGACCGCGACGGAGGGGACCTCGACGCGGCGGCTCCGCCTGAGGTCGAACAGCCGGTCGGCGACGAAGATGACGGCGTGGACGATGCCGGCGGCGACGCCCCCGTCGTCGATACTCCGGTCATAGGTACCGAATCCTCGGCGGCGGCCTCGGCCGCATACACCGGCAAACGCATAGACTTTATGCGCGGCGGAGAGGGCGGCATCAGCGTCTCACGTTCCACCTTCGACCTTGAAATACCCAAAGAGACGCTGGACGCGCTCGCGGTCGGCAAAAACGACACGCTTTCAGTCTCCGTGACGCGCGGCGAAAACGGTGAAATAACCGTCGCGCTCGCGAAAAACGGCCAGCCCGTAGACGACGCCGGGCCGCTCACCCTCTCCATCCCCTATGAGAGCGGGCAAAGAACGGAACCGCCGCTCCTTCTGGACTCCGGCGTAAAAATCGCCGCGAATCCGGACGCGCAGGAGGAAAACATGGCCTCCTTCACCGTGAGCGGGCCGGGTACGTACACCCTTGACGAAAGCGGCGGCAAGGCCGCCCCGAACGAGAGCCAAAGTTTGGATTTGGCGAACCTGGGCGCGCTGGCCATGAGCTTCCTCTCCGTGGCGGCCTACGCCGTCCATAAAAGATTTATATGAACCCGGGGCGGGTGCCCCTCGCGCTGCGTGTCGCGGCCGCGGCGGCGCTCTCCGCGCTCTTTTTTATCCTTATCTGCAAATTCGACAATAAATACACATATCCGTCGCCTCAGCCCATCGGCGGCGTTCTTTGGCTTGACGCGGCGGCCCTCAAAAAACACCCCGCCGGCTTCCTGCGCGACGGCTGGATAGTCTACCCCGGAAAATTGCTCACACCGCGCGAAATACGCGAGGGAAAATGGCGCAGAGAAGAAATACGCATCGGCGGCGGCGCGCTCACCGACGGAAAATCACCCGTCGGCGCGGCAACATACCATCTGCGGATACGGCTGCCCGAAGAAGAGCGCGGCTACGCGCTCGAACTGCCGGAGATATTCTCCGCCTACAAACTTTACGTCAATGGCCATGAAACGGAACAGGTCGGCGACCCCGCGGCGGGGCTCGAACTTACCGGCGCGCGCCTCATAAGCTTCCGCGCCGCCTCATCCGCCGACATCGTAATCGCGGCGGCCAACAGAAACCACTTCTACGGCGGCCTCGTCTACCCGCCGGCATTCGGCGAAACGCGCGCCGTGCAGCGGATTATCCTCGCCCGCCTCGCAAGAGCGCTCGCCGTCGTCGCCTTTGCCCTCGCGTCGGCCGCGGCGTCGCTCTACTTCGCCGTTGCGCTGGCATACGTTCCGGCGCGGCTCTACTCGCTGCTCTGCCTCGCATTCATCGGCAGCTCAAGCTATCCCATCATCCACGCGCTCTTCGACCTGCCGCTGCGTCCCTGGTACGCGCTGGAAATATTCTGCGGCTACCTCGCGATCGCCCTCGCCGTCACCCTTCACAATAGAATATGCGGCGTAACGGGCCGCTGCGCCCGCGTGGTGGAATGCGCGGCATACCTGGTGGCCGCCGCCTCCCTCGCCTACGGCCTCCTCTCGCCGCGCCTGCCGTTCGCCGCGGAACTCTTCCCGGAAATGATATTCCTCTACAAAAGCGCCGTCGCGGCATACCTCATAAAAGGCGCGATCGGTGCGGGTACGGCCGGCAAAACGGAATCCTCGCCGCTGCCTTTGCTCTGCGCCGACGTATTCTTCGCCGCTTCCATCCTCTTTGACAGGATATACCCAGAATTTGAGCCGATAATCACCGGCTGGTTCCCAGAAATGGGAACATTCGCTCTCGTCGCCGCCATCGGCATTCAGCTCTGGCGCGACCTGGCGCAGGCATGGCGAGAACGCCGCGCACTGCGCGAAAACGAACGCCGCGCCGAAAAAGAGCTCGGCATCCACCTCTCATACATCGAAGCCCTGCGCGAAAAAATAGACGAAAACCGCCGCTTCCGCCACGACCACCGCCAGCTCCTCCACACACTGACGGCGCTTGCGGCGGGAGGCGACGAAAAGACGCTCCACGAATACATCAAAAACCTTGAAAACGCCGCGCCGCCCGCCTCCGCCGTCAAATACTCCGAAAACGCCGTAATCGACGCGCTCATCGGCCACTACGCCGCGGCGGCGAAAAAGAACGGCCTGCCTTTCGACGTGATCGCCCCCATCCCCGCAGACTTCGCCCTCAGCGACACGGAACTTTGCCGCGTGCTAGGCAACCTGATAGAAAACGCCGCGGACGCCGCAGCCGGCGCGAAAGCCCCATACGTGCGCGTCTCCGGCTCCGAAACCAACGCGCAGAGCATCATCATAATAGCAAACAGCTACGGCGGCACAATAAAAAAGAGAGGCGGAAAATACCTCTCCTCCAAACACGAAGGCGCGGGACTCGGCATCGCCTCCGCGCAAAAAATAGCCGAACAAAACGGCGGCTCGCTCATCATCGAAACGACGGAAAAGACCTTCACCGCCACGCTGTTCCTGCCGAAAGCGGGACGGTAAACTGCAATTTAGCGCCCTTCCGTCGCTCCGGCCTCCGAGCCGGAGCCTAGGCGCTTGGGGTTTTTGCTTTACAATCGATGTTGGAACAAACCTGAAGCCTCTGGATGCCTGGTCAAGCCCGGCATGACAGGATAAATCGCGCTTCTAAGCGCCGATTTTCATTGGTTCAGATGCTGCGCTTCATGCATCAGCAGAAAACTCTTTACGTCAAGGCCGCCGCCGAAGCCGACAAGTTTTCCGTCCGAACCTATGACGCGGTGGCAGGGAATTATGATCGCGATCGGGTTCCTGTTGTTTGCCAGCCCCACCGCGCGAAAACCCTTCGGCGAACCCACGGCCCGCGCGATATCGCCGTAGGTCGTCGTAGCGCCGTAGGGTATCCGCAGCAGCGCCTCCCAGCAGCGCAGCTGGAACGGCGTTCCCTTGGGTGCGAGCGGGAGTTCGAAGCTCTTACGTTCTCCGGTGAAATATTCGCCTAACTGCCGGCACGCCTCGGCGAGAAGCGGCGTTTCACTCATCATCAAGTCTCCGCCGGGGTGGGTGCCGCTGCTGGCGAAATGCAGATCGGTCAGCTTACCATCATCTTCGCCAAGCGTCAGAGTCCCGACTCCGTCAAAATAATATTTCGCGTAACATTTCATGACGACACCCCATTTTTTTTGGTTTGATTGACCAGACGACAATATATTAATCCATATCGCCAGGTTTTATATACTGTTTATTATGCACAATTTTTCTCAAACCTATTATCTCTTTTATACCAACTTTTGTCATAAATCAATAAAATCATATCCCTCTGGGGTTTTCTCCATTTGACTTCTTAAAAATTTTTGTTTAGACTATATTCGTTTTCTTAAAAAGAAAAATTTTTATCTTAGGAGAACAGGGAAATTATACCTTATAATCTGGAAATACGATAAAAAACCATAAAAAAGACGGCGTGACACGAACGGAGCTCTCCGAGTTCCGTGAGATGCGGCCGGCGGTTTGGTACTTTACAGCATTTTCGCCGCATAACAACGTGAAGAACACCGCAGCTCTTTATAGAGATAGATTTATATGATTTTTTATAAATAATGTATAATATATCGTGGATTATGTTATTATCTGTTTTTCGGCATTGCGATTTCACCGCGTTAAAGTTCTGCCTGATCTATTTCATACAGGCGGACAATTTTTGGACGTAACCGGATAAAGAGGGCGGCGGCATTTTTCTAAGTTCCTTTTTATCTCTTTATTTATAATTTTTCTATTATCAGTTATCTGATAATAGAATGGTTTTAAAAAAACAAAAAGAGGAAATGCCACGGGGGACTGGTATTTCCCGATTTCGGATAAAAATATATTGAATGAAAAAGAGGGAAGTTGAAATGGGAGGAAAAAAGACAGAGCTACTACAATTCCAGACAGAGGAAGGCCGGAAGTTCGAACTTCCCGTCGCTTTGGTGATCGGCGACGCCGAAGGACCTGACGCGGTCGTCACCGCGGGAATACACGGAGGCGAATTCTGCGGCGTGCTGGCGGCGGTAAAGCTGTTTCGAGAGCTATCTCCGTCTGATGTCAAAGGCAGCGTAAAGATAATCACCGTGTGCGATACCTCCGCTTTTGAATCGCGCCGCGTGTCGCTTTCTCCCTTGGGCGGCGACAACCTGAACCGCAACTTCCCGGGCAGGACGAAGGGAGATCACAGGGATATGCTGGCGGCAAAAATTTTTGACGAGATAAAGGGCGCCGACTATCATATGGATCTTCACTGCGGCGAAGTGCTGGAAAGGTCCGCGCCATTCGCAATATATCATCGGGGCCGAAAAGGCGATCTCAACGACCGTTCACATGAGATGGCCTATTACTATGGCCTGCCCAATATCATGATTACTGAAACGGATGGGCGCTGGTCGGACAAAGGCACCTGCTACGCAAGCGTCTACGAAAATATCGGCATTCCCTCAGTCTTGTTCCAGACCGGAGGGCTGGGGATCGCCTCGGCCGACAACGTGAACACCCACACCGAGGGAATAAAAAACGTCATGCGCCGTTTCGGGTCGTTACGCGGCAGCGTCCAGCCGGTAGGACGGCCGCAGATATTTGAAAACATGGAGCTGGTGTGCACAAAGGGAAGCGGTATCCACTACAGAAGGGTCAACGTAGGAGACGCCGTCAAACGCGGCCAGATGATAGGGATGCTCACCGACTATTTCGGCACGCCGACGGAAAAGATCCTCTCGCCGATCGACGGCAAGGTCCTGTTTATATCCGAAAGCTCCGCGATGTCCGAAAGGGACTTCGTCGCCGCCATCGGAGTCGGCCGCTGATGGGTGTGTCCGAAGTGTAAAAGAATAAAAACTGCGATTTATCTTGTCATGCCGGCACTGGTACTCCGTCGCCCCGGGCTTGCCCCGGGGCCAAGCGGCTCTATGTTTTTGCTCCACCAGCGCATGTAAAATCAACGCCACTTGGCTCCGGCTCGGAGGCCGGAGCGACGGGAGGGCAGAGCGGTAAATCGCAGTTTATCTTTACCCTTTCCTAAAGGAAATCAACGATAGCAGTTTTGCATAATAACAAAAAAATCGGCGCGAAGAAGTGCCGTAGGCTAAATAAGCCGGTCTCTGAGTACCGGAGCCGTATTCTCCATACGGCGATTGCAAGGCAATGTTCCCCGCCATTGGCGGGGAACTCTTTTCAAATTATCCACATTGCCGCGGCATGCGGGTGCGTTTGCCGCAGGACACTCAGGGGCCGGCTTATGACGCATACGGTGCTTATTCCCGACTTCGGCACTTTTCTCAAAATACGATAATACGAACCATTAGTGAAATAGTGATTAACAAGTAGCACCAACAACTTCCAAATGTACCCCAAAAAGAGGGCAAAAAACCCAAAAATGTAGTACCTAGTGAATACTACCTATTGCTTTTCTCCCGGTTTTTAGATATAATGTCTTTATGTATATAAGAGCGAATAAATCACCCAACAGCCCAAGGAAGGCAATACAGATCGTTGAATCGGTGCGGCACGGTAAGTCTGTCTCGACCCGGATCATCCAGCATATTGGCGTGGCTTATTCAGATGAAGAGGAGCAGCAGATGAGGGCTCTTGGAGCTAAGATCATCGAATCTCTGGAGCAGGAGAGGGCAAAGAAGGCTTCAAGCCAGACTCTTCTTTTTGAACCTTCCGTCGAGGAGGCGGAAGAAGGGATCTGCAGATATGAACGCCCGGTCGAAGATGGCGCGTATATAAAGATCTCGGATATGGTGAATGAAGCGACGATCATAGAGGGGCCGATGAACGCGGCAGAAAAGCTGTACGATCTTTTGGGGTTGGACCATATTTTCAAAAGCAGCGCGCGTGAGATGGGCAAGGTCTCTCTCTTGAAGCAGGCGCTTGCCAATACTATGGCTCACCCCTCCAGCAAGCGTGGCATGGTGCAGTGGCTTCGCGAAGCGTGCCGCAGCGAAGTCTCTGTGGACCGTATGTATCGACTCATGGATACTCTGTGCGAACGGGAAGAAACGGTAAAGAGGATAATAAAGAGCCAGACAGAGGGTCTTTTCGCGTCAAAACCGACGCTTATCCTCTTTGACGCTACCACACTATATTACGAGAGCTTTAAAGAGGACGGTCTGCGGCAGTGTGGTTACAGCAAAGACGCAAAATTCAAAGAGACGCAGATAATAATGGCGCTGGCGGCGACGACGGAAGGGCTGCCGCTGTGGTATGAAATATTCCCAGGGAAAACGTGGGAAGGAGATTCAATAAAGTCGTTCGTCTCAGACTGGCGCAGAAACGTTTACGAGGAAAGCGGAGGCGTAGTGGTAGCCGACAGCGGCATGCTTACCAAAGAGAATATGGCAAAACTCAACGAAGAAGGGCTGAACTATATCGTAGGCGCCCGCCTCAAATCGATGAAGAAAAGCGAGAAGGCAGAGATACTGGAGCTTTCGTCCTATACGTCGTTTACAGCGCCGGTTCATTGTTTTGACGAGGCAGACTCAGTTTCAGACACAGAAAACAAACGTATCCTTAAATACAAAGTAATGAAGCTGGAAGGCGGACGGAACCTGCTTGTCACCTGGGACAGCAAAAGAGCCGAAAAAGACGCCTGCGACAGGGAAGAACTTCTCACAAGATTGGAAAAGAAACTTAACGGCAGCGGTAAAGTAAAAGGGAAAAACCTCATAGGCAACAGAGGGACCTCGCGCTTCCTTAAAGTTGCGGAGGGAGAAAACGAAGCCAGTTACGAGCGTGACACGGTAAAAATAGAACAGGACGGCAAATGGGACGGCCTGCACGGAATAATGACCGATCTGCCGCTCGGGACGGAAGAAGAGATAAGAGAGGCGCTCTCCCGCTACCATTCATTATGGAAAATAGAAGAGAGCTTCCGCATATCGAAGAGCGACCTTAAGATCCGTCCGATGTATCATTGGACGGAATCCAGGATACGCGGCCATATAGCGCTCTGCTACATATCCTTTGCGATGATGAGGCAGCTTCAGAAGAGACTGCTTCTTCAGCAGCAGGACCAGATGAGCGTGAAGCGAATCAGGGAGGCATTGCTCGGCGAAACGTCTGTAATAATAAGAGACAAAAGCAACGGAAGGCGTTTGCGCGTCCCGATGGAACAGACGTCAGAGATGAAAAAGATAAACAAAGTGCTTGGTATCAAACGCACCACCGTTCCGAGAGAAATAACGTCCATGGTCCAGTACAGGAACCGGTATAACTCCGTACAGTAAAGAAGAGCGTAAAAGAAGCGGAGTCCTCATAATTCATAATAATGAAAAACACAAGGTGCTGCATGCCCTACTAGTAAATGTAGTACCTTGTGTTTTTGAAAAGGCTTGATATCACCGGATTCGTGAGACAAAAGTGCCAAAGTCGGGAGAAGTGCCGTAGGCTAAATAAGCCGGTCTCTGAGTACCGGAGCCGTATTCTCCATACGGCGATTGCAAGGCAATGTTCCCCGCCATTGGCGGGGAACTCTTTTCAAATTATCCACATTGCCGCGGCATGCGGGTGCGTTTGCCGCAGGACACTCAGGGGCCGGCTTATGACGCATACGGTGCTTATTCGTGCCGATTTTTATAAACGCCGATTTACAGGATAAAGGCGACAAAAAATCCTACCGCGCTCACCGCGGCGGCCGCTGCCTCTTTTATACCGACGGGGTAGCGCTTGTAGCCGCTCTCACGGCGGCGCAGCTCGAAGCCGCGCAGTTGGGCGGCGACGGCGCTGTTTTCTATTTTACGGACGCAGGAAAGCAAAAGCGGCAGGCAGAGAGGGACGATGAGAGCCGCCTTTTTCAGCGGGTTGCGCACCTCGAAGTCTATCCCGCGCGCGCGCTGCGCCTCCATTACCTGAGCCATTTCCGAGGCTAGGGTGGGGATGAATTTAAGCGTCGCGGTCAGCGCGAAGGCGTACCGGTAGGGCAGGCGGCAGTTCTGCACGAGGGAGTTCGCGAGGTCGCCGCGCTGCGTGGCGGAGAGCGCCAGCATCAGCGGCAGGGAGGCGGCGATGAGCTTTGCCACCATCAGCAGCGAAAAGCGCAGCCCTTCGTCGGTGATCATCAGCGGCCCCGCCGCAAAGATCACCTGTCCGCCCCTCGCGCAGAGAAGCTGTATCACGAACAGCAGCGTTGATATTTTTACAAGCAAAAGGGCCATTGACAGAGCCTTCCTGCCGAGGCCCGAGATCGCCGCGGCCGCGACCGTCAGCGCCGCGATAAAGAGCGCGCCCGTGATGCTCTTCACGGCGAAGGCGGCCATGCCCGCCGCGAAGGCGATCAGTATCTTTACCGAAGGATTCAGGCGGTATATGAAACCGTCGCCGCCCGCGCAGTCAAAAAGTCCGTTCATCTATGCCACCATCCTCTTTTTTCTCTCTTTTATGATTTCTGCCATCTCGTCCACAGAACCGGCCTTCGCGAAGTCACCGCCGAGAATATCGGCCAATTCGCGCATTTCGGTGCGGCGCAGCGAGGATCTCTCCATAAGCTCCCCGTCTGACAGCAGCTCCGCCGCCGGGCCGTGAGCCCTCACCGCGCCGCCTCCGACAACCAGCATCTCGTCGGCGGTCTCTTCGGCAAGCTCCATGTCATGCGTTACCATCAGCACCGTCGCTCCCCGCTCCCGCGCCTCTCTCAGCTTACGGGCGACGAAGCCGTACTGGCGGCAGTCGAGTCCGGATGTCGGCTCGTCGGCGATCAGAATCCTGGGCCTGCGCGCCAGCACCGAGGCCAGCGCAAGCATCTGACGTTCGCCCCGGCTCATGTAGAAGATCTCCTGATCCGGTGAAAATCCGAACTCCTCGATCATCTCCGCGGCGGCGTGTTCGGCCTCTTTGACGTTGGAACTTATGCAGCGCAGGCCGAACATTATCTCCTCATAGACGGTGGCGCGGCAGATCTGGCGGTCGGGATTCTGGAACAAAAAGCCGGTGAACGCGGCGAATGCGGCCCCCTTTTCCTTTGAGGTGCAAAGGCCGTTGCTTACGATCTCCCCGCCCGTGGGGCGCAGCAGCGCCGCCGCGAGGCGGCAGAGCGTCGATTTACCCGCGCCGTTCTCGCCGGCCACGGCGGTGAAGGAGCCGTCCGCGAGATGGAAAGAAATGTTTGAAAGCAGCGGGCCGTCTCCGTAGCTGTATGAGACATTCCTAAACTCTATCATTGCATATCCCCCTCACCATCGCCGCCGCCCGCGGGATATCGAGCGGCATGTCCCCGTCGTATAGCCCCTCCGCGCGGAGCCGCGCGCCGAGCTCTATCCGGCGCGGGCGCATGACGCCGGCCGCGGCGAGCGCCGCCGTATCGTTCATCACCTGCTGCGCCGCGCCGCAGAGAAGCGCGCCTCCGTCGTCCATCACGATCATCTGTGTCGCGAAACGGCAGAGCGTGCCCACCTTCTGTTCCGCCGCGATCACCGTCATGCCGCGTGAGTTGAGCGCGGCAAGGGCGTCGTAGAGGCTCTCGGTAGCCGCCGGGTCGAGCTCGGCGGAGGGGTTGTCAAGGATAAGCACCTGTGGCGAAAGGGCCAGCATCGCGGCAAGCGCGGTCTTTTGCCTCTGCCCGCCGGAGAGAGAAGATATCTTCCGTCCGCGCAGCGGCGAGATGGAGAGCATCTCAAGCGCCGCCGCGAGGCGCGGCTCGATCTCTTCGCGCGGCACGGCGAAGTTTTCCAGGCCGAAGAGGAGCTCTTCCTCCACCGTTTCGCAGATCATCTGGCTCTCGATATCCTCCCCGACGAAACCGACGATATGCGCGATCTGCTGCGGAGCGGTGTCGAGCGTGTCCAGGCCCCCCACCTTCACCGCCCCGAAGAAACGGCCGCGCAGGTAATGGGGCACGATCCCCGCCATCGCGCGAAGCAGCGTGCTCTTCCCCGAGCGGCTCGCTCCCGTCACTCCAACGAAAGCTCCGCGGGGAATGCGCAGCGAGATCTCGTTCAGCGCGCGCCGCTCAGAGCCGTCATAAATGAATGAGAGGTTTTCGACGGAGATCATCGGGCGCCGTCCCTATCTTGCCGCCGCGCGCATTTTGAGGGCGGCGGAGACCGGTATGTAGAGCACCTGTACGATTATGCTGTTTACGGCGGCGGTGCCGAAGATTATCCCCGCGAAGACCGCGAGCGGCGCGGGGGCCGTCGTGCCGCCGGAGAAGAAGAGCGCGTAAAGCAGCGCCATGAAGACGCCGCCGCTCACCACCGTCGTGACGAAGGTCGAAACCGCCGGCATGAGGAAGCCGCCAGCGCGGCCGTCCATCCTGGCGAAGAGCGCCATTACAAGCGCCCCCGCCAGCTCGCTGGGGAAGTTGAGATATGGTGTGCCGGGGAAAAACTGGCAGACCGCGCCCGCGAGCAGCCCGATTATCGCCGCCTCCTTAAAACGCGGCCGCACGAGGAGTATCGCGAGGCAATACATGGCGATGATGAAATTCGGCTTCATCCCCGCCGAAAATATCGAACCGATGAAAAACTTCATCACCGCCCCCGCCGCCAGCAGTACCGCCACCAGCATTATCTGTGCCACGGAAAGCCCCGCGGACCTCTCTTCCACCATTGCCGTTCTCTCTCTGCCTGTCTCTGTGCTGTTCATTCTTATCTGTCCTTTCTGATCTTGTCTGTTCTAAAATCTCTTGTCTATAAAAAAATCTGTCCTTCGGCATGGATCTCTCTCATGCCGAAGGACAGATTGATTTTTATCTGCGGTGCCACCTTCGTTGGCCGTATACACGGCCCGCTCGCAGAGCGCTAACACGCTCCCGCGCTTTTAACGCCGCGCCCGCGTCGTACCATACTCGGGGAAACCCCTTTCCGTACGCCCTCTGCGGTCCATTTACCCCTCTGCCGTTCCCGCGGTTTCTCACCATCCCCGCTCTCTGTAAGGCGCATATAGAGATTTTATCTCCGCCTCATCGGTTTCCGTATTCAACTTGTGTGTGAGGATACTACCGGGAAAATAATTTGTCAAGCAATTTGATAATGTTTTTCCGCTGTTAATTGCACTGTTAATTGCACGTGATTTAGCGATGCAAATTTCGCACCCGCAGCGTACCTGAAGAAAAACACAATAAGAAAACGGGGCTCTCCGAAAAAACCGGAGGCCCCGAAAGTTGTTGCTATCGCAGATTTTTTAATGGCGGGCCCGACCGGAATTGAACCGATGACCTACTGCTTAGGAGGCAGTCGCTCTATCCAGCTGAGCTACGGGTCCGCTTGCACAAACATTAGTCTATCACGACTTCCGCGGTTGGCGCAATACTTTTTACAAAATTTCGCGGCGTTCCGGCTCCGTTCACCGGTACCGGACGGCGCGCCGGCCGCTTATAGCTTGATGTTGGCCGTTTTCTGCTTTCCGCCGTCGGAGAAGGTGATCTCCACCGCCGCGTCGGCGTCGGCGCGGCCCTTTATGTATGCGCCCATCTGTTCAACTCCGACCTGGGCGGTGCTGTAGCCGTCGATCTTATAGAGCACGGCCCCGTTTTTCAGCCCCACGTAGGCTGCCGCCGTCGCCGGCGTCACGTCGCGCACGAGCAGGAAACCTTCGGGGCTGCGCGCGTCGTCCGCAACGGTAAAGCCCATCATCCTGGCGGCGCTCTTCGCCGGCGCCGCCGGCGCGGGAGGTGTGTACTGCGCGGTGCTGCTCTCCGAAATACTGTACTGGGGAGCGTTCACCGTCACGGTGACGTTCTGCCGCGACTGGTCCACGGTATAGAGTATCGTTAGCTCCTGCTGAAAACCCGCGACTTTGAGCACGCTGACGGGGGTGCGGGCGTCAAGAAACGTTGCCTGCCCCTGCGCCTGCCAGTAGCTGTTGAGATCCTGCAGGGCATATTCTGGCCCAGCCTGCGATATTATCTGCATCACGTGGGCGCTCTGCGTCGAGGCGATGTCACGGGCGGCGTTTTGGACCTCCGCGACCTTACGTTCGTAGGCCTGCTGCTTGGCGATCGCGTTCGCCTCGGCCTGCGCCTGCGCCTGGTTATTCAGCATCGTGCCGAGGAGCACTCCGATCCCCAATCCCCCGCTGAACCATCCGGTATCCCAGCGATAGCTGTCGTATCTGTGATATCTGTCGTATCTTGGCGGCGGTGGCGGCGGAGTCGGCCTCCATCCGGGTGCCGGTCCCGGCCTGTATCCCGGAGGGGGTCCCGGCGGCATCGGACGCGGCGGCATCGGGCGCGGGGGAGGCCCTGAACCGGGCCTGGGTCCCGGGGGCGGTCCCGGTCTGGGTCCCGGTCCGGGGCCTGGTCCTCCGTTGTGATGCGGCGGGGGGCCGGGCGGGTTCGCGGCGGCCGCCGCGGCGAAAATAAGCGTCATGAGCAGCGCCGATATTATTTTTTCACAGCATTCATCTCCTTTTCGTTTTTCACGGGTTTACTCTGTTATTCAGTCCTCTTTGTAGGAGGCCGTCAGTTTATGGAACGCTTCAAGGTTTTTCGGTATATTTTTGCGCGCGATGCCCACCAGCAATGTCACCTTGGATGATTTAAAAATCACCGCCTGGTAGATGAGGGACTGCGGTTCCCCCTCGGTATAGGCTACGGTGACGATCGCCGGCAGCCCGTTTACCGTCTCCTGCGTCCGGGATATTATCTCCAGCTTCGCTCCCCGTTCGACGTCGGCGATGTGTTCTTCCGCAAACGATCCGCGTTTTTCCGTGGGGATGTATTGGCCGGGAACGTGCGAGATGACATAGAGAGCCTGGTCGGGGTCCTGTGTCGGAATGCGCCCGTCCTTCGTGTATATCAGCGAATCCTGCCGGAAACCCGCGATGCGGAAGGGCGTTCCCTTCGTATTGACGTTTGCAGGCAGCGTGGCCGCCGCGGCCGGCCGTCCCGTTCCGTCCGCGGGCCACCAGGAGCTCTTTATGGTGTCCAGCATGGCCTGCGCCGCTTTTGTGTCTTTGGCGTTGTAGGCTCCGCTTATCATCCAGCATGTATCGGCCCCGCGGTCGACGATGAGCACCCATTTCCCGATCACGGTCTTGCCGTTGGGCTGGAATATTTTGAGAAGTTCCGCCGCGCTGCCGTTCCAGATGAACGAGGAGCGCGACTTGACCTCCATATTTCCCTTCTTCAGGCAGTCGTTGGTTATCTCATCCAGCAGCCGCGTGTAGGGCATATGGAGCAGTACGGCGTCCAGCGAGACCTTTTTAGCATTGTCGGCGACGCCTGATTCCGTTTTTTTGAAGTTGTAGCCCGCGCGCGGCACCACGGCGACGGGGATCTCAAAGTAGTTTTTATGAAGAGGGCTCTTCGCGACATCCATCGCTTTCGGCACGGAAGCGCCGGAGGCGGGAAACACCGTGAATCCAAGCAGCAAAAGCGCCGCCGGGAGCCCTTTGTATTTTATCCGCATACCATTTTCCTTTCGCCGGGCGGCAGTTAGTCTTCGGTTCCGGGCACGGCGTTTTTCAGCGCGTCAGGGATGCCGCCGGGAATGATCTTTTTCAGGAGCTCGTCAAAGAAACCTTTCACGGCCCCCGTCTGGATCGAACTTTTCAGTTCGTCGGCGTATCCCTTCGCCTCTTCCGAGCCTATCTCCTCAAGCGCCGAGATCTCGGACCTGGCCGCCCCGAAGTTCTTTTCGTTGACGTATATTTTTCCCAGTTCGTACCTGGCGGCGGCGTTTCGCGGCTCCAGGGAGATGACCTTTTCAAGGCTGCCCTTAGCCGCCGTGATGTCGCCGAGCTTCAGGCGCGCTTCGGCGAGGTGAAAGAGCACCGCCGCGTCGGGGCGCAGCGAGTAGCGCGCCGCCTTTTCCAAACAGAGCGCGGCCTGGGTGTAGTCGCCTCTCTCCAGGCTGGCCAGCCCCTGCTCGACGTTATGTTTTCTCAGCGTGCCTATCACGAGCCACGCCGTCGCGGCAAGCATCGCGACGACGATCATTATCACCAGGACCGTCGTTATACCGCCCCTATTTTTTCTCATCTTACCGCCGCCTCCTGTTGGGCGCAAAGGCCCCGGATGTTTTTACACCGCCGCTTTGAGCAGCGGCAGCCAATTGTACTGATACATTCGCATACGCCCGTTCGCCGGCTCCAGTACGTGGATGCCGCAGTAGTCCTGCGAGAAGAAAAACATGTCGTTGAGGTCGAGGCCGAAACAGCGCGCCATTATGCTCCATATCGCCGCGCCGTGCGCCACGATGAGGATGGCGCCGCTCCGGCGGGCCGACAGTATCTCCTCAAAGGCCGGCACCGTGCGCCGCTGCAGCTCGCCAAAGGTCTCGCCGCCGGGAGGAGCGACCTCCGCGAACTTCACGCCGCGCGCCTCGTATATCTCGCGGAACTGCTCCCGCACCTCGTCGTAGCCGCGTCCTTCCCATTCCCCCAGGTTTACCTCGCGCAGGGCGGGGACCGTCGTTATCGGAAGGTAGGGCGCCACTAGCCGGGCCGTCTGCTGCGCGCGTATCATATCGCTTGCGTACAGATAATCAAAGGTAATTTTACCTTTCAGATATTCCCCTACCTCTTCCGCCGCCGCGATCCCCTGGGCGGAGAGGGGGTAGTCTGTCTGTCCGTAATATACCCGGCCGTTCATCGGCAGTTCGGGCTTAGCGTGCCTCATCAGGTATACGCGCCTTTTTTCAGCCATAACTTTTACCCTTTCAGGGCCTCGGGCCCATTTCATTCTTTATACCGCTCCATTTTATCATCACGTTGTGTGTTTTTTATGGCCTCGGCGTAAATCCGCGGCGCAAAAAGGCAAAAAAGGGCCCTCCGGCGCGATTGGGCCGAAGGACCTTTGTCGGTCTTTTATGCGGAAGAGCTTATTTGCCTTTGTAGAAGCGGCCGAGCGCGTCGGCGCCCATGATCGCCGCGTAGACTTTGTCCGGCGTCACCTCGAAGGGCATGTTGTGGATCGTTTCGGCGGGAGCGCAGGTCGCCTCCGCCGCCGCCATGATCTCTTCGGGCTTCGGGTCGGTGATGCCGATATCCTCAAGGCAGACGGGCAGGTCCACGTCGAGGCAGAAATCGATGACCTCTTCGATCTCCTTGGTCGGCGCGTCTTCAAGCACGAGCTGGACAAGCGTTCCGAAGGCGACCTTTTCGCCGTGGTAGAACTGGTGGCTCGCCTCAAGGACGGTCAGCCCGTTGTGTACGGCGTGCGCCGCGGCGAGCCCCCCGCTCTCAAAGCCGATGCCGCTGAGGAGGGTGTTGGCCTCGATGACGTTTTCGACGGCCCTGGTGCAGACGTGGCGTTCGACGGCGAGTTTCGCGCGCAGGCCGTTCTCGATCAGCGTGTCGTAGCAAAGCTTCGCAAGCGAGATCGCGGCGTTCGTCGCCTTGCCGCCGGCGCAGGTGCCGGAGTCGGAGGCCTTTACCGCGCGGGCCTCGAAATAGGTCGCCAGCGCGTCGCCCATGCCGCTGACGAGCAGGCGGGCGGGCGCCGCCGAAACGACGTCGGTGTCGACCAGCACGAGATTCGGATTCGCGGGCAGGAAAAGGTACTCCTCAAAGACGCCCTCGTCGCTGTAGATGACGGAGAGCGCGCTGCAGGGGGCGTCGGTCGAGGCGATCGTCGGCACGATGACGACGGGCTTCTTCGCGTAGTGGGCGACGGCCTTTACGGTGTCGAGTATCTTGCCGCCGCCGACGCCGATGACGACGTCGCAGTCGCCCATCTTCCCGATGAGGCGGTTTATCTCCTTTTTGCTGCACTCGCCGCAAAATTCTTCAAAGAGCGGCGTCGTCGCGCCGAAACTCTTTGTGATGGGTTCTTTTACACGTTTCATGCCGGAGGGGCTTACCAGAATAAACGGCTTCGAGCCGAGTTTTTCCACATAGCCGCCGAGCTTTGAGAGCTCGCCCTTGCCCTGTACATATTTGCCGGGAGCGATAATGATGTTTGACATAAAAATCATCCTTTCTCAAATTGATAAGTCATCTCTATGCTACATAGGAGGGAGGCCGCAGCCTCATTTCCCTTCGTCGCGCTTTTAATATCGATTATATTTTATCGATATCAACGAGTATATTTAAATCTTTCGTACCAATTGTGTCAATATTCACTTTTATATAGCGCTATGCCATTATCGCGATAGCAATTTTTTGCAGATGAAACAGAAAACAGGAAAAGAAATCAGAGGGCTCCCCGGAAGGCTCGCGCGTCCCGGGGAGGCGCGGGACAGGTATTTATCTGTTTTTTACCGACTGCTTGGCGTGGAGGATGGAGATGATCCCGTCCACCAGCCCCACCTGCGGCACGATTATCGTCGGCGCGCGGCAGAGTTTGCTGACGGTGAGGAATATTTTCAGCGCCGGAATGATGACGTCGGCGCGGTAGGGGTTGAGTTTGAAGTTTTTTATCCGTTCCTCAAAGGTCATTTTTTTCAGCGTGTCGTAGAGCATCCTGAGCTCGACGAAGTTCAGCGGCTCGCCCACCCGTTTGTTGAGCAGCTTTTGCGCCTTGTTTATGTTGCCGCCCGAGCCGATCATGCGCAGATTCTGATATTTATCGCCGATCTTTCGCAGCTCGCTTTTGAAGAGTTCTTTCTCCTCCTCTTTGACGGCGTTTTTCAGCATGCGCACCGTTCCGAGCCGGAAAGAGTGAGACTCCGCGACGCGGCCGCCGGCGTAGACGACGATCTCGGTGCTGCCGCCGCCGACGTCGATGTGGAGGGAATCTTTCCAGTTTTCGCCGCCGGCCGTGGGAACGCCCGCCGCGTATATTATTTCCGCCTCCTCAAGGCCGGATATCACCTCCACGGAGATGCCGCTCTTTTCCCGGATCTCCTCGAGGACCTCGCCGCCGTTTTTCGCTTCGCGCATCGCGCTGGTGGCGCAGGCGCGGTAATCCTTCACATCGAAGGTCTTCATGAGATGGGCAAAGCCCTGCATCGCCTCGCAGAGCAGCGCGCGCCTGCGCGAGCTTATCCGCCCCTCGGTGAAGACGTCCTCGCCGAGACGCACGGGTACGCGCAGGAAAGCGACTTTCCGGCATTTCTTCGCGTCGCATGATTCTTCTATATTGCAGATCAGAAAGCGGACGGCGTTGCTCCCGATGTCGAGCGCCGCTATCGTATTCATATCTCTCATTGTTCTTCGTCCCCCTTTTCGGCGGCTTTCTTGTAAAAATCATGGAGGGCCAACTGTGAACGGCATCTCTCTTTCCCTTCGCCCTTTACGTATTCGTTGGCTCCAAATACAGCCATGTCCCGGGCCTTGACGTTGTCGCCCCATTGCATTTCAAAGACCTTTTTCAGCTGTCTGCGGATGGCGGGATCGTAGACCGGCGTGCCGACTTCGATGCGGCGGTTGAGGTTCCGCGTCATCCAGTCGGCGCTGAGAATAAAATATTTCTCCTCGCCGCCGCCGCAGAAGATCGCCATCCTCGCGTGTTCAAGGTAGATGTCGATGATGCTTATCACCCTGATGTTCTCGCTGAGGCCTTCGACTCCCGGCTGGAGGCAGCAGGCTCCCCTCACGATGAGGCTTATCCTGACCCCGGCGCGGCTCGCCCTGTATAGCAGGTTTATCATTTCCGGGTCGGTAAGGCTGTTGAACTTCGCCTTGATGTAGGCCTTCCTGCCCTTTTTCGCCTGTTTTATCTCCTCTTCCGCAAGCTCCTCGAAGCGGGCGCGCATATTGTAAGGCGCGACGAGGAGCTCCTTACAGGAAAGCGGCTTGTGCGAGACGATGGAATCAAAGACGGCGCGCGTCTCAGATACGATCTCGCGGCGGCAGGTGAGCAGGCCGAAGTCGGAATAGATCTTCGCCGTCGATTCGTTGAAGTTGCCGGTGCCGATATAGGCGTAGCCTTTGACGCCGCCGCGCTCACGGCGTTCTGCGAGTATCAGCTTGCAGTGCACCTTCAATCCGGCGACGCCGTCGATGACGCGCACCCCCGCGCGCTGGAGGATGTCGGCGTATTCGATGTTCTGCCCCTCGTCGAAGCGCGCGAGCAGCTCCATGATGACGGTGACGCGCTTGCCGTTTTTCGCCGCCCCGATGAGGGCGTTTATCACCTTGGAATGCTCCGCCGTCCGGTAAAGGGTGATGGAGATGCTTTCCACCTTCGGGTCGATCGCCGCCTCGCGCAGGAAGTCTATCACATGGTTGAAGGTGTGGTAGGGGAAGTGGAGCATCACGTCGCGCTTCGCGGTCGCCTTGAAGACGCCGGCGAAGGGCGCGATCGCGGGGTGGCGCATCGGCGCCGGCAGCTTCTCTTCGAGGCGCGGACAGACGCGCGGGAATTTCATGAGATCGCGCTTGAGATGATAGCGTCCGCCGGGGTCGAGAGAGGGGCCGAGCTTCAGGGACAGCTTGGATACGATCAGTGAGAGGAGGTCCTCCGGCATATCGCGGTCATAGATCAGCCGCACAGGATTGCCGCGGTACCTGTTTTCGATGCCCTCCTCCATCTTTTCCATCAGGCTCTTGGAGATGTCGCCGTCCATCTCGATCTGCGCGTCGCGCACGACGCGGAAGGTGTGCGCGCTGATCGTCTCACAGCTGAACATAAAGAATATCTCGCGCAGACAGAGCCGGATTATGTCGTCAAGAAAGATGATGTCGCGGCGTCCCTCCGCCGAAGGCAGCTCGACGAAGCGCGGGCAGGCGCTGCTCACGGGGATCTGAATAAAGGCGTAGCGCACATTTTTGCCCTTGCCGCCGGTCATCTTCACCGCCAGGTAGATATCGCCGTCGCCGATAAAGGGCATCTTCGTAGTCTTGCGGATCAAGAGCGGCACGATGCGCTCGCTGACGACGGAGGCGTAATAATCGGCGCAGAACTGCTCCTGCCCCTCCGTGAGCCGCCGCTCGTTCACCACGTTTATCCCGATCTCCGCCATCTCCGCGAGAATGCCGTAATATATTTCGTCAAACTTTTCCTGCGACTCGGACATACGCGCGTAGAGCAGGGGCAGGACCTCGGCTGCGGCGCGCGCCTTAGCGGCCTGCGCCCCCTTGAGTCCTTTGAGGCGGCTCAGGCGTATCAGCTTCGCGACGCGCACCTTCACGAATTCGTCCTGATTATTTGAAAAAATCCCGAGGAACTTGAGCCGCTGCATCAGCGGCACGCTCTTATCCTGCGCCTCCTGCAGCACGCGGTCGTTGAAGACCAGCCAGCTCAGCTCTCTGTTGTTCATTATCATCGTCGGATCATCTCCTGTCTGGAGCCTCTTCTCTAACATCATTATCACCATTATTATCTTAAACCACGCAGCAAAGCGCACAGTAAAAAAAACGTTAAAATATTGTTGCGTTTATGTAACTTGCGCCAGCCCCCTTTGAACCGCGGCGCCCGGCGGACGGGACACGTTTCCCGGCGCGGCGAGATCGCGCGAACATTTCATCATGTTAAATCTGTGCTTTGAAGAAATTAAAATATAGTCTATAATAATGAGTTACAATGACGGAATTTTTAGTCATGGGATGAGATGGAACCTGTTAGGAGGGACGCTATGAATTACGGAGATTTCTATAGGAGTTTCGACCCGGCCCCATTTTATGAAGAGCGCGGCTGGCTGATCGGCGACGGGCGTATCGGGGGAAAGGCGAAGGGGCTCTCTTTCGCGCACCATATTCTGGAAAAGAACGGGCTGCTGGAGGACGTGCATCTGCCAAAATATTCCTTCGTCATCACCACCTCGGTCTTCGACGAATTCATGGAGCAGAACAACCTCTGGGAGAGGCTGATGAATCTGCGCGCGCACTCGGACGCGCCAGAGCTTTACAAAATATGCGAGGCGGCCAGCCTGCCGCCCTCGCTCGACGGGCCGATCGAAAAGATACTGGACCTGATAGAGGTCCCTATCTCCGTGCGTTCCTCCTCGACGCTTGAGGACGACGTCAACCTCTCATTCGCGGGAAAATACGCGACGCGCTTTTCATCCAACGCCGGTTCGCGCGAAGAACGCCGCGCCGAACTCGTAAGGGCGATAAAGATCGTCTACGCCTCCACCTACAATCCCGCCGCGCGGGAATACAAACGCAAGCACGGCATCCAGTGGGGAGGGGAGCGCATGGCCGTCCTGATCCAGCCCATCGAGGGACGCCGGTACGGGAACATGTTCTATCCCGAGCTTGCGGGAGCCGCCTTCTCGAAGGTCTTTCGCCGGCCCTCGCCGCGGATCAGGAAAGAGGACGGCGTCGTGCGCATCTGCTTCGGCCTCGGCACCCGCACCGTCGACAGGGCCTACGCCAGGACATTTTACCTGACAAACCCCAACCTCCGCCCCGAGGGGACGAAGCCCCATGAGATAGTGACCCATTCGCAGGAGCACTACGACTATGTCGACATCGAGCACCGCAAATTCACCTCGCAGCACATTTCCGTCACCATCAAGGACATCCTGAAAAAACACCGGATGGCTCCCACCTACCTGCAATGGTTCGACGACAACGCGTTCCACTGGATACACACAGATCCAAGCAACATGAACGCTCCGCGCCCGGTCTTCACCTTTTCCGAGCTGCCGAGCCGCTGCCCCAAACTCTTCACGCGGCTCAAGAAACTCCTTTCGCTGTTTGAAGAAGAGCTCCAGCTCCCCGTGGACATGGAGTTCGCCTATGAGGTGAGCGACGACCGCTTTACGCTCGTGCAGCTGCGCCCTCTCTCCGTCTACGACGACAAGGGGCGTGTGGAGATCCCCGACACGCCGCCGCGGAAGACCATCCTGCGCGGCGACCGCATGGTCGCCAACGGCAGACTGGAATGCACGCGGCACATCGTCTTCGTCGATCCGGATATTTACGGCAAGCAGGCGGACTTCGCCGACATCGCGCGCGCCGTGGGAGAGATAAACGACAGGCTTGACGGCGAGCGCTACATCCTCGTCGGCCCGGGCCGCTGGGGCAGCTCGAACCCGCTGCTCGGCGTGCCGGTGCGTTACAACGAACTCTCCAACTCCGGCTGCCTCGTGGAGCTCGGCATCCCGCAAAAGGGCATGGCCCCCGAGCTTTCATACGGGACGCACTTCTTCCTCGACCTCGACGGGGACAACATCCTCTATCTGCCGGTATTTGACGGCGTGAAAAACAACGTATATAACAGAGAGTGGTTCGAGAGTCATCCGTGGCAGACGATATCACACCCAGCCGTAAGACACTACGAAGGGTGCTTTGACGTACTGCTCGACGGAGACACGGAGACCGGAATCGTAATAGACAAGACCCCGGAAGGCAAGTGATAACATGACCTCTGCAGACCGAGCAAGAGAACTCTACTTTGAATGGCAGCCGCATGACGACCCTGAGTTCGCACCGCTGATCTGCGGGCGCGGCACGATCGGGGGAAAGGGACGTTCGCTGCTCTTCGCGCTGCGGCAGCTTCGCGACAGCGGCGACGAACAGATGAGCAGGACGAAGGTGCCGCGCTCCATATACCTCAGCATCGAGATCTTCCACCAGTTTCTCGAAAAGGTGCCGCGCCTCGGCACGCTGCTCGCGAACAACGATCCGCAGGAGATCGAGCGGGTCTTCCTTGAGACGCCGCTGCCGGAGACGGCCGGCATGTACATCCGCACCTTTCTTGCGGATATGCACGACCCCGTCGTCATCCGCAGCTCAAGCCGGCTGGAGGACGACGTAAAACATTCCTTCGCCGGCAAATACCTGACGAACTTCCTCGGCAACAACTGCGGGAACCTCGAGGCGCGTGCCGCCGCCGTCGAAAACGAGGTGCGGCGCATCTACTCGCGCACCTTCTTCCCCGCGGCCGCCGACTACCGGGCGCGCCACGACCTCGGCGACGACGATATGGGAATAATCATCATCCGCATGGCGGGCCGCTGGCGAGGGCGTTATTACTACCCGACGATGGCCGGCGTCGGCTACTCGCAGAACTTCCGCCGCTGGACGACGCGCGTAAAACAGGACGACGGGCTTGTGCGCATGGTCTTCGGCATGGGCACGATGAGCACAAAACGCGGCTACGCGCGCACGGTGTCGCTGACCAATCCGATACTGCGCCCCGAAGGCTTCGCCCCCGAGAGGATATCGGCGATCGCGCAGGAGTCCTTTCACGTCATCGACGAAGAGCGCCCCAACCAGATAACGACCCTTGATATCAAAAAAGAGTGGAAACAGCTGCTCACCTACCATCCCGATTTTGCCGCCTACGCGCAGATATACCGCTGCGACGAGGGCGAAGGCTGCTTCTTCCAGATAATGAAAAATATGGCCTCGCTCTCGCCGGGAACGAAGGTCTGCTTCACCTTCGACAGCTTCCCGCGCATGTATCCGGACTTCTACAAACGCATCAAAAAGACGCTGAAGCTGCTGGAGGGCAAGATGGGCGTTCCGGTCGACATGGAATTCGCCTTTGAGCCCACGGAGGACTCCTTCTGCCTTATCCAGGCGCGTCCCTTCTGGTCCAACAACCACCTCGAGGGCGGCATCCCCGCGCTCTCGCCGAAGCAGATCCTGCTGCAGGCCGACCGCATGGTGACACACGGCGCGATACCGCAGATAACCAAGATCGTCTACGTGGACTTCAACCTATACTACGCCCAGCGCGACTTCTACGGCACGGCGCGCCTCCTTGGCGAGCTGAACAGGGCCTCGGACGGAGAGCCCTACCTCCTCGTCGCCCCCGGGCGCATCGGCTCCAGCAACCCCGAGCTTGGCGTGCCGGTACAGTACAGCGAACTGACGAACTGCCGCGGCATGGTGGAGCTCGGCATCCCGCGCCTCGGCTTCATGCCGGAGCTCTCCTACGGCACGCACTTCTTCTCCGACCTCGAAGTCGACGGCGTCCTCTACATGCCCGTCTTCGCGGGAGAGGACAGAAACATCTTCAACACGGATTGGTTTGAAAGCAAAAGCTGGGAACCGTGGTGCAGCCCGGCGATACGCGTCTACCGCGGCAACTTCGCCGCCTACATGGACGGCGAGACCAACCGCGGCGTGATCGTCGACAAAGACATGGGAGAAGAGAACGGCGGCTGACGGCAAAAATTTTAAGCGGCGGCCCCGGCCGAGCCACCCCCAAAGGGAGGCGCGGCCGGGGCCGTTGTTTGGCTCACGCCTTTTTATCTTATAAGCCGCGGGCGGAATTCAAATATTCCAACGGAGAGAGCGAGTAAGCGTATATATAGAAAATGACCGTTAGTTTGAAACGGACCTCGGGATCGTCAAGGTTTTTGCCCAGCAGTGCCGCGATCTTGTTGTAGCGGTATTTCATCGAGTTGTAATGCAGCCAGAGTTCCTTAGAGACGGCGGTGAGGTTCCAGCTGTGGCAAACAAAAGTATGGAGCGTCATCATCAGGCGGCTCTGATGCGTTTCGTCGTACTTTATTATCTCCTTCAGGCAATCGGCGGCATAGGCGCTAAAGTCGGCGGACTCCGACAGCGCGGCAAAAACCCGCCAGAGGCCAAGCTCTTCCCACCTAAGGACGGGAGGAACGGCTCCGCGTATGAGGCCGTGTTTCACCACAAAGAACGCCTGCGAGAGGCAGCGCGGGATGTCGCCGTATGACAGCCCTTCGCCGCTCCAGCCCCAGCATATTCTGCCCTCGGAAGATATCTGTCCCTCTCGCGCGGAATGTTCCCATAGTGTGATAAGGTTGGTAACGATAGTTTGACGCATTCCGCGGCCGTTATGGAAGATGATGAAGTTCTTTACCCGTTCGTCCCCGGAGACAAAAAATTTGACGCCGGCGCCCTCCGCAATACCGCGAAAGCGCTCCAACAGCCTGGCCTCCGCCGGGCCGCCGAGCTCCGAGAAGAAGGATGCCGCGCAAAACCCTTTCGATAGTTCAACGCCGCCCTCTCTGAGCATTCCAAGGCAATACGCTTCGTCTTCCTCTTTGGCGGCAAAGAGCTTCGCCGTGAAGGAACTTTCCTCCCCGCCATCGGCCAGGCAGCGCGTGAATTTACTGAGATGGCAGACCGCCAGCGCATCGGCCACAAAGGGAGCTTCCGCCTGACAGGCGCACTCACTTCCGGCGGGAGACGCGGCTACAAGCCAGCCAAGCCGGCATGACTGCCTAGTCACCTCCCAGGCGGAATAGATGCGCAGCAGCTCCATGACCGGATATAGCTGAAGCTCTTCATAAAACTGCGGTTCGCCCCGCGTACAGCAGATAGCTTTAGTGCGCGCGTCGATATAGGCAAAATCGAGGCCGCTCCAGTCACGAAAAAGCGAGAGGACGCGCTGAATGTCGCCGCTCTCAAGCGCGGTGCGCATCGTATCCCGTAAAAAGCGGTCACGATCTTTCTCCGGCAACGTCCCTCACTCTCCCATACTCTAAACTCTAATTAAATCGTTCCCTTATTATTGGAACAAGCCCTTTAACGACTTCGGAGACCAATCGTTCGCCGATCTCCGCCGACGCGCCCTCAGCCGGCGCATACATGCCGGACGGCGGACGCACCTCCTGCGGCTGGGGGAAAATTTTATAGGGCAGCGGTTTAGGAATGACGCCGGCGTCCGCCAGATCCGCCCTCACTAAATCGGGATAAAGGGCGAGCATTATGGAGGTCTCCGTGAGCGCCGCGTGCTCGGCAACCCAGCCGGGCCATCGATCGGCGAAGAGCTCGCTGATAAGCTCGTCCCCGATAAAATCCCACCAGTTGACCGACATCACCCGAACATCATCGCGCCCCTCCGCAGCCAGCTCTATCCCCTCGAGAATGAACGAATAACTTTCAAGATGACCGTTCAGCAAGACGACCTTTTTTATCCCCTGCCGAAAGAGACCCTTTATGATATCACGAACCACAAACGTGAGGGTATTCCCGTCAAAGTTCAGCGTACCGCGCCAGCCGTCGCTCTCTTTCGCGTAAGTATGGAAAAGAGGCGGCAGCATCACAAGCCGCCCGGCCACATCGCCGGCCCCCGGAAGAGAGGCGATACGGTCGGCCATCCCCATCGCGATATAGAGATCGGTGCCGGTGGGGAGGTGCGGTCCGTGCTGCTCGACCGAACCGCTCACGATCAGAGCGATCATCTCGCCGCGCTCCGCCTCGATCTCCTTCCAGGTCATATCAGTCCAACGCCGCAGATTATCACGCAAAAAAATCACCTTTCCTTGATACCCTCATTAATGGGGATTATTCCATACTCTCCTGTAAGCGTATCGAGCGAGATACCGCTCTCCGAACCGTTTGAATAACGTACGCGCCAAAGCGAGCACTCCTTATACACCAGCTCGATGCCGTTGATCGTGTAACTTATATCGGACCAGGCGCGCGCCCGTTTTTTCATGCCGAACCTTATCATCTGTGACAGCCGCGCGCCGTCCAGTTCATCTTTGGCGATATGAGGGGAGACCAGCTCATCTTCGTCGGCCTCCGTCTCATAGATGCCGCCCGGAGGCGGGAATCCCGCCCCCGAATTCACCGCGTCGACCGCCAGAAGCAACCGTTCCCTGCGCGGAGCGATAAAAGGAAATTTTACCGAGACCGCCAGATCAAGAAGCCAGTACGGATAAAAATATCGTCCGAACTCGCCGGCCTCACAGGCATTCCCCGCGACCTCCGCGGGAAGCTCAGTTACCCGCCGGTGCCAGCACCTTATCAAAAAACTCCCTCCGTTCGTTCACGGCGGCGCGCGCCTCACAGCTGACCGCGGCGGACGCGCCGGCGGCGACGGCCTTAGGGACATCGCCGTATTCGGAGGCGGCATCAAACAGCGCCAGCGTCTGTTTATGCGGCGGCTCCGTAAACAGCGAAACGACGACCAGCACCGCCACTGCAACGACAAGCCCTGCGATAAAGGGGTGCAGCCCCAACAGGTTCCAGTTGCCCAAAGTCGCTCCGACATAGATAAAGAGCGAGCATATCATACTGGCGATGACTCCCGCGGCGGTCGTGCGCTTCCAGAAGACCGAGAAAAGATTCGGTACTCCGAAGGCGAGCGCCATCCCGCCAAAGACAAAGATCACGATCGTGAAGACAAGCGCCGGCGGATTCATGGCGACGATGAAAGAGAGCACGGCGACGAGGAGGACAAGCACCCTCGAAATAAAGAGCCGCTTCTTTTCCGGTATTTCATGCTTTGAAAAACGGTTGAGCAGATCATGCGCGATCGTTGAAACAAGAAGCAAAAGGAAAGAGTCGGCGGTCGACATCAGCGAGGCGACGGCGGCCGAGCTCAAAAAGCCGGCCCAGAAAGGCGGCAGCACCGAAAACCAAAGCTTTACTCCTGCCTGCTCCACATCGGCAAGCCCCTCGCCGAGAATTACCCTCGCGAGGCTCCCCGTCATGTAATAGACAAAACTGAAAAGCACGACGAAGACCCCCGTTATAAGCATCGCCTGGCGCGCCGTGCTCGGATTGCGCATGGAAAAGTGCTTGATCGTGATATGCGGCATTCCAAAGCTGCCCATAATAATAAGAATTATCGGCGTGGCCGCCGCAAGCAGTCCGTAATAGGCCATATCCGGCCCCCACGGCGTGACCAGCGCGGGGTTGACGGCGCCAAGTTTGTCGTTCAGCGCGGCAAAACCCCCTACCTTGAAAAGGGCCACCCAGAAAAGCACCTGCGTTCCGGCGAACATCAGCAGTCCCTGAATAAAGTCCGTATAGACCACCGCCAGGTAACCGCCCATGATGGTATAAAGAAGGACGACGACGCAGCCGATCAGCATGCCGGTGAAATATTCCGTACCGAAGACGACGCTCAGCAGCTTGCCGGAGGCGGTCCACTGTGCCACCAGGTGCATACTCACCGTGAGCAGGATTACCAGCGCGGCGATCACGCGCAGCGCCGGGGAGTTAAAACGTTTTTCGTAATACTCCGGCAGCGTGATCGCGCCAAGCAGCTCGGAATATTTTCTCAGGCGGCGTCCAAGAAGGCCGAAACTCATCGCGTTGCCCGGAGCGTCTCCCGTCGCCCACCAAAGCACCGAGTACCCGCCGGCATACCCGAGTCCCGGGGCCGCCGTATAAGTATATCCGCTCATATAAGACGTTATCAGGGCAAAAGACGAGACCCATGGTCCGATCCTTCTCCCGCCGATAAGAAAATCCTCATAAGTATTGCCGATCCTCATAGTGACTACGCCGACGAGGCATATCGCCGCCAAATAAATAAAAAACGAAACCAACGCCCAATTCATAAAACTACCTCCTTAAACTCAGTGACCGTTTAGCCGGCTTTTTTCCCAGCCTCTTTTTCCTTTTTCCCCATATAAAAATACAGCGCGACGATCAACACCAGCACAAGCGCCTGACCGGCGAAGAGCATCCAGGTCCCGGACTGCCAGAAGATCTCATTTCCACTCATATCTCTCTCACCCCCTTTTTCAGCAAAAATTATTCCGACATATATTTTTCATATATTTTCTGAGCGGCACACACCTTGCTCATATATACATATTCATCCATCCTGTCGTCAAAGACCCGCTCCCCCGGGCCAAGGATCACAAAGGGGACGCCGAGCTCCTTGACAATGACCGAAGAATCTGAAAAATAACCGAGCCCTGACCGGGCGTTCTCGATCCCTTCCCGCCGGCAGATGGACTCGATTCGCCTGACGATAGGGGAATCGGCGCTCACGCCGACCGGCGGCCGCGCATTTAGAATGTCATAATCTATCGAAAGCCCCGGGACCTCTTCCGTCATCTCCGCGATCAGGCGGTCTGTATCCTTAATAAAACCGGCAAGATCAACGCTTGGTATCAGCCTTATATCGATATTTCCGCACGCCGATTCCGGCAGGATACATACTTCTTTTTCGCTTGTGGAGACCCCGGTCAGATATACGGTGGAGCCGCCCAGCAGGAAATGCGGGCGCGCCTCTTTCAGGAGCCCCTTAATACGGCGGACAAATTCCAGCAGCCAATAAAGCGCGTCTATCCCTTTTTCCGCTTCGAGCACATGCACGCGACGGCCGGAGACCCTGGCCTTCATCCAGACCGCCCCCTTTTGCGCGGTCGCGATGCCAAGCCCGGTGGGGTCCGCGAAAATAACCTCTGATATTCCATCGAGGAAACCACCCTCCAAGAGCGACCTGGCGCCCATTCCGTCGTCGTCGCCGCCCGCCGTGAAACAAAGCAGCGTATCCTCAAAAGGCGGACATTTTTTCTCAAGCAGCGAAAGCGCCGCGGCACAAATTGCGGCGACGCCGCCCTTTGAACTTGAAGCGCCGCAGCCATATACCTTTTCCCCGTCAAAATCGGCGGCAAACGGAGCATGGCGCCACCGCCGCGGTTCAAGCGGACTCACCGTATCCAGGTGGGCCATCAAAGCCCTCTTCGCGCCATTCCCGTCTCCCTTCAGCGAAAGTACGAGCGACGCCCTGTTGTCCCCGTGCCGCACGATATTGGCGGCCGTACCGTAAGGTTCGAAAAGCGAAACAATATATTTGACGACATCGAGCTCGTCGCCCTCTGGCAGACAAGAACGGATGCGTATCAGATTTTGCAGTATCGTCAGCGTCTTTGCCGAATATTCCATCTATCCACGTCGCCTCCAAACGGCGGCCCATCTTAGGCTGCCAGTTATTTAAGAGATATTAAATATAAATTTAAATTTTGTATATAGAGGTAACTTATAAATATATTTGGCAGTCGCTTACATATACGGACAGGCCGCCGCCCCCCTGGAGAGGGGGCGGCGGCTCGGCGATATCCTAATTTGAAGGCAAAAAATCAGGGCAAATCTATGAGATTGTCATCTGTGCCGAATTCCATTTCGGCGGGGCCGGAAATCATTTTGAGACTTTGGTTCGCCTCTATCTCCGGCAGATAATTTTCTGAGACCCAGATATGGTCAAGCTCCAGGGTGTTGTGGATTCTCACTATCCGCACGTCTTTTATTTCCGTCTTGCCGCAGGCCGAGGCCGCCGCGTAGATCGTATCGGAATCGTTGTTCATCACCATCGGGATCTTCGCCATGCAGAGCGGCGAGGAGAGGCTGTTGGTGTATGTGGCGGCGAGGTCGAGCTCCTCGGCGAAACGCCTGCAGACGAAATCGGCGATGCCAAGCCCCGCGGCGTTGCCGTGGCTCATCTCCGTCATACGTAAAATAGCTATTTTTTTCGGATGCGGATAGCCCTCCATCTGTTTTTCCGGCGCGAAGAGAAAGCGTCCCGTAATATTGGGGTCCATGCCGGCTCCGCTTATCTCCTTGCCGTACTGGTCGACGACAAGCGTATCTATATCTTCAAAAGCGATCTTCGGCATAGCCGCGGCAGCCTCTTTAAGCAGTTCCGGCTCGCGGGCGAGGACAGAAACATCTTCAACACGGATTGGTTTGAAAGCAAAAGCTGGGAACCGTGGTGCAGCCCGGCGATACGCGTCTACCGCGGCAACTTCGCCGCCTACATGGACGGCGAGACCAACCGCGGCGTGATCGTCGACAAAGACATGGGAGAAGAGAACGGCGGCTGACGGCAAAAATTTTAAGCGGCGGCCCCGGCCGAGCCACCCCCAAAGGGAGGCGCGGCCGGGGCCGTTGTTTGGCCGCGGCGACATTCACGATATGCCGCGATACAGGCGTTGACTGATTCCGCCATCTAAACGCGGCAATACCGTCTGCTCCGCATAGGTAAAAATCAATCCATACCTACCCTGAACGATTCCTCCACGCGTCTGCACGCCGAGATCAGGGCCGGCGCGACTTCGAACATCCGTTTTTCCGTGAAGCGGAACGACGGCCCCGCGACGCTGATGAAAGCCACCGGCCTCTTATCATATATTATCGGCGCCGACACGCCGTTTTCTGATTCGCTGAGTTCGCTGAGGATCATTCCGAAACCGCGTTCCCGCGTTTTGTTTATCTCTTCGATAAGCTGTTCCCTGTCCGTGATGGTCTGCGGTGTGAAGGGCGGCCGCGGGAGGGCGAGAAACTTTTCCAGCTCCGCCTCGGAAAGGAAGCTCAGCGCCATCTTGCCGTTCGAGGTCCCGTAGAGCGGCGATGTGGTGTTAATGTAATCCCGCAGCCGTATCGAGAGCGGCGACTGCACCTGCGCGATGGTGACAGTGCAGTTATACTTCGGCACCGCCAGAAGCACTGATTCCTGCGTGATCTCCGCAAGCTCTTCCATCGCCTGACGGGAATGCCTGATGATCGGTTCGTTTTGCGCCGCCGCGTCCGCGCAAAGCAAAACGGAGCTCAATCCGAGCTGGTAACATTTTGTCGAAACGTCGCGGTCTATAAAGCCGTTATTCACGAGCGTTGACAAAAGCCGCCACGCCGTGGTCCTGTTGAGCTCAAACTCCTGGCATATCAAACCTATAGGCACAGGCCCCTTTTCCGCCGCAATATACTTGAGTATCTGCAGCGCCCTGTCCGCCGTCTGCGCGCCGCCTGCCGCGCAGGCGGGCTTGTCCTTGTTCAAAAGCACACCCCCACAACACAATTTAGTTTATTCTAATACAGAGGGGGCCTTTTGAAAACAGAACGTTTGCGCAGAACAAATCATATGATAAAGTTGCCGCGATATGAATTGTTCATAGGCGAAACGCTCTCTTCCTACAGCCCTGACGGCAGCCGTCCGCACACGGCGCGGGATGAGATACCCTTGTTGCATTTTTTGTTTCAATAAAAACGACTTACAAAAAACGCTCTGCATTGACAAACAAAAGCTGCAATGATAATATCACATTATTTCAAATAACGCACTATATATTTATATATTGAACATATAAAAATAAGAACGATAAAAATCGATAGCAACCAAGATAAGGAAACGGCAAATATATCGTTCGGAACGGCGTTTGTTCCGATTCTATCACATATGCGCAATGTAAATATATTTAAAATTTAACGCCGTAAAACTTTTGAAAGTTTAATATGGATAGACAACGGCGGCCCAAAATCACGCTGCGCGCGGGCGGAGTCGCGATTTTTTAAGAATATATACTTAGAGGAGGTACATCATGTTCAAAATCGTATCAAAGCAAAAGCTTGCGCCGAAAGAATTCGACATCTGGGTCGAAGCTCCGCGCATCGCCGACCACGCGAAGGCGGGACAATTCGTCGTACTGCGCGTCAATGACCATGGAGAGAGAATACCGCTCACCATCGCCGATTATGACACCGAAAAGGGGCTTATCCGCCTCATCTTCCAGGTCGTCGGCAAGACGACCGCGGCGATGTCGGGCCTCAATGTCGGCGACTGCATCCAGGACATCTCCGGCCCTCTCGGCTCGCCGAGCGAGATCGAGAACTACGGCACGGTCCTCATGGTCGGAGGCGGCGTAGGCATCGCGGCCCTCTACCCCATCATCAAAGCCCTCAAGCTCGCCGGCAACAAAGTCATCACCATCCTCGGCGGACGCACCTCGGACCTCGTCATCATGAAAGACGAATGCCGTAAGTATTCCGACGAACTCATCATCACCACCGACGACGGCTCCGAAGGCATGAAGGGCGTCGTCACCGAAGCGATGAAGATGGTGGTCGAGCGCGGCGACAAGATCGACCGTTCATGGTGCATCGGCCCCTCGATCATGATGAAATTCGGCACCAAGGCCGCGAAAGAACTCGGCCTGCCGATATGGGTGTCGCTCAACCCCCTGATGGTCGACGGCACAGGCATGTGCGGCTGCTGCCGCGTAACGGTCGACGGCAAAATATTCTTCGCCTGCGTCGACGGTCCTGAATTTGACGGGCACAAGGTCAACTGGGACGAGTTCATGAGCCGCCTCCGTCAGTATAAAGATGAAGAAAAAATCTCAATGGAAAAATATGAAGCAGAAGTAGGTGAACCGACATGGCTGTAACATTCTCAAAGTGGAAGACCCCCATCAAAGAGCAGGACGCCGAAGTACGCAAAGGCAACTTCGGCGAAGTCTGCCTCGGCTACTCCCTCGAAGAGGGGACAGATAGAGGCGGGACGCTGCCCGCAGTGCAAGACGAAGCCCCTGCGTCGCCGGCTGCCCTGTCAAGATAGACATCCCCGCCTTCATCAAATGCGTCAAAGAGGGCGACATGGCCGGAGCCGCCGAAGTAATGGACAAATACACCAACCTCCCCGCCGTCTGCGGCCGCGTATGCCCGCAGGAATCACAGTGCGAAGGCCTCTGCACAGTCGGCAAAATGAAAGACTTTGAGCCCGTCGCGATCGGCAAACTCGAACGCCTCGTCGCCGACTGGAAATACGCGCAGGAAAACATGCAGAGCAAAGTTTACGAAGGCGAAAAGAAAGGCAAAGTCGCGGTAGTCGGCTCCGGCCCCTCGAGCCTCACAGTCGCGGGCGACCTTGCGAAAATGGGTTACGAAGTGAAGATCTTCGAGGCCCTCCACGCGGCAGGCGGCGTCCTCATCTACGGCATCCCTGAATTCCGACTCCCCAAAAAGATCGTCAAAATGGAGATCGAGGCGATGCAGAAACTCGGCGTAGACATCGAATGCAACGTAGTCGTCGGCAAGACGATCACCATGCAGGAGATCATGGAAGAATACGACGCCTGCTACATAGCGGTCGGCGCGGGAGCCCCGCACTTCCAGGGAGTGCCCGGCACGACGCTCAACGGCGTCTACTCCGCCTCCGAATACCTCACGAGGATCAACCTCATGCACGGCTATGAATTCCCGAAATTCGACACCCCCGCGAAAAAGGCGAAAAAAGTCGTAGTCATCGGCGGCGGCAACGTCGCGATGGACGCCGCGCGTTCCGCGAAACGCTTGGGAGCCGAAGAAGTGACGGTAGCCTACCGCCGTTCGCTCGCCGAACTTCCCGCTCGTATCGAAGAATACCACCACGCCGTTGAAGAGGGCATCATCTTCAACTGGCTGACGAACCCGACCGAATACGTAGACGACGGCAGCGGGCAGCTCAAAGGCGTCAAATGCATCAAAATGGAACTCGGCGAACCCGACGCCTCCGGCAGACGCCGTCCCGTCCCCGTAGAAGGCAGTGAATTCTTCATCGAGGCGGACTGCGCGATCGAAGCCATCGGACAGGGCTCTAACAAAGTGCTGCTCTCCACCTTCCCCGAAATGAAACTCAACAAATGGGGTTACATAGAAGCCGACGAAAAGACCGGAGCGACCTCCGTCCCCGGAGTATTCGCTGGCGGAGACATCGTCACCGGAGCGGCCACCGTCATCCTCGCGATGGGCGCCGGCAAGGACGCCGCCGTCGCCATCGATAAGTACATCACGGAGAAGAAAGCCTAGCATTTTTCCCGCGGACGATGAGGGTCTCCGTGCGCCTATGCGCCACGGAGGCCTTTTTTGTCGGGAACGCCCCGCTGAGGGGGATTATTAATAAATCTAGTTACTTATATTTTGAAAACTAATATTTAGTAAAATTAAATTTTCCTATTGACAAACAAAAATTGACGTGATAGCATGAGGTTGTTTCAAATAATGCATATTATATTTATATAATGAACTTATAGAGAAGGCGAAATCTATGGCAAACGAGAAAAACGCTGAACGTAAAGTACTCTATGGACAACAAACAAAGCTGAATCTGGAAAATATGTCTTTTTCCGGCGAGCGGCTTTCGCGGTTTCCCGAATATATATCGGCGGCGGCGAAGGTAAAGAAGGCCTGCGCGATGGCCAACGACGGGGCGGGCTTTTTGCCGCCTGAGGTCGCAAAGAATATCTGTTCGGCCTGCGATCTGCTTATCGGCGGCGAATATAACGACCAGTTCCCCGTGGACGTCTTCCACGGCGGCGGCGGGATCGGCATCAACATGAACCTCAACGAAGTCATCGCTTCGCTTGCCGGCGGCGGCACGGCCCCGATAGACCAGGTCAACCTGAATCAGTCGACCTCCGACGTCTGCCACTCCGCGCTCCACATCACCATCGTAAATGAAATAGACCGGCTCATTCCCATTCTTGACGATTTCGCAAAAACCCTGCGCCGAAAGGCGGACGATTTCACGAATATCACGACCATTGCGAGAACCTGCTGGCAGGACGGCCTCACGGCGTCTGTCGGCGTGCTTTTCTCCTCCTGCGCCTCGGCGCTGGAAAGGAATATCGGCAAGATCCGGGCGCTCAGAAATGAGTTCCTGAAAGTCAATCTCGGCTGGACGGTGATCGGCACCGGAAGCGGCGCCGATGAAAGATACAGAAAGCTCGTTCTCGGCGTCCTCTGCCGGGTCACGGGGCTTCCGCTTTCCTGGCCGGAAGATAAATGCGACGCGGCGCAGTATCCCGACGACATCGCCTCGCTCTCTTCGGAAATAGCGACGACGGCCGCCGTCCTGATGAAGCTTTCCGCGGATTTGCGCCTGCTCTCATCCGGGCCCGAGACGGGGCTGCATGAGCTCAACCTGCCGGCGGTGCAGGCGGGCTCATCCTTCTTCCCCGGCAAGGTGAACCCGGTGGTGCCGGAGATGATGATCCAGTGCGGGATGCTGATCGAGGGCAACAACGCCGTGGTAGGCAGGACGGTATCGATGGGTGAAATACATATCAACCTGTGGGAGATAATGGCGGGCTTCCTCACGCTCAAAAACATTTCCATGCTTGGCAAGGCGGCGCGCCTTCTGAACGACCGCTGCCTGAGCGGAGTAACGGTCAACGCCGATGTCTGTGAGAGATACGCGCACAGCAGCATCCCCACGATCACGGCTTTCAAAGAGAAATTTGGCTATCAGCGCATATCCGCGCTGGTCAAAGAGTTTGGTACACAAAGCGCAATAGAAAAACTAGAACAAATTGAAAGAGAGGAAAAAGGAAATGAGTGAATTTGCTCCTAAAAGGGAATGGGCAAAAGAATGGCTTAAGGATGTGAAGTCGCTGTACATCGGCGGCCAGTGGGTCAAGGGGCATGGCAACACCTTCCAGTCGTCGAACCCCGCCACCGGCGAGGTGAACGGCACTCTGGCGGCCGCCTCGGCCGAAGATGTCGACGCCGCCGCCAGGGCGGCGAGAAAAGCTTTTGAGGGCGACTGGACGAAGTCGATCTCCAACAAAGAGCGCGGCATCATCATGCGCAAGCTCGCCCAGCTCGTCAGGGACCATGTTTCTGAACTCGCCACCATCGAAACGATGGACAACGGCAAGCTCTTCTCCGAAGCGTGCGAGGACGCCGTGAACGTCGCGGACTTCTTTGATTATTACGCAGGCTGGACTGACAAGATCTACGGCGAAGTGAACCCCGTCTCCAACGGCTATTTCTCGTACACGAGACGCGAGCCAGTCGGCGTCTGCGCGCAGATCATCCCGTGGAATTACCCGCTCGACATGGCGGGCTACAAACTCGGCCCCGCGCTCGCGGCCGGCAATACGCTGATCATGAAGCCGTCGGGAATCACCTCTTTTTCCCTCGTGCGCCTCTATGAGATATTCGACGAGGCGGGAGTACTTCCTCCCGGAGTAATGAACCTCATCGTTGGCCGCGGCGCGGTCGGCTCGCTGCTCACCAGCCACAGCGATATCGACAAGGCCGCCTTTACGGGCAGCACCGAGGTCGGCCGCAGCCTTGTACGCGACTCGGCCAACTCCAACCTCAAGACGCTGAGTCTTGAGCTCGGCGGAAAATCAGCGAACATCATCTTTGCCGACGCCCCCGACATGGCCTGGGCCATCGAGCGTTCGTTCGTGGCGATGTTCTCCGGCAAGGGAGAGAAGTGCTCCGAGCCGACGCGCCTCTTCGTCGAGCGCCCGGTCTACAAGCAGGTCCTTGAGGGACTTGCGGAGCAGTATAAGAAGTGGAAGGTCGGCGATCCCTTCAACCCCGAAAACAATCAGGGCGCGCAGGTCTCCGAAGAGCATTTCAATTCCATCATGAAGTACATCGAGATCGGCAAAAAGGAAGGCGGACGCGTGATATGCGGCGGCGGACGCAACGTCGAGGGCGCGAACGCGAAAGGCTTCTTCATTGACCCGACGATCTTCGCCGACTGCACGAATGAGATGCGTATCGCTCGCGAAGAGATATTCGGCCCCGTGCTCACGGTCATCCCCTTCGATACGGAGGATGAGGCGGTGCGTATGGCCAACGATTCCACCTATGGACTTGCCGCCGGCTTCTGGACCAACGACGTCAAGAGGACGCAGCGCGTCGCGAACGCCCTGCAGGCCGGACAGATCTTCATCAACAAATACGGCTGCTACGATCCTGCGAGCCCCTTCGGCGGCTACAAGGAGAGCGGCTGGGGCAGAGAATGCGGCGCTCGCTCGCTCGAGCTTTACACCAAGGCGAAGGCGATCTGGTACGCGTTTTAACGGGTAAACAAAGAGCTGTTCAGGATCATAAAAATCAAAAATTTTGAAAGGCAGGATAAGATCATGAAAATTAAAGCAGCGGTAATGACGGCGGTAGGAAAACCTCTGGAAATTCGCGAAGTCGAACTCGACAAGCCGAAATCAAACGAAGTCCTTGTTAAAATATTAGCGACAGCCATCTGCCACAGCGACCTTAACACGCTGAACGACGAAACGACCCCGATCCCGCAGGTCCTCGGACACGAGGGCGCCGGCATCGTCGTCGAGACCGGCGAAAGCGTCAAGACCTGCAAAAAGGGCGACTTCGTGACGCTCTCATGGGTACCCTACTGCGGGACCTGCGCCTTCTGCCGCGCGGGCAAAGTAAACCTCTGTGAATCAGCCTTCGGGCCGATGTTCGGCGGAACGCTCATGGATGGTACGTCGCGCCTGCACCTCGACGGCAAGCCCGCCTATCACATGTCGCTCCTTTCCACCTTCGCGGAATATACGGTCGTCCCTGAAATGAGCTGCATCCCCATGCCCGAGGGCATGCCCGCGGCGCCGGCCTGCATGATCGGCTGCGGAGTCGCCACCGGATACGGCGCGGCGGTCTGCGCGGCGCAGGTGCGTCCCGCCTCCTCCGTCGCGGTCTTCGGCATCGGCGGCGTCGGCATCAACGCCATCCAGGGCTCGCGCGTCTGCGGAGCGAGCCAGATCATCGCCTGCGACATCAAGGACGATAACCTTGAACTCTCGAAGAAGTACGGAGCGACACATACGATCAACACGAAAAACGTCGCCGACGTCCCGCAGGCGATCAGAGACCTCACCGAGGGTCTCGGCGTCGAATACGCCATCGACTGCACCGGCAATACGAAAGTTGGCGCGATGGCCTTCATGAGCACGAGGAAGGGCGCTACGACGGTAGTCATCGGAGCCTATCCCGCGGACGGCAAGCTCGAGCTTCCCGCCGGCGGATTCCACCGTTACGGCAGAATACTCCGCGGCAGCTTCTACGGCGACGTGAATCCTTTCCAGGACTTCCCGCGCATCGGACAGCTCTATCTTGACGGGAAATACGACCTTGACAGCCTTCTCATCAAAAAGATCAAGCTGGAGGACATCAACGAGGCCTTCGACGCGTTCCACGATCCGAACGCGAAGAACATGGGCCGTTATGTAATCGAATTCGATAAGTAAATAAATGACCGTCATGCCGGCCGGCGGCCCCGCTTTTGAGGGAAGCGCCGCCGCCGGCCGGCATGGCCCGGTCTTGTCCCTGTGTGGAGGATGGGTTGCTATGAGCAGAAGGGAACATGATTTTCTAGGCGAAATGGAAATAGACGATTCCGTCTATTACGGGATACAGACGATCCGCGGTATCGCCATGAGCGACGTCGACCCGGCGACGCTGGAGCGTGACGCTCCGGAACTGGCGCGGGCGATGGTCACGATAAAAAAGGCCGCCGCGCTCGCCAACAGCTCTCTCGGCGCGCTCGACGCCGCCGTCGCTAAGGCGGTATGCGGCGCCTGCGACGAAATACTCGGCGGTACCCTGAAGGGGCAGTTCCCCATGCGGCTTTTGAGCGGCGGCGGCGGGGTCTCCATACACATGAACGTGAACGAGGTCATCGCGAACAGGGCCAACGAAATACTCTGCGGCAAAAAGGGTTACGATCTCGTCCACCCGAACACGCACGTCAACATGGGGCAGTCTACGAACGACGTAGTGCCATCGGCGATCCATATCTCGCTCTACTGGATGCTTGGGCCCCTGGTTGAGAATTTAAAGACCGCTTCTGAAATTTTACGTGAGAAATCCATTGAATTCAAAGATGTTGTAAAGCTTGGCAGGACCTGCCTTCAGGACGCCATGCCGGTAACGCTGGGGCAGGAATTTTCCGGCTATGCGGACCTTATCGCGCGTCAGGCCGCGTCGGTGGAAAGGGTGCGGCGCGAGTGCCTCAGCCTTCCGCTCGGCGCCACCGCGGTCGGCACCGGTTCCGGTTCCGTCACGGGCTTCGGCCGGGAGGTCTTCGCCCGTCTCGCCGAACTGACGGGGGACGATTTCCGTCAGGACGAAAATCTATTTCCTGACTTTTGCACTTATGAGCATCAACTGAGCCTCTAAACAGCTGCAATCACCATATTTGCAGCTGTTTTTGTTCTTAAAATTATTGTAGTTTATAGTAGTTTATATTTGTTATTTCATCTATATTGCTGTATAATGTCTGTGTATGGGAGGCGAGGCTTTGAGACTGAACACGAGACGTTCCAACGGCGTTGAATATGTTTATTTCCTGGAAAGTTACCGCGATCCTGTCACAAAGGAACCAAGGACGCGGACTGTCAAAAGTTTTGGACGTCGGGATGTGCTCGAAGCGCGCGACCCGGATATAATGTCCAAGCTGCAGGCTGAGTGCGATAGGATAAACGCCGAGACATCTACTTCCGTCGAAGAAAAGCTGGCGGAACTTTTTAAGAAAGCTCCCGCCGACCCTGTGTGCGAAGGGTTGTCTTTAAAGAATTACGGCATTTTCTGTTACCGCGCTCTTTGGAACGAACTGAGTATGGACGTTTGTTTCCGCGGCATACAGTCTCTTTCACGAAGCAAATGTGATCTTGCAAGAAGCGCCTTTTTCCTTTCTGCTCTGAGAAATATGCAGCCATGCTCAAAGGTCGCATCTTTCAGGCAGAAGGATTCTTATCTCTTTAATTTTGGTTCTCTGCGTTTGGATGATATGTACAGATCTTTGAATATGTTTGCCGACTATAAGAGCAAAATAGAGGCTCACCTTTACAAAAAGCTCTTCAACGGAGAAAAGAAGAATGTCAGCGTCGCGTTTTACGATGTGACGACTTACTATTTCGAGAGCGTCGAGGCCGACGGTTTCAGAAATTTTGGTTTTTCAAAGGACCACAGGGTTGGAGAGGTCCAGGTTTTAATGGGACTTTTAATAGACAAATGCGGTATTCCGCTTGGATACGAGCTTTTTCCCGGAAACACGTCCGAGTTTAAGACGCTGCTTTCATCTTTGAATAAACTGAAGAAGCAGTATAAGGTCGAGAAAGTGATCGTTGTCGCCGACAGGGGCCTTAATTCCAAAAGCAATCTTGCCAGGATCAAGGAGATGGGCTTCGAGTATGTTCTTGCGTTTAAGATCCGCGGAGCTTCCGACGACGTAAAGGCCGCTGTCCTTTCCAAAGACGGATTTACAGAGTGTCTCAAAGAAGGCGAAGAAGATTCCTGCAGGTTCAAGGTATTGGAGCACACGCAGGTCGTAGTCTGTCCTGACGAGGATGGGGGCAGAAATAAGATATACCTCACAGACAGCCTTATCATAAGCTATTCGTCCAAAAGGGCGGAGAAAGATGCGAAGGACAGAGGGCGTCTGATCAAAAAAGCTGAGAAGCTTAGTCGCTAATCCGTCAATGTTCAAAGCGGAGCTCAAGAAGGGCGGAAAGAGCTTTGTCGCAGCTGATATAGACGGGAACTCGCTGAAACTCGACGCGGCCAAGATCGCCGAACAGAGCCTCTACGACGGATACTACGGAATACTGAGCAGCGACCCCGAGATAAGTCCGGAAGAGGCGGTGTCGATCCATCACGGCCTTTGGAAAATAGAAGAAAGCTTTCGGATAATGAAGAGCGGCCTGAGGTCGCGTCCCTGTTTTGTTTGGACGCCGGAACACATAAAAGGACACTTCGTGATCTGTTACTTAGCGCTTGTACTGCAGCGTCTTCTCGAGAAAAAACTTAAGGAGCGCGGCATTGCTGGAAGCTCTCAGGCGATACAGGATTCTTTGAACAAGGCTAACGTAATGGAGCTTCGCATCAAAGGACAGATATTCTACGCAAAAGAGAAAACCCCAAAGCTTTACGACGAGATAGCGGATACCTTGGGAATAGCGCCCTTAAGAACTTACTCTACTAAAACCGATCTTCAAAAACATTTCCGCCACAGAATTTCATAGAGAGCTCTGAACTACGTAAATTGTAAAAGGTAAAGAGCGCTGAGCTGTGATATACCAACGGCTCAGCGCTTGTTTAGCTGGGAGAAAGTGCTAAAGTCAGGACCGGTTCCGGTTCCGTCACGGGCTTCGGCCGGGAGGTCTTCGCCCGTCTCGCCGAACTGACGGGGGACGATTTCCGTCAGGACGAAAATCTATTTGACGGGCTCCAGAACGGCGACATATATATCCGCGTCTCTTCCGCCCTGAAAGCGGCGGCGGCCGGCTTCTCCAAGATCGCGGCCGATCTTCGCATCATGTCCTCCGGGCCGCGCGGCGGCTTTATGGAGATAACGATCCCCGCGGTCCTTCCGGGCTCTTCGATAATGCCCGGCAAGATCAATCCCATACTTCCCGAGCTGATGAAACAGATATACTTCCAGGTCTTCGGCTGCGACGCGGCGGTCACTCTCGCCGCGGAAAACGGCGAACTCGACCTCAACGTATGGGAGGCCGTCATCTACAAAAATCTTTTTGAAATGATACGTTTACTGACAAAGGGTTCTCTGCTGTTCGCCGACAAATGTCTGAGGGGCGTTGCCGCGAACAGGGAGATATGCTTCCGGCACGCGGAGAATTCCACCGCGCTCGCGGCGATAGTCAGCGCCGTAATGGGTTATGAGACGGGGAGCCGTGTCGCCCGCGAAGCGATGGAGCAAAATAAAAGCGTCCTGCGGGTCGTGATCGACAGCGGCCTGATGAAAGAGGACGAAGCGAGAAAATTGCTTGCGCCCGGCAATCTGGTCGACAGCGATGTGATGGCCGAAAGCATCACGCTGGCGCGCAAAGGGCTAAAACAGGGGGGTTAAGAATGAAAAATATACGTTCCACAGTGTTATTCGTTCCGTCAGCGATCTTTATCATCGTGCTTATCGCCGGTTTTATCGACATCAAGACTTTTAATTCCGTATTGACCGGCGTCTTTGAACGGCTGATGGTGAATATGGGATGGCTCGTAAGCCTGACCATGCTCGTATTCGTCATCTTCTGCCTGACAATGCTCTTCCACCCGATCGGCAAAATTCGTATCGGAGGTCCCAACGCCAAACCGAAAATGACTCGCTGGCAGTGGTTCGCCGTCTCGCTCTGCGCGGGGATCGGAACGGGAGTCGTCTTCTGGGGCGCGGTCGAGCCGCTTCTCTTTACGATGCAGCCGGCACCCAGCCTCGGGATCGCTCCCGGCAGCAACGAAGCCGTCATCTGGGCCATGAGCACGACGTTCCTGCACTGGACGCTCACGCCCTACGCCATCTACGTCACCTTCGGCGTCATCCTCGCCTATGTCTGCGGGAACATGAGGAAGCCGTTCAACCCTAGCTCCGGTTTTGTGCCGCTCATCGGCGATCGCGCGCTTTCCCGTAAATTCGGCGACATCGTGGACACCTTCTCGATATTCGCCCTTGCCGGAGGCATAGCCGGTTCTCTCGGCTACGGCATACTGCAGCTTTCACGCGGCGTCGACATCATATTCGGCATCCCGTCGAGCACTTTCATCTACTGCCTGGTCGCGGCCGCGATCGTCGCCTTTTACACGCTCACCTGCATATCGGGGCTTAAAAAGGGCATCATGTGGCTCGGTGACCAGAACGGCCAGATATATATGGTCCTGCTCTTCTTCATGCTGGTGACAGGCCCGACCGCCTATATCTTCAACCTCGGCACGCAGTCCACTGGCACCTATCTTCAGAATTTCATCGAGAGGATGACATACACCGCGCCCTTCAACAACGCCGAGCTCTGGCCGCAGTGGTGGGATATGTACTGGTGGGTGGACTGGCTCTCCTACGGTCCGATCATGGGACTCTTCTTCGTCAAGCTTTCCTACGGCAGGACGATACGCGAATTCGTGACGGTCAACTGGCTCCTTCCGTCGATCTTCGGGATCGTGTGGTTCAGCATCTTCGGCGGCACCGTGCTTCACGCCCAGCTCTTCGAGGGCGCCGACCTCTTCGCGCTCTATAAGGCCAAGGGAGCGGAAATACTGACCTTCGCCGCCTTCGACTACATCCCCTTCTCGGTGTTTGTAAAGCCCTTCATGCTGATAGTGATCGCAATTTCATTCGTCACACTGGCAAACTCGATGGTAGCCACCATTTCGCTGATGTCCATGCGCAACAACCTGGGCGTCGAGGAAGGACCTACGTCGCTGAAGATCTACTGGGGGCTTATGCTTGGCAGCGTCTCGCTCCTCTTTACTCTCTCGGGAGGCATCGACGGCATCAAGATGGTAAAGACCTTCTGCGGTTTCCCGATAATGTTCATGGGGCTTTTCATGGTCTACGGTTTTGTCAAATACATGGGCAAACGGCCGAGGGACGCCTATGGCAACTACCTCTATGAGGACGCCGTCGCCGACGCCCCCGATTCCGGCGAACCGATGGCGAAGCAGTCGGCCGTGATGAGGAAGCTTTCAAAACTCTTCGGTATAGAGATAGAAGACTAGTAATATAATAGATGCCTAAGAAATCAAAACGGCACCGAAAGGAAGATCTATAATGGACTACAGAGCGGAATCACTGAAACTACACGAACAATGGAAGGGCAAGCTGGAAGTCGTGGCTACCGTCCCCGTAAAGACGAAGGACGACCTGTCGCTGGCTTACACGCCAGGCGTCGCGCAGCCCTGCCTTGAGATACAGAAGGACGTGGAGAGAAGCTACGACCTCACGCGCCGCCACAACCTCTGCCTCGTCGTCACCGACGGCACCGCGGTGCTCGGGCTGGGCGACATCGGGCCGGAAGCGGGAATGCCGGTCATGGAGGGCAAATGCGTGCTCTTCAAGACCTTCGGCGGCGTGGACGCTTTCCCTCTCTGCATCAAGAGCAAAGACGTCGACGAGATCGTAAACACCATATACCTCATCTCCGGCAGCTTCGGCGGCGTGAACCTTGAAGACATAGCCGCGCCGCGCTGCTTTGAGATCGAAAAGAAGCTCAAAGAAAAGTGCGACATCCCCATCTTCCATGACGACCAGCACGGCACGGCCGTCATAACGCTGGCCGGCCTCACGAACGCGCTCAAGGTCGTCGGCAAGAAGAAAGAGGAGGTCAAGGTCGTAGTCAACGGAGCGGGCGCCGCGAGCATATCGATAACAAAGCTGCTGCTAAGCGACGGCATCAAAGACGTCACCCTCTGCGACAGAACGGGGATAATCTACGAAGGCCGCGAAAAGGGCATGAACCCCATCAAACAGGAAATGGCACTTGTGACCAACGTGAAAAAACAGCAGGGATCGCTTGCCGACGCCATGAAAGGCGCGGACGTATTCATCGGGGTCTCCGCCCCCGGCACCGTGACCCAGGACATGGTCCGCTCAATGGCGAAAGACGCGATAATCTTCGCCTGCGCCAACCCGACGCCTGAGATATACCCCGACGAGGCGAAGGCCGCCGGAGCCGCCGTGATCGCGACCGGCAGAAGCGACTTCCCGAACCAGATAAACAACGTCCTCGCCTTCCCGGGGATCTTCCGCGGAACCTTTGACGTGCGCGCGAGCGACATCAACGACGCGATGAAGATCGCCGCCTCGCGGGCGCTCGCCGGGCTCATCAGCGACGAAGAGCTTTCAGCCGACTACATCATCCCCGCAGCCTTCGACCCGAAGGTGGGGCCGGCGGTGGCGAAGGCCGTCGCGCAGGCGGCGCGTGAGAGCGGAGTGGCGAGGATCTAGTTCCTTAAAGACATACTGCCGGAGGATATGAACGTGGAGTACAGGACAGAACACGACACAATGGGAGAAATGAGGGTCCCCGCCGACAAATACTGGGGGGCGCAGACCCAGCGCAGCTTCCAGAATTTTGAGATCGGGACGGAAAAGATGCCGGCCGAAATAATCGGGGCCTTCGCGGTCCTCAAAAAGGCCGCCGCCGTCGCCAACATGAGGCTCGGCAGGATCGACGAAAAAAAAGCGGACCTTATCGCCGAAGTCTGCGGCGAGATATCCGGGGGGAAACTCGACGGCAACTTCCCGCTCGCCGTCTGGCAGACCGGCAGCGGTACCCAGTCGAATATGAACGTCAACGAAGTGATAGCGAACAGGGCGAACGAGATCGCCGGTGAAAAAATCGTCCATCCGAATGACGACGTCAATCGTTCGCAAAGCTCAAACGACACCTTTCCGACCGCGATGCATATCGCCGCCGTTCTCGCCATTGAGGATAAACTTCTTCCCTCTCTGCGCGCGCTGAAAAATACGCTTCAGCGGCTCTCCGAAGAAAACGCCTCCGTGATCAAGATCGGGCGCACCCATCTCCAGGACGCCACGCCTCTAACCTTCGGGCAGGAAGTCAGCGGCTGGTACGGCATGACGGACAAGGCGGAACAGATGATAACGGCGGCCCTGCCTTGGCTGAAAGAACTCGCCCTCGGCGGCACCGCCGTCGGAACGGGGCTCAACACACACCCGGACTTCGGCAGGATCGCCGCGGAAGAAATATCGAAGATCACCGGCAAAGACTTCCGCACGGCGCCGAACAAATTCCACGCGCTGACAAGCAAGGACGCTCTCGTCTTCGCGCACGGCGCGCTCAAAGCGCTGGCCGCGGACCTGATGAAGATCGCGAACGACGTCCGCCTGCTGGCGAGCGGCCCCCGCTGCGGCATCGGAGAAATACTGATCCCCGAAAACGAACCGGGCAGCTCGATAATGCCGGGCAAAGTCAACCCTACCCAATGCGAGTCCATGACGATGGTCGCCGTGCAGGTCATGGCGAACGACGTCGCGGTGGGCTTATCCGCTTCGCAGGGCAATTTTGAGCTGAACGTATTCATGCCGGTCTGCATCCACAACTTCCTTCAGTCCGTGCGCCTTCTTGCCGACGGGATGCGTTCCTTTGAAAAAAACTGTGTTTCAGGCATCAGGCCCAACCTGCCGGTCATGGAGGGATACCTGAAAAACTCGCTCATGCTCGTCACCGCGCTGAACCCGATCATCGGATATGAAAAGGCCGCGGCCGCGGCGAAAAAGGCGCATAAAGAAAACACGACGCTGAAGGAAGCCGTGACAGGCCTCGGCTATCTGACCGCGGAAGAATTTGACCGGGCCGTGCGCCCGGAAAATATGATAAAACCGCAATAGCCGCGGATCACAGAAGCAGCGGTCCGGTGAGAACGCTGAAGACCACTTGGGACTGGTACAAATAAGGCTTACCGCCTCCTACCCACACAGGAGATATCGCATCACAGAAAACCCGGCGGCCGATCCGTATCTTTACAGGGCCGCCGGATTTTTAATATCTAAAAAAAAGTAAGGCGGCATAGAAAATATTTATTATATTTATAATTGAGGTATAATAGGTCCAATAATAATAGTCTGAATATTTGTAATAATATGGGAGGAACGAATCATGTCAGAGAAAAAGATGGTAACGCTGGATGGCAACGAAGCGGCGGCGCACGTGGCGCACGCGGTAAACGAAGTGATATCGATCTACCCGATCACGCCGTCGTCGCCGATGGGCGAATGGTCGGATCAGTGGTCGGCGGAATCGCGTCCCAACATCTGGGGCACAGTGCCGCTGGTGGAAGAGATGCAGAGCGAGGCGGGGGCCTCGGGAGCCTACCACGGAGCGCTGCAGGCGGGAGCATTGGGCACCACCTTCACCGCCTCCCAGGGACTCCTGCTCATGATCCCCAACATGTACAAAATAGCGGGCGAACTCACCAGCACAGTCATGCACGTAACAGCCAGAAGCGTGGCCGCCCACGCGCTCTCCATCTTCGGAGACCACTCCGACGTCATGGCCGTGCGCAACACCGGCTGGGCCATGCTCTCCTCTGCGACAGTGCAGGAATCCATGGACAACGCGCTCATCGCGCAAATGGCGACCCTCGAAGGCAAAGTTCCCGTCCTCCACTTCTTCGACGGCTTCCGCACCAGCCACGAAGAAATGAAAATAGAAGAAATCCCCTACGACGCCATGCGCGCCTGCATAGACGACGACCTCGTGCGCGAACACAGATACAACCGCCTCACGCCCGACGCGCCCTTCATCCGCGGCACCGCGCAAAACCCCGACGTATTCTTCCAGTCGATGGAAGGACGCAACCGCTACTACGCCGACATGCCCGACACCGTCCAGCAAGCGATGGACAAATTCGCGAAAACCATAGGCAGACAATACCACCTCTTCGACTACTACGGCAGCCCCGAAGCCGAGCGAGTCATAATCATCATGGGCTCCGGCGCTGCGGTAGCGCGCGAAGCCGTAGACCGCCTGAACCAAGAGGGAGAAAAAGTTGGCCTAATAATCGTGCGCCTCTTCCGCCCCTTCGACATCACAAGATTCACAAACGCCCTCCCCGGGACAGTCAAAAAAATAGCCGTCCTCGACCGCAGCAAAGACCCTGCGGCCAACAGCGAGCCCCTCTGCGCCGACGTCAAAGAAGCCCTCAACGGCTCCGGCATCACCATAGTGGGAGGCCGCTACGGCCTCTCCTCCAAAGACTTCACCCCGGCCATGGTCAAAGGAGTCTACGACGAACTCCGCAAACTCGCCCCCAAAGACGGCTTCACCATAGGCATAGAAGACGACGTCACCTACACCAGCCTCCCCTACGACCCGTCATTCGACACAGAAAACCCCAAAACAGTCAGATGCCTCTTCTACGGCCTCGGCTCAGACGGCACAGTGGGAGCCAACAAAAACTCCATCAAAATCATCGGCCAGGAAACAGACCTCTACGCCCAGGGCTACTACAGCTACGACTCCAAAAAATCCGGAGGAATAACCGTAAGCCACCTGCGCTTCGGTCCCGACCCCATATACGCCAGCTACCTCATAAACAAAGCCAACTTCCTGGCCTGCCACGTCTACAGCTTCCTCGAAAAACTCGACATCCTGAAAAACGCGGCAGACGGCGGAACATTCCTCCTCAACGCCCCCTTCGGCCCCGAACAAATCTGGGACAAACTGCCGAAAACATACCAGCAAAAAATAATAGACAAACACCTCAAACTCTACGTCATAGACGCCGTTAAAATAGCCAAACAAACAGGCATGGGCTCCCGCACCAACACCATCATGCAGACCTGCTTCTTCGCCATCAGCGGCATCCTGCCCCAGGACAAAGCCATAAAAGCCATCAAAGACTCAATAATCAAAAGCTACACCAAAAAAGGACAGGCCATAGTAGACAAAAACATCAAAGCCGTAGACGAAACACTAGCCAACCTCTACCAAGTCAAAGTGCCGGCCGAAGCGACATCCGCCTTCGACATCCTGCCGCCCGTAGCCGAAGACGCCCCCGAATTCGTCAAACAAATACTCGGCCCCATGATGATAATGGAAGGAGACAGCCTCCCCGTCTCCGCCCTGCCCGAAGACGGCACCTACCCCAGCGCCACCACCCAATACGAAAAAAGAAACATAGCCATAGACATCCCCGTCTGGGACCCGTCCCTCTGCATCCAATGCGGCAAATGCGTCCTCGTCTGCCCCCACGCGGCCATAAGAGCCAAAGTCTACGCCCCCGAAAAACTCGAACAGGCGCCGGCAGCATTCAGACACGCCCAAGCCAAATTCCCCAACTTCAAAGACTATGACTTCACCATCCAGACCGCGCCCGAAGACTGCACCGGCTGCGGCCTCTGCGCGGCCAACTGCCCCATAAACAAAACCAAAGCCGAAGACCCGCACCGTCCGCTCATCATGCGCACCCAAATGCCCATAAGAGAGACAGAAAAAGCAAACTGGAACTACTTCCTCAGCCTGCCCGAAACAGACAAAGCCAAACTCAACACAGCGACAGTCAAAGACGTCCAACTCCTGAGACCCCTCTTCGAATTCTCGGGAGCCTGCGCGGGCTGCGGAGAAACCCCCTACCTCAAACTCCTCTCCCAACTCTTCGGAGACAGAGCCATAATCGCCAACGCCACCGGCTGCTCCTCGATATACGGAGGCAACCTCCCCACCACCCCGTGGGCCGTAAACGACCAGGGCAGAGGCCCTGCGTGGAGCAACTCCCTCTTTGAAGACGCGGCAGAATTCGGCCTCGGCTTCCGCCTCACCATAGACAAACACAGAGAATACGCGGCTGAACTGCTCACCAAAATGACCCCCGAACTGGGAGAACAGACAGTCAGAGAAATACTTGACGCGCCGCAGACCACCGGCGAACAAATCAAAGCCGTAACAGACGAAATAGACCGCCTCAAAGAACAACTCTGCTGCATAGAGACACAACAGGCAGAAGAACTCGAATCAGTCATAGACAACCTCGCCAAAAAATCAGTCTGGTGCGTGGGAGGAGACGGCTGGGCCTACGACATCGGCTACGGGGGACTCGACCACGTAATAGCCAGCGGCAAAAACGTCAACATCCTTGTACTTGACACCGAAGTCTACTCCAACACCGGAGGGCAGGCCTCCAAATCCACGCCGAGAGGAGCCGTGGCCAAATTCGCTGCGGCCGGCAAACGCATGGGCAAAAAAGACCTCGCCATGATGGCCATGAGCTACGGCAGCGTCTACGTGGGGAAAGTGGCGTTGGGAGCCAACGACGCGCACACAGTCAAAGTCTTCCAGGAAGCCGAAGCCTACGAGGGACCGTCAATAATAATCGCCTACTGCCACTGCATAGCGCACGGCATAGACATGGTCAAAGGACTTGACCAGCAGAAAAAAGCGGTAGACTCGGGCCACTGGATGCTCATGAGATACAACCCCGACCTTGCGAAAGAGGGCAAAAACCCGCTCGTCATAGACTCCAAAGAGCCGAGCCTGCCCCTTGAAGACTACATCTACAACGAAGTGAGATACAAAAGCCTCAAAGCGACGGCCCCGGAAGAGGCTGCGCAGCTGCTCGAAGAAGAGAAAAAAGCCATTGCCGACAGATGGAGATTCTACAGGCATATGGCTGAGATGAAGATGGAGGGGTAAATCGGCGTTTATACGCACCGTCTGCGTCATAACTTTGGGGTCTGCGGTCCTGCGGCAAACGCACCCGCATGCTGCGGCAATATGGATAATTTGAAAGAGTTCCCCGCCAATGGCGGGGAACATTGCCTTGCAATCGCCGTATTGGTATACGGCTCCGGGCGCAGACCCCAAAGTTATTTAGCATCCGGCACGTCTAAACGCCGATTTACGCGATTGCGAGGAAAAGATAAATAGCGATTTACCGCTCTGCCCTCCCGTCGCTCCGGCCTCCGAGCCGGAGCCTATGATTGTTGGCTTGGTTTATCTTTTTAAAAGGCTCCCTCGCCGAGGGAGCTCCCCGCGAAGCGGGGTGAGGGAGTGTTGACCTTGGGTTTTGTTTTTGTTCTGGCCTTATCCTATTCCGCGGCTTCCGCCGCGGGCACTGTGTGGCGCGGAAAACATGCGCCGCGCAGTACAACACTCCTTCCGACCCGGCGCAAAAACCGTGCGCCGGCCCACCTCCCTCGGGGAGGGAGGCTTTAAGCCTATCATTCATCTTTCCCCGTTGACTTTATACCTTGCGTACTCCGCGGCTATGCGTTCTCGGACTCGGCGGCCGAGCTTTATCTCCTTGCCGGTGTCCAGCAGCAGGCCTTCGCGCGTTACTGCGGAGATGCGGTCGGCGTTCAGCAGGCTTGCGCGGGCGATCTTGAGGAAGCGCCCGTCTTCGAGCAGGCGCTGCTCGTAGTCGGCGTATTTGCCGCTCAGCGCGAGCGTCTCGCCGCCTTTCAGTTCCAGGTAGATTATCAGCAGCCGTTTGCTGAGCGTCAGGATATCGGCGAGCAGGACGTGCCGTTCGCCGACCGCGCACTTTACCATCATCGAGGCGGAGGCGCGCAGGGCGCGGCTTGCGGCGAAGGCCAGCGCGTCGAAGAGCAGCGCGCTGTTCTCGCGCACCGGCTTCAGCACATAGCCCGCGGCGTGCACGCTGTAGCCCTCGATCGAAAAATCACGGCTCGAGGTGACGAAGATGATCGCGCACGACGGCTGCGCCTCTCGCAGCGCGCGCGCCGCCTCCATCCCGTCCATCTCGCCCATGATGATGTCGAGCGCCGCCACGTCGAAAGACTGCTCGCCGAGCGCGGCGGCAAACTCCTCCGCCGAGGCGAACTCGCGGCAGACGGCTCCCGTCACGCCCACGCGCGCCAGGTACTCCTCTACTAAAGAAACGATCTCCGCGCGCTCGTCGGCGCGGTCGTCAACAACGGCGATCCTCATGCATCGGCTCCCATAAACAAAAATTGCGGCGTCCGTGCCGCCCGTAATTATTATACATCCCGTTTGTACATTCGAGGGGTAAAAATGTACATTCGCGCGCCATTTGCCCTTGACAGGCTTGAAAAAAGCGGCCCCGCGCTCATAATCGGGGTGCGGAGGCGGCCTTGTGCCCCTCCGCGGACGGAATCATCGTAATTAAGCAAAGGGAGGATATTATAAATGCGATTCATCAGGCAGATCATTCAACAATTGGGGCTTTCGCCCCGGGAGGGCGGCGGCGGCGCGAAGCGCTTCTGCCTGCCGCTGCTCGCGCTTATCTGCGCGGCGGCGCTGGGAAGCTGGCTGCTGATGCGCCCCTCGTCGGCGGCGATCACGCCGGACACGGCGTGGTATGAAAGCAACCCCCACGCCCGGGAATTTTACATCTCCACCTCGGCGGACCTCGCGGGGCTGGCGCAGCTCTTCAATGACAGCTATAATCCTAATTTATACGGCAAGACCTTCCACCTCTCCGCCGACATCGACCTCGGCGGAGTGCCGTGGACGCCGATCGGCAACGAGACCTACGTCTTCCAGGGAACCTTCGACGGCGGCGGCCACGCGGTGACGGGGCTTTATATCGACGGGAGCGAAGACTACCGGGGCCTCTTCGGCTATATCTTTAACGCGACGGTCAAGGACCTCTCCGTCTCCGGCTCCGTCACAACGACCGGGGGCAACGTCGGTGCGGTCGCGGGATGCGCTAATCAGAGCACGATAACCAACTGCGTGAGCGATGCCGCCGTCAGCGGCGGTTCCAATGTCGGCGGCATCGCCGGCAGCGTCGAATGCAGTATTTATGATCCCGTAGACATCTCCGGCTGCGTCAACGGCGGCAGGGTCTCGGGTAGAGAAAATAACATCGGCGGCATCGCCGGCGCACTTAACAACGCCATCGCCCGTGACTGCGCGAACGCCGGCGCGGTCACGGGCGGCGGCAGTGGGAACAGCGGCATCGGCGGCATAGTCGGCTACGGCAGCGGCGGGGGTGTTGTGAACTGCCTGAACCGCGGCGACGTCAGGGCGGAGAACGCCGGTGCCAACGCCGGCGGCATCGTCGGGTATTACTCCAATATAAGCGCGGAGTTCTGCACGAACATGGGGCGGGTCTACGGCGGCGGCTATGCCGGAGGCATATTGGGGAACCACTTTGCTGGGGATTCCACCGTCACCTCCTGCGCCTCCGTGGGAGGCGTGAGCGGCGGTGGGAGTAGGGGCGCGATAGTAGGCGGGGCCTTTTTTACAGGATCCGATGGAAGCCAATCTCGGTACGCCACTCTCTCCAACTGCCTCTGGTACGAGAGCGGCTCCGTGAACGCCGGCCTCAAGGCGGCGGGCGACGACGACGATGAGGGGAAATTCACCGCGGCGATGGCCGCCTCGGCGGACAATTACGGCGGCTTCATCGCCACCTACGCGCCGGACCCCTTTGCCTCCGCTATACCGGCGGGCAAGACGAAGAGGCTCTTCCGCAGCTGGCCCGGCGTAAAGGCGGGCGCGGTGACGGCGGTCAGCTATGACGTCTCGCCGGATATAGGCCTCACGCTCAGCGCGGACGTCAACAAATCCGTCGCCGCGACGATGACGACCAGCGGCGACTATCGGGTCAGCGCGACGGCGACCTTCACCCCGCTGCAGCTCGCAAGCGGCGACGTGACGCCCTACACCACGGAAAATATGACGCTGCGCGTCGGCGAGGGCTGGCCATATCTGCCGGTCGTATACGTCACGCCCAACGGCACGGGCGAGAAGGACGGCTCATCGTGGGCGAACGCGATGGGCGGCGCGGATTTCAGCGCGATGCTCAAATGGATAAACAGGCAAAACAGCGGCACGGCCTATGAGTTCCGCGTCGCCGCGGGCATATACGCGCAGAAGGAGACGCTGTATCTGTCGAAGGGCGTCAAGCTCTACGGCGGCTTCGCGGGGACGGAGACGGATATCGACGCGCGCGAGATCGCGAAGAACGTCACCACGCTGACGGCGGCGACTGGCGCGTCCATCAGCATCGTCACCGGCGGCGAGGACGCGACGTCGGCGGACACCGTGCTCGACGGTTTCACGATCACGGGCGGCAAGGGGACAGTACAAAGTGATGGGAATTATTACGGAGGTGGAATTTTCATCTCATCATCCAACCCCGCCATTGCCAACTGCGTGTTTTCTGACAATAATGCTTTTGCCGGAGGCGGTATGTTTCTTGAAAAGTCAAACCCCGCCATTATCAACTGCGATTTTTCCAATAACAGCGGCACTGCCGCCGGCGGCGCTCTGTATATGGAGTTCAGCGCGCCATATATTAAAAACTGCGCCGTGACAAACAACGTTGGCGGCGGCATCTATGGGCAGGATTCCAGCATCATCGCCGAGGGCTGCGTATTTAAAGACAATACCTATGCCAGTGGGGTAGGCGGCGGCGGAATCGGCCTTGTTGAATGGGACGACGGAGATCCAACGATTCTATCGTCGATAAAGGACTGTTCCTTCATCGGTAATTCCGCAAAGGCAGGCGGCGGCGGTTTATTTACGGAGAAACCCCTCAGTATCATAAACACCACCTTCAGCGGCAACAGCACGGACGTTAACGGCGGCGCGATTTGGTCGTATATAGAGCTGTCGATAGCCAACTGCACATTCAGCGACAACAAGGCTCCCAAGGCATTCGGCGGGGCCATTTCCGCGAGAGATAAGTTAGCGGTGGTCAACTCTGTATTCCGCAACAACAGCAGTAAAGCAGGCAACCCCGATATACACACGGAGATTAGCAGCGCTACGGCCACACTCCAACATTGCGTGATAAAAGAGGGCGGCGCGGGCGGAGACGGCGCGATCACCTCTTCCGACATCTTCACCGGCGACCCGAAGTTCCTCACCGCCTCGCCCGACGACAACGGCGGCCCCGTGCCGACGATGGCGGTCTCGGCGGGCGGCTCGGCATACCGCAACGGCCTCGCGCCGGGCGCGCATGAGATCGGCGGCGTCAGCGTCACCGTTCCCGCCGCCGACGCGCGCGGCGTATCGTTTGACGTGACCAGCGCCGACATCGGCGCTTACGCCTGGAAGGCGGAGGGCTTCTCCGTCAGCGGCAGCCTTGAACTGGCCGCGGGCGCTTCGGCGGACCTCGCGCCCTACGCGGAGGCGAAGCTCGTCTCGACGGACGTCCGCGATACGAACGCGGGCCGCGCGGCGGTGTGGACTAGCGTCAATACAGGCGTTGCCACAGTCGCGGACGGCGTCGCTTCCGGCGTCGCCAGAGGCAAAACGACGTTGACAGCCTCCTTCGGCACCGTCAGCGGCTCCCTGCCGGTGACGGTGCTCGCCGCGCACGGCGACGTGACGGAAGAGCGCATGACGGACACCCCCGACGCGAACGGTTACGGCTCCGGCGTGATCGCCGTCTCCTCCGACGCGAGGGAGAGCATCGCGATCTACGACGCGCTTGGTCTGCTCTCGGCCGACCAGAAGCTCCCCGCGAACATCGACCCGACCGCGAAGCCGATCGACGCGTCGAGCGTGGACGTGACGACGAGCGCGGATATCTACACAAGCGCCGACATCCGCGGCGCGGTGGCGCGCTATCTCAGCATAGACGCGGAGGCGGAGGGCGATTCGCCCTACAAGGTGCGCCTCGTCCAGGTGAACAACACCGTCGCCTCGCGCGCGGGAGAGGGCGATACGCTCTTCGCGAAGTTCTGGCGCTTCCTCACGAGCTTCTTCGGCGGTAATGCCGACGAGCACGCCGACGACTATCTGCCTTTGCAGACGAACTTCGTCATCAGCGAAGACCAGCTTCCGGGCCATCTCGCGTATAGGTTCGGTTGGCAAAAGAACTCTGAACAAGACTATAAGTTCACCTCCGACGACATGACGGAGTTTATCAGGGAGGTCAACCCCTTCGTCGTCGTCAGGAGCGGCGACGCCGTCGAGGCGCGCAGCCTCTACGACATCGTCAGCGGCGACGTGACGAAATACATCACCGTCGAGCGCGCGGGGACGACGGACACCACCAGCAATATCGATCACTTCACCTACACGATCAAGACGCGCGTGCTGCTCTTCAACAAGGCGGGCGCGGTGACGGTGGGCGCGGGCAAAGAGTTCGTCATGCCCGTGACGCTCTCGGACGACGCTAAGACGCGCGCAAGCGGCAACTACTTCCTCGTCGAGGACGGCGCGGCGGACGACAGATACGACCTCTGCCTCGCCTTCGCCGTGAAGACGCCGAAGGTGCTGCACGTCAAGCAAAACGGCGGCGCGGACGGCAAGAGCGGCGACGGCGCGACATGGGGTACGGCGCTGACAAGCGCTGACTTCGCCGACCGGCTGAGGCAGATAAACGGCGAGGTGGTTCCGGGCGCCGACGCATTCTACGCCGCCGACGAATACGGCTATGAGTTCTGGGTGGCGAGCGGCGACTACAGGCCGACGGCAGATGACGATAGCGGATACTACTTCGCGCTGACCTCGAACGTCAGGCTCTACGGCGGCTTCGCCGGCACGGAGAGGAGCGTCGACGGGCGCGCGGCGGGGAACGTGAGCACGCTCAGCTGCAAGCTGGCGGAGAACGAAACGTCCTCCGTGCTTGCCGGTACAGAGGTCAAAGGCGCGGTCGTCGACGGCTTCACCGTCAGCGGCGGTGCAAGCGGCCTCTATCTTGTGAACGCCGAAGTAAGAATAAGCGGCTGCCGCGTCGAGGGCAACACAGAGAGAGGCTTCTATGCATACTCTTCGCGCCTCGAGATCGAATCTTCCCTCATAGCCGCCAACGGCCGCAGCGGTATTGATTGTTGGTCCGGCGCCGTTACGCTGAAAGACAGCACCCTCACCGGCAACAAGACCGGCACTGCAGGCGGCGCGGTCTATATGCAAGGGGGGATCTGCGCACTGCGGGCGGAGAACTGCACATTCAGCGGCAACAGCGCGGAAAGTAACGGCGGCGCTGTCTCGTTTGTAGACAGCAGCGGCGAACTGCTGCTGGCCAACTGCACATTCAGCGGCAACAGCGCGGGAACTGAAGGCGGCGCTGGCGGCGCGATCGCCAACCCGCCGGCGGGATTCAAGATATACAACACGCTCTTCGCCGGCAACACGGCGACATCGGGCAAAGACGTCTACGCGCCGAACCAAGGCGAGCTCGTCAACTGCCGCTTCGACGCGGGCGGCATCGAAGCAGACAGCGTAGTAACTTCAAGGGACTGCACGACCGCCGACGCGCTCCTGCTCACCGCCTCGCCCGACGACAACGGCGGCCCCGTGCCGACGATCGCGGTCTCCGCGGGCGGCTCGGCCTTCCGCGCGGGCGTCACGCCCGGCACGGTAATCAGCGGCGGCTTCAAGACCCCGCTCACCGACGCGCGCGGCGTATCGTTCGACAAGGCGCACGCGGAGATAGGGGCTTACGCCTATGAGATAGCAAGCGCCGACGCCTACGTCAAGGCCGACGCGCCGGAAGAGCTCATTCTCGGCACGTCGTCCGACATCGACAATGTATTCTCGCTCGCGGCGCACCTGACGGGAACGGCCTCGCCCGACAGATACGCGGCCGCTTTCAACATCACAAGCGTCGCTTCGGACGTAATTTCCGTTGACAACGGCGCGCTGTACGCGCTGAAAACCGGCAGTTCAACGGTAAAGGCGGAATCGACGAAGGGAACGCAGGCGAACGGCAAGCCCGTAGAGTTCAGCGAGTTCAGCGGAGTAACAAAAACGCTGAAAGTTGCGATCCCCGTGGCGTCGCTCGACATCAGCGAGAGATCGCGCGTCATCCGCAGGGGCGCAAGCGCCCAGTTCAGCCTTGTCCTTCCGAACGGCTATACTTCGGCGGACATCGAGAGCAGAGATATTGCGTGGAGCCTTACTACAGGCACAGACTACAGCATAACGGCGGACGGGCTTTCCGCCACGGTGACGGCGGGTAATGTTTCGTTTGGCGCGTCTTCAACTATAACGGCGACGATCGCCGGTAAAACGTCCGGCGAGACAAAGACGCTGACGGCGGCTGTAAGCACGCCCGTAGGCGAAACGCCGAAGCCGCCCGTGACGCCCGCCAACCGCACCGACGGCGCCGGCGGCGAAAGCGGGAGCGGCATACTGGACATCGTCGGCACGAGCGAGGACTTCGCGATCTACGACGCGATGAAGGGCCTTGGCGCCGCGGCGAATCTGCCGGGCGGCATAAGCGCCGACGCGAAGCCGATAGGCGCGACGAGCGCGGACGTCGTCACCTCCGAAGACCTTTTCAGCGCGGAGCAGATAAAGGCCGCCGTAACGGAATACTGGGGGCTCGGCGCGGCCTCGGAAGACAGGGTGCGCCTCGTTGAGGTGCAGAACACCGTCGCCTCGCGCGCGGACGAGGGCGGAACGCTCTTCGCGAAGGTATGGCGCTTCCTCGTCAGCCTCTTCAAGGACGGCGGGAACGAAGCGCCGGACGCGAGCGACTATCTGCCGATAGAGGCGCACTTCACGATCGGCTCCGCCGACATCGCGGCGCTGCCCGACGAAGTGAAAGAGGGCCTCTCCGCGGGTAATCTGCTGTCGAAGGTGAACCTCTTCGCGGTAGTCTCCGAGGACGGCAAGGTCAGCGCGCGCAGCCTGGCGGACGCGGCAAGCGGAGACCTCGCGGCTTATATCACCGTCAGCGGCGGCAACGACGCCGGCTATACGGTGCAGACGCGCGTCATGCTCTTCGATATGAAGGGCGGCGTCTCCGGCGACGCGGAGGCAGACAAGGCGGCGGGCGCGAGGTGGGTGCAGCCGCTCAAAGTCAGCAGTCCCGACCAGAGGACCAACGAGAAGGACAACTACTTCATCGTCCAGGACGGAGCGGAGGACGACAGATATGACCTCTGCCTCGCCTTCGCGGCGAAGGAGCCGAACTATGCCGAGGTGAGCGTGACGGCCTCCGGCGACATCGAAAGCAACGACATTGAATACGCCAGATGGACCGTCAGCGGCGACGCGGCACAGCACGAGGCCGACAGCTCCGCCGACATCAGAGGCGACGAGCAGAGCGTGACGCTCATTGTGCCGGGCGGCTACCATGTGACGCTCTCCGACGAAACGCAGACGCTCTCGCGGGACGTAAAGATGATCTCAGCGGATGTGACCTGGGGCGGCGAGTGGAAGATAACGGCGCTCTTTGAAAAGATCAAAGCGGAGAGCGTGACGCTGGACAAGACGACGCTCGCGCTCGCCGTCGGCGGCAGTTATAAACTGACCGCGAAGGCCGCGCCCGCCGAAGCCTACGCCAACTACGCCCTCTGGACCTGGACGACGAGCGACGGGAACGTCGCCGAAGTCGCGGCGGACGGCACGGTAACGGCGAAAGCGGCGGGCAAAGCGACGATCACCGCCGCGGCGAACGACGGCAGCGGAGCCAAAGCGGAGTGCGCCGTAACGGTGAGGAAGAGCGCCGCCGACGACCCGGCGGGCACGCCGGCGGGGCCGGAGGCGGTGAAGCCGGAGGTCGTCACGCCGAACGAAAACGTCGTCCCCGTAACGCCGGGATATGTGACGGACCCCGTCAAACAGGAAGACGTTATGAATGAGATCGGCCTTAAAGCGGAAGACGCGGCTGTGACGGAAAACGGCAGCCTCACGGTGGCCGGCGGGCTCGCGGACAAGGCGGCGGGAGAAGTGATCGCCAACGACCCGGACACCGTCTCCAAAGACAGCGTGATCTCGCTGCCGGTGACGGTGAGCAGCGCCGACGAGGCGGGCATGATCCACGCGCTCGGCTTCAAGGTGAGCGGGGACGTATTCGGCAAAGTTGACGGCGTCGGCGAGATCCGCGTCCTCAAAATCTTCACGGACGGCGGCGGCAAAGCATTCACGGTCGTCACCGCGGCGGAGGCCATAGCGGACAAGACGGTGGCGCTTTACGACGCGAACAACGAAATAGTGACGGGAGCGATAGACGCGGCGGCGACCTACACGCTGACGGCCTTCGTCCTTGACGGAGGGGAATACGACCTCGGCGGCCAGACGGACGGCAAAGTCATAGACCCGATCGCGATAATCAAACAGGCGGAACCCCCCGTATCGCCGACCCCGACCGGCGGCAGCGGCGGCGGCTGCAACGCCGGAGCCGGAGCGCTGGCGCTGGTGCTGATTCCGATGGCGGTGAGGCGCGGGAAGCGGTAGTAAATCGGCGTAAATCGGCGTTTATACGCGCCGTCTGCGTCATAACTTGCCCTCTGAGTGTCCTCGCCGTATGACCAATACGGCTCCGGTACTCAGAGGGCAAGTTATTTAGCATCCGGCACGTCTAAACGCCGATTTACGCGATTGTAGGGAAAGATAAACCGCGATTTACGCTTTTAAAGCCTCCCTCGCCGAGGGAGGTGGGCCGGCGCGATTTTTGCGCCGGGTCGGAAGGAGTGTTGTACTGTTTGGCGCGGTTTTCCGCGCTAAACAGTGCCCGCGGCGCAAGCCGCGGAAGGGGCGGAAGAGGATAAGGCCAGAATCAAAACAAAACCCAAAGTCAACACTCCTCCAGTCTCGGCGGAAAAGCGCCGCCGAGCCAGTCCTGGTGTAACTACCAGCCGATTCGCACAAATCAGAAAAACACTGATTTGGCTCTCTGGCCGCCTCGGGGAGGGAGCCTTCAAAAGAGCAAAACACGGAACCCCAAGTCATCGCCTTTTCTTTTTTCCTTGATCATTCCCTTAAAAAGCCTTCGGGTTCCGGCAGATCGCCCTCTACCCGTGCCGTTACCGCCTTATCTATCGCTATACAGACCTCGTTAAAACAACGTTTTACATCGAAATTGGAAAAACGCAGCACAGCGAGTCCGAGTTTATGAAAACACTCGCTCCTCAGCCTGTCGTACTCCTCGCCCTCATCGGTGTAATGCTGTCCGCCATCGACCTCCACCACGAGCGCCGCACTGAAACAATAAAAATCGGCGATATACCGGTCTATCGTCTTCTGCCTCTGAAACTTTGCCGGATATCTGGATAAAAACTCATACCACAACCGCCGCTCCTCCGGCGTCATATTACGTCGAAGCCGTTTAGCAAGCGGTATGATATCCTTCCCATATCGTAAAGACATAATAGCAGAGCCTCCCTTTTATCGGCAGCGGAACGGTGTGACAGTGAGTAAGATACCATAAAACGAAAGCAACGGGAAAGGGCGCGAAGGAAGGAAAGGGCGCGGCTGGAAGCAAAAGCCTATATCAAAACAAAACCCAAGGTCAACACTCCTCCACCGGCTTCGCCGGAGCCCCCTCGGAGAGGGAGCCTTTAAAAGAGCAAAACAAAATCCAAGGTCAACACTCCTCCACCCGCCTGCGGCTGGGAGCTAAGCGATTCGCACAAAACGAAAAAACATCGTTTTGGCTCCCTGCTTATCGGAGAGGGAGCCTTTTAAAAAGCAGAACCCAAAACCCAAAGTCAACCCTCCTCCAGTCTCGGAGGAAAAACGCCGCCGAGCCAGCCCTGGTGTAACTACCAGCCGATTCGCACAAATCAGAAAAACACTGATTTGGCTCTCTGGCCGCCTCGGGGAGGGAGCCTTTAAAAGAGTAAAACACAAAACCCAAGGTCAACGATCCTCCACCCGCCTGCAGCTGGGAGCTAAGCGATTCGCACAAAACGAAAAAACATCGTTTTGGCTCCCTGCTTATCGGAGAGGGAGCCAAAGGTCTTAATAAGCCACCGGGCCCAAGGGCGAGCGCGGGGCGCGGCGTTTATGCCAGCAGGGGCATTACGTCGGCGGGGGAGACTTTCAGGTAGATGGTTTCGCCGGTATGGTATTTTTCCGCGAGCTCTTTTGAGAGTTCTATGCGTATCACGGCGAAGTTGCTCTCCGATTCGGTCTCGTTCGGGCGCACGGTGATGATCGCCGTGAAGACGTCGTCGCGGACTTCGAGGATCTCCGCCTTGATCGTGTTTTCATCGCGTTCGTTTTCGGGGACGGGGATCAGGTAGTGGGCACGTACCCCGACGTAGCGTGCGCCGTCCGGTATCGGGCGGGCGCAGGCGAAGGTCATGTTCCAGTCGCGCGCGCGCAGGCGGAGGCTGTCGATGATGTCGATGCGCGAGAAGTTTTTGCAGCCGGAAAGGATCGCCGCCGCGAGCGTCGGCGGCGCGTCGAAGAATTCGGCGACGGTTTTGACGGGTTCCGAGCGGCCCTGGTTTATCACGCAGACGCGGTCGCAGAGCCTGTAGACTTCGTCGCGGTTGTGCGAGACGTAGAGCGTGGTGCCGGAGTATTCGCGCAGTATCCGCGAGAGTTTCAGTTCAAGCTGCCAGTGGAGGAAGCTGTCGAGCGCCGAGAGCGGTTCGTCGAGCATGATCACCGCCGGGTCGCTGGCCATGATGCGCGCCAGGGCCACGCGCTGCTGCTGGCCGCCCGAGAGCTGGGAGGGGTAGTGGTCTTCCAGCCCCGTGATGAAGAAGCGCCGCGCGATCTCCTGATAGCGTTCTTCTTTGTTCGCGCTGCGTCCCGCGCCGTGTTCGAATACGGTCATGATGTTTTGCCGCGTCGTCATGTTGGGGAAGAGCGCATAGTTCTGGAAGAGCAGCCCCGTGCGGCGCTGCTGCGGTTTGAGGTTTATCCCTTTTTTTGAGTCGAAGAAGGTGACGCCGTCGACGATTATCTGTCCCTCGTCGGGCGTTACGATGCCGGCGATGCATTTGAGCGTCATGCTTTTGCCGCAGCCGGAGCCGCCGAGCAGCGCGAGCACTTCGTTGCCGGCCTCAAAATCCACTTCGAGCGAGAAGCTTCCGAGTTGTTTTTTAAAGTTGACTGTCGCGGACATGTTTTTCCCCTACTTCCGCTCGAATTCTTCGCTGAGCGTGTGGTTCACGGCCCGGCCCTTCGGCTGTCTGTAGCTGTTTTCGAGCATGTTTACCGCTACGAGCACGATGAAGGAGATCGCCAGGTTGACCATCACCCATTTGTAGGCCGCCGCGTCGTTGCCCTCGCGCCAAAGCTGGTAGACGGTCGTCGAGATCGTCGCCGTGCGTCCGGGAATGTAGCCGGTGACCATCGTCGTCGCTCCGTATTCGCCGAGGGCGCGCGCGAAGGCGAGCACGGTCGCCGCGAGGATGCCGTCTTTGCAGTTCGGCACCATGATGTGCCAGAAGATGTATGTGTTTGAAAGGCCGAGCGTCTGGGCGCTGTAGGTGAGGTTGTGGTCGAAGCCGTCAAAGGCCCCGCGGACGGTGCGGTACATCAGCGGAAAGGTGACGATCGCCGTCGCGAAGATCGCCGAATACCAGGTCATCGTAAGGCGGAAGCCGAATAGTTCCAGGACGACCGAACCGATGGGGCCGAGCGGCCCGATCGTCTTCAGCAGAAAGAAGCCGACGACGGTCGGCGGCAGGACCATCGGGAGCGTGAGCAGGCAGTCGAGGACGCCCTTGGTGAGTTTCGAGGTCTTGGAGATGTAATAGGCGGCGCAAATGCCGGTGAAGAATGTTAAAAAGGTGGAGATGCCCGCGATTCTTAGCGAGTTATATAAAGGAAACCAATCCAAAGTCCGTCACTCCCTGCGGCGGAAACGCCGTTTTCATTATAAGGCCGTTGTTGAAAAAAGCCAACCGGATCAAAGCCAATAACTCCCCCGCCGGCTTCGCCGGATTTAAACGGCCCGCACAAAACGAAAGAGCGTCGCGCCGGCTCCCTGTCTGTGAGGGGGCCAAAGCAGATTTAAAAAAGGGGCCGATGCGTTCGGCCCCTTCACACGAGGAGAGAGGAGAAGTTCTATTTGCCTGAATATTACTTCTCCGGGATTGCAAATCCTATCTTTTTAAAGACGTCGGAGCAGGCGTCGCCCTTGAGGAATTTCACGAATGCCTCGGCGGCCGCTTTCTGCTTGGTGTTTTTCATTATCGCCGCGGGGTAAACTATCGGCTTGTGCGTGTCTTTCGGAGCGGAGGCCACCACTTCGACGGCGTTAGATGTCGCCGCGTCTGTGCTGTAGACGATGCCGCAGTTGACCGCCGCCGCCGCCGTCTGCGCAAGGACTTCCTTGACGTTGCTGGCGAAGGTGATCTTGTTTTCTGACTTCAGCCTGTCCCAGATACCCATATTCTTGAAGATCTCTTCGGAATACTGTCCGACGGGGACGTCCGAGTTGCCGAGGGCGATGAGCTTCACTTTATCGGTGACGACGTCGCCGAAGCTGCGGATGTTCGTCGCGTTCTTGCCTTTCGGGACGATGAGGACGACCTTGTTGGCGACGATGTTGAAGCGCGTGCCGGGCATTACGAACTTATCGTTGATCGCGTTCATCTGCTTCTGTCCGGCGGAGATGAAGATGTCGCACTCGGCGCCCTGCTCGATCTGTGTCTTGAGCGTGCCGCTCGAGTCGAAGTTGTAGACGATCTTGACGTTGGGATCGACCTTCTGGTACATCTGCGCGATCTGATTCATCGATTCCGTCATCGAGGCCGCCGCGAAGACGGAGAGTTCCGTCGCCGCGAAGGCTGGCGCCGCCGCGAGGACTACGGCGCAAATCAGCGCTAAAAACGATAATTTCTTCATAATATTCGCTCCTTCAAATTTTACGAATCACGGCTGACCGCCGTATAGGTGTGATTATATCCCTTTAGGGCTGTTATTGCAATGTACTTGCGTTGCGTGGGAGGCAAAAATTTTTTGAATCCGGCGCGGATATTTTCGCCGGAAATAAAAAAGCCGCTCTTTGATTTCGGGGTTTTTCATGGTAGACTAACCGAGCCCATAGCTGACAAACAAATATTTGAACCGATAGTAAACAAAAAATTTTCTGGAGGGATAACAATGCAACTGGAACGGTACAACGGTCACGTGGAAGAGGCGGATTTTCTAAATCTCCTGATGGTCGATATTGCGGGAAATATCCGCAGCGTGTCGCTGCCGCACGGCTATGTTTCAGAAAAGGTGCTCAAGGAAGGGATCGGCTTCGACGCCTCGAATTACGGCTACGCGAAGGTGAACAATTCGGATATGGTGGCGATCCCGGACATGTCGACCGCCTTTTTCGAGCTCCGCGGCGATTATAAGATGCTGCATGTGCTCTGCGACGTCGTCTCCACGGAACGCGAGACGTTTGACCAGTATCCGAGGAACGTTATCAGGAACGCGCAGAAGTTCCTGCGCGACAAAAATATCGCCGACACGGCGAAGGTGCTGGTCGAGCTTGAGTATTATGTCTTCGAGGAGGCGGAGTACGCGAGCGGCATCGAGGGGGCTTTCTACCGCGTGAAGTCTTCCGAGGGGCTCGGCGACGGTTACAGCGACAAGCCGCGTGTCAGCCTGCACGGCGCTTACCACCGTATGCCGCCCGACGACAGTTATATGGATTTCCGCAATGAAACGGTAGCGCTCATGGAGGTGCTCGGCATTCCCGTGAAGTACCACCATCATGAGGTGGCGGTCTCCCAGTTGGAGATAGAGCTCGACTTCATGGATATGGCGCGCGCCGCGGATATGGTGTCGCTCGCCAAGTGGATCATCCGCCAGGTCGCTTCGGAGTGGGACCTCGCGGTGACTTTCATGCCGAAGCCGTTGTACAAGATGCCGGGCAACGGTATGCATGTCCACCAGTTTCTTGAAAAGGACGGCCGGTCGATTTTTCCCGGCGACGTGCTTTTCAATCTTTCGCAGGAGGGGCTCTCTTACATAGCGGGGATGCTTTCGCACAGCCTTTCCGGCAGTCTGCTCGCCTTCGCCTGCCCGAGCACGAACAGCTACCGCCGCCTGGTCCACGGCTATGAGGCCCCCGTCTCCGCGACCTTCGCCAAGGGGTCGCGCGCGGCCGCGGTGCGTATCCCCGGTTATGTGCCCAAGGATGAGACGCGCGTCGAATACCGCACGGGCGACGCCTCCTGCAATCTTTATTTCTTCCTCGCGGCAATGGTGCTCGCGGGCGCGGACGGCATCATCCGGAAGCTGGACCCCGTGGCCTTAGGCTATCAGAGCCAGGACGCGAAGGAGGAGCTCACCTTCCCGCTGAATCTCAACGCCGTGCTCGACGGAGCGGAGAGGGACAGGGAGTACCTCGCCCCGGCCTTCCCGGACAAGCTCTTAGAGCTCTGGACGAAGGCCAAGCGCGCGGAGGCGGAGTATATTTATAACGCGCCGACTCCGCAGGAGTACGAGCTTTACTTCTAAGGAGCGTTTATAAGCGCGACTAACTTCATAACCGGGGGCTTGCCAATGTTCGCCGCACTCTAGTGCGCCTCCGCTCGGCAGGCCCCCGGTTATTTCGTGATTCGCGCTCGTAAGCGCCGGTTTACTCGATGGCGGGGAAACGATGAACAGCGGTCAAAGAGGGAGCCGAGAATCTTTGCTAAGCCGCTGTTTGTCCCCGTCGCTCCGGGCATTACAAGGCGGAATCTAAAAGAAGTTCACGGCATGTAATCCATCGTCAGCGAATTTTGTTCGATCGCATATTTGTCGGCTTGTATGTTTTGTAAAGTGCGTTTTACGAAACTGTGTACATCGTGGGTTTTGTAAAACGTATTTTATAAAACTTAGGCCGCAAGTGAGCGTATTCAGGCCGCGCGGGTCAGGCGTTATCGCGGAATTCTTTGCATTTTTCCACGAAGAGTTCGGCGGCTTTCGGGAAGCCGGCGAAGTGGAGGTGGAGGTAGGAGCCGAGGATGTTTTTGTCGGCCCAGCCGCCGGGGTATTTTTCTCCGGTGCGGTTTTTGGTGAAGAGGAAGGCGCGGGGGATCTCTCCGTCTGGTTCGGCGCTGGAGAAGTGGAATTCGTGGCCGCGCAGCTCTTCGCCTTTTTTCGCGACGACGTTGTCGGAGAGCGCCTTTGCCGTGACGTAGCCGACGGTGCGCAGGCTGTCGTTCATTTTGCAGCTCATGGGGATGACGCCGCACATCCTGTGCGCCGCGCCGTCGAAGTCTTTTATTTCGCGCGTGAGGTACATGAAGCCGCCGCATTCGGCGTATATGGGCATGTCCGCCGCCGCGGCGCGCGCGATCGACTCTTTCATCGAGGCGTTTGCCGCGAGGCGCGCGGCGAAGATCTCGGGGAAGCCGCCGCCGAAGATGAGGCCGTGGCAGTCGGGGATTTTTTCGTCGTTGAGCGGGCTGAAGCCGATTATTTCCGCCCCCGCCGCCTCAAGGACGGCGACGCTTTCGGGGTAGTAGAAGGAGAAGGCTTCGTCGCGCGCGACGGCGATCTTTACTTTTTTTTCAGAGCGCGGCGCGGCGGCGGCCTCCGGCGCGATCGGCGGGGCGCTTGCCGCGATTTTCAGGAGCGCCTCGAGGTCGACGGCGGGCTCGATCATTTTTCTGATGTTTTCGATGTGCTCGCGGTTGCTGTTTTCTTCCACCGGCAGCAGTCCGAGGTGACGTTCTTTGACCTCCGCCTCTTTGTTGCGCGGCACCGCGCCCAGCACGGGCAGGCCGGCGCGTTCTATCGCTTCCGCGCACATCGCGCGGTGGTTTTCGGAGCCGTAACGGTTGATGATGACGCCGCGAATGTCCACTTCGGGGTCGTAGTCGCGGAAGCCTTTGGCGATCGCCGCCGCGCTTTCGCCCATCGAACGGACGTCGATGACGAGCAGCACGGGCGCGCCGAGGGCTTTCGCGATCCGCGCGGTGCTGCTGACGCCGCCGCGCCCACCGTCGTAGAGCCCCATGACGCCCTCGATGATCGAGATGTCGGCCTCTTCGGAGGCGGAGAGGAATATCTTTTTCATCGCCGCTTCGCCGGTGAGCCAGGTGTCGAGGTTGTCGGCGCGCCCGCCCGCCGCGAGCCCCAGGTAGCCGGGGTCGATGTAGTCGGGGCCGACTTTGTAGGGGTGTACGCGCAGGCCGCGCGCGGCGAGCGCCGCTATGATGCCGCTCGTTATCGTCGTTTTGCCGCTGCCGCTCTGTGTCGCGGCTATCAGCAGGCGGGGACGTTCGGAGCGGCTCATTTCGCGCCCTCTTTCGGAGCCTTCGTCAGGCGCATGATCTCTTTGACGATGTAGTCGATGTCGAGGTTTTTTCGCGCCTGCGCCGCGAGGGCGTCGTAGGCCGCCTCTTTGGCCGCCGTCGTGGAGACCGGTCCGCGCTCTGGCAGGCCGCGTTTTTTGCGCAGGCGGTTGAGCCATTCGGCGCGGAAGAGGTCGTTGTGGAAGGCGTTGTGGAGGTAGCTGCCGGCGGCGCGCAGTTCTCCGTCGGCGAGGCCGTCCGGCTTGCCGTCGAGCTCGAAGAGCGGCGCGAAGCCGGGCTCGTCGCGCAGCGGGCGCGTCTCGCCGAAGTGTATCTCGTAGCCTTCGACGGGCGTCTCCCCTTTGAAGCAGGGGTGTATCGCGTGCCCGCGGCGGCGGACGGTCGTCTTTTCCTCGCCGAAGGCGGTGGCCGCGGGCAGCAGTCCGAGCCCCTCGATCGCGGGTATTTTGTCGTTGTCGCGGAGGAAGCGGTCGTCTATCTCTTCGCCCATCATCTGGTAGCCGCCGCAGAGGCCGTAGACTGTGCCGCCATGCCGGTAGAAGCGGCGTATCCCGTCGGCGAGGCCCGAGTCGAGCAGGTATTTCATGTCGAGCACGGTGCTCTTCGTCCCGGGCAGGATGACGGCGTCGAGCGAGGCGGTCTGGGCGGGGGCGGCGAGTTCGACGATCTCGACGTCGGGTTCAAAGCGAAATGCCTCGATGTCGGTGTGGTTGGAGACGCGCGGAAATTTGACGACGCCGACGCGGAGTTTTTCCCCGGCTTGACCGTCTCCGCCCCTCGTCCAGTTGATGCTCATGATGTCTTCGCCCTCGATGACGATGTCGGTGAGCCAGGGCATGACGCCGACGACTTTGACGCCGGTCTTTTTTTCGGTGAACGCCACCGCGTCCTCGAAGAGCGAGAGGTCGCCGCGGAATTTGTTGAAGATGATCCCCTTGACGCGGCGGCGGTCGCGGCCGAGCAGTTCAAGGGTGCCGACGACGGAGGCGATCGCGCCGCCGCGGTCGACGTCCGCGACGAGCAGCACGGGGATGTCGGCCTCGTTCGCGACGCGCATGTTGACGATCTCCGCGGCGTTCAAGTTGACCTCCGCCGGGCTTCCCGCTCCCTCGCAGACCATCACCTCGTATTTTTCGTCGATGAGGGCGAGCGCCTCGCGCAGGGTTTCGAGCCCTTTGCCCATCGTGAAGGTGCGGTAGTAGTTTTTATCGCAGGGGGCGTCGAATACTTTGCCCATCAGCACGATCTCCGAGGAGGTGTCTTTGCGCGGCTTGAGCAGTATCGGGTTCATGTAGGTCCGCGGTTCGACGCGCGCCGCCTCGGCCTGCACTCCCTGCGCGCGCCCCATTTCGAGGCCGTCGGGGGTGACGCAGGAGTTGTTGGACATGTTCTGCGATTTGAAGGGGCAGACGGCGTATCCCATATCGGAGAATATGCGGCAGAGCGCGGTGGTGATGAAGCTTTTGCCCGCGTCGCTCGAGGTCCCCTGTATCATGATGCCGGTGCAGTTTTTCATAATTCTCACCTCGGTTGTTGTTTCGGTCAGCCGTTTCCGGTTTCCCTAATACTCTATCCCGCGCCGCGCGGGCAGTCCGTCGTCGTAGTAGTGCTTTATCTTTTTCATCTCGGTGACGAGGTCGGCCCGTTCGATAAGTTCCGCGGGAGCGCCGCGTCCCGTCAGCACGAGTTCCGTCTTTTCGCCCCGCGCGTCGAGGAGGGAGAGCGCCTCTTCCCGGGTGACGCAGCCGTACCGCATCGCCGCCATTATTTCGTCGAGGATCAGAAGGTCGGCGTCCCCCCTCTCTAATATCCCGCGCGCCGCCGCAAGCAGCGGGCAGGGCGAGGCGCAGGGGCCGGAGCCGCGCCCCTTCGGGCACTGCGCGAGTTCGATGCCGAGCTTTTCGGCGCTCTCGTGCTCGCCGCAGCGCAGCCCCTTCTGAAACTGGATGATGAAGACCCGGCCGCCGCAGCCCGCGGCGCGCATCGCGAGGCCGAAGGCCGCGGTGCTTTTGCCTTTGCCGCAGCCGGTGTATATCTGTACTTTGCCCCGCTCTTCGCCGTCAAACATTTTTTAGAATCCTTCGCTTCCAGCCGTCTCGTCGGCGCAGACGAGGAAGTATTCAATGTCTTCGTCGCTGTGCGCCGCGCAAAGGAAGAGCGCCTCGAACTGCGAGGGGGCGAGCAGAATGCCGCGCGCGGCCATGCCGCTCCAGAAGCGGGCGTAGCGCGCGGTGTCGCTCTTTTTCGCCTCGTCGTAGCTTTTTACCGGCCCGGCGGTGAAGAATATCGTCGCGAGCGACCCGACGCCCTGCACGCAGGCGGGAATATTGTATTTTTTGAAGATCTTGTCGAGGCCGCCGCGCAGTTTTTCGCCCCTGGCCGCGAGTTCTTTATAGATGAGCGGGTTTTCGCGCAGCGCCGTCAGCGCCGCGAGGCCGGCTGCCATCGCCACGGGGTTTCCCGAGAGCGTTCCCGCCTGATAGACGGGGCCTAAGGGGGCGACCATCGACATGACGTCGCGGCGTCCGCCGTAAGCGCCGACGGGCAGGCCGCCGCCGATTATTTTGCCGAAGGTCCAGAGGTCCGGCGTGACGCCGTAATAGCCGGAGGCGCAGTTTATCGAGAGGCGGAAGCCGGTGATCACTTCGTCGAAGATCAGCAGCGCGCCGTTTTCCGCCGTTATCCCGCGCAGTCCCTCAAGGAAGCCGGGCGCGGGCGGGACGACGCCCATGTTCGCGCCGACGGGCTCGACGATCACCGCGGCGATTTCGCCCCTGTGCGCCGCGAAGATGTTTTTGATCTCTTCCAGGTCGTTATAGCGGCAGGTGAGGGTCTCGGCGGCGGTCTTCGCCGGCACGCCGGCGCTGTCGGGCTGCCCCGCCGTCGCGAGGCCGGAGCCGGCTTTCACGAGCATACTGTCCGAATGGCCGTGGTAGCAGCCCTCGAATTTCACGATCATTTCGCGCCCCGTGAAGCCGCGCGCCGCGCGGATCGCCGAAAGCACGGCCTCGGTGCCGGAGGAGACCATGCGCACCATCTCGACGCCCTTGACGAGCTCCGTGATGAGGCGGGCCATTTCGACCTCCCTCGCCGTCGGCAGGCCGAAGCTCGCGCCGTCGCGGACCGCCTCGCAGACGGCGTCCACGACGGGGCCGTAGGCGTGGCCGAGGATGAGCGGCCCCCAGGAGCCGATGTAGTCGGTGTATTTTTTGCCGTCGGCGTCCCACAGGCAGGCGCCCTCGCCGCGCGCGGCGAAGACCGGCGTCCGCCCGACGCTCTTGAAGGCGCGGACGGGGCTGTTGACGCCGCCGGGGATGACGAGGCGGGCCTCTTCAAAGAGTCTTTCACACTGGCTTTGGCTCATTAGAGTTCCCCCTCTTTCATCATCTTCGCGAGCTCGGGGGCGAAGTAGCTGACGATGATGTCCGCGCCCCCGCGCGCGAGGCAGACGGCCGACTCCGCGATGACGCGTTTTTCGTCGAGCCAGCCGCGCTCGGCGGCGGCCTTGATCATCGAGTATTCGCCGCTGACGCAGTAAGCGCCGACGGGCACCTCGGACACCTCTTTCACCGCGCGCAGCACGTCGAGGTATGGGAGTCCCGGCTTTACCATTATCATGTCGGCTCCCTCTTCGATGTCGAGCAGCGCCTCGCGTATGCCCTCGCGCACATTGCGCGGGTCCATCTGGTAGCTTTTGCGGTCGCCGAAGGAGGGGGCGGAGCCCGCCGCCTCGCGGAAGGGGCCATAGAAGGCGGAGGCGTATTTCACGGCGTAGGAGAAGATCAGGGTGTCGTCCATGCCCGCGCCGTCGAGTTTCGCGCGGATCGCCGCGACGTGCCCGTCCATCATGTCGGAGGGGGCGACGATGTCGGCCCCCGCCTGCGCCTGGGAGAGCGCCGTCTGCGCGAGCAGCTCGAGCGTCGGGTCGTTGTCCACCGTTTCGCCCTTGAGCAGGCCGCAGTGGCCGTGCGAGGTGTATTCGCAGAGGCAGACGTCGCCGATGAAGCACATCTCGGGGAAGTGTTTTTTGCCGGTGCGCAGCGCCTGCTGGATGACGCCGTTTTCGTTGTAGGCCTCGCTGCCGCGTTCGTCCTTATGCTCGGGGATGCCGAAGAGGAGCACGGAGTTCACGCCCGCGCGCCGCACCTCTTCGAGGATGCGCGGAAAGGTGTCGGGGCTGCAGCGCCTCTGTCCCGGCATCGCGGGGATCTCTTCGATGATGTCCTTTCCCTCGCGGATGAATACCGGATAGACGAGCATGGAGGGGGAGAGCCGCGTCTCCGCCGCCATGTCGCGGATGATTTTGTTTCTTCTCAGTCTTCTCGGACGTACGATCATTTTATATCTCCTCCAAAGTATCTATAAGGCTCTCCAGCGTCGCCCTTTGAGCCGTTATTATCCGTTTGAATCCGGCGCGCCGCGCCGCCGCCGCCGTCTGTTCGCCGATGCAGCAGGCGCGTTCTATCTCAAGCTCCGGCATCGCGGCCTTAAATCCCCGCACCGTGGAGGCGCTGGTGAAGATCGCGGTATCCGCGCCCCTCGGTATTATCCCGGTTTGCTCGTATATTGTCTCATAGAGCGGCAGTTCGGTGAAGTTTATCTTCCGCGCCGCAAGCTCCGCCGTCAGTTCCGGCGAGCCCTCCTTCGCGCGGATCATCAAAACGGGCGTATCGTAAGTGATCTCCGCGAGGCCGCGCGCGAGATGGAGGCCGTCGTAGACCTCGGGCATATAGTTTGTGACGAGGCCGCGTTCCTTCAGCGCCCCGGCGGTCGCCGGACCGATCGCCGCGATCTTCGCCGCGCCGATGTCGCGGATGTCGCGCCCCTTTTCCGCAAGCAGCGCAAAGAGGGCCTCGACGCCGGTCACGCTCGTGAATCCCAGCCAGCCGTACTTTGAAAAGTCCGGCAGCTCCGCCTCTATGCGGCGCGTGGAGATGCAAGGCAGTTCGACGACTTCAGCGCCGCGCGCGCGGAGCATCGCGGAGAGCCGCCCCGCCCGTTCGCGCGGGCGTGTGACGATCACTTTGCGTCCCGCGAGCGGCAGGAATTTTTTCCAGGCGAATTCCCCCGCGAGGGCCGTGACCTCGCCTGCGATTATCAGCGCGGGTGATCTCAATTTTTCCTCCGCGCATCTGGCGGTGAGCGTCGCTAGGGTGCCCGTGATCAGCCGTTGCGCGGCGGTGCCGGCGTTTTCGAGCGCCGCCGCGCGCGTCTCTTCCGCCATCCCCGCGCGCCTGAGTTCGGCGCAGATCTCCGCGACGGCGCTCGCGCCCATGAGGAAGACGAGCGTGCCGCCGAGTTTCGCGAGGGCGTCGTAGTCGACGGGGGCGATGGTGCCCTCTTTGGTGTGCGCCGTGATCACGTGGACGGAGCGCGCGACGCCCCTGTGCGTAACGGGGATGCCCGCGCAGGCCGGTCCGCCGAGCGCCGAGGTGACGCCGGGAACGACCTCGAAGGGGATGCCCTCGCGGTTCAGCGCCTCTATCTCCTCGCCGCCGCGGCCGAAGATGAAGGGGTCGCCGCCTTTGAGCCGCGCGACGCGCCGGCCCTTTTTCGCCTCGCGCACGAGGATCTCTTCGATCTCACGCTGCGGCACGGAGTCTCCGCCGCCGGTCTTGCCGACGTTTATTTTTTCCGCCGCCGGCGGCATCATCGCGAGCACGCCGTCGCCGACGAGCCGGTCGTAGACGACGCAGTCGGCGGCCTCGAGCAGCTCGCGCCCGCGCAGGGTGAATAGCCCGGCGTCTCCCGGGCCGGCGCCGATGAGCGCCACATGTCCTTTTTTGAGCGTCATAGTTCTTCCCCCCTCGAAAGCTCCTGTGCGAGCTTCGTCGCGATTATCATGCTTTCTTTCACGGCTCCGCGCGCCGAACCGCGGCGGATGTCTTTGCCGCTTTCGTCGGCGTACAGTCCGATGATCTCTATCTCTTCGCCCGCCAGCGAGGCGAAAGCCCCGACGGGGGCGGGGCAGCCGCCGCCGAGCGCGGCGGAAAAGGCCCGCTCCGCCGCGGCGCAGGCCGCCGCCTCCCTGTCGCGTACCGCGTCAAGGTAATAGTAGTCCTCTCCGGCCCGCCCCTGACAGGCCAGTATCCCCTGCCCCGGCGCGGGTATCATCTCATCCGTATCGAAGTATCTGGCGATGCGCCCCTCCAGGCCGAGGCGTTTCAGCCCCGCCGCCGCGAGCACGAGGGCGGAAAATTCTCCCTCGCCGAGCTTGCGCAGGCGGGTGTTGACGTTGCCGCGCACCGGCTCGATCCGTATGCCGGGGTAAAGCGCCGCGAGCTGCACGCGCCGCCGCGCCGAGGAGCAGCCGATGACGCCCCCCCTGACCTCCCTCTCTCCCTCGGGCAGGACGAGCGCGTCGCGCGGGTCCTCACGTTTTGAGTAGGCGACGAGCGGCAGCGCGGGGTCCGCGTTCATCGGCATGTCTTTGAGGCTGTGGACGGCGACGTCGATCGCGCCGGAGAGCAGCGCCTCCTCAAGTTCCTGGGTGAACAGCCCCTTGATGCCGAATTTATCGGAGGCCTCGGAGAAGGGCTTCATATTTCTGTCGCCGCTGGTATCCATCGCGACGAGCGCGACCTCCAGCTCCGGGTCGGCGAGAGCCACCGCCTCCATCACGAGCTTCGTCTGCGCGAGCGCGAGCGCGCTCCTTCTGCTGCCGAAGCGTATTATCCTCTTATCCGTCATTTTTATCCTCCAGCGCGGCGCGCTCCTCTTTTACCCATTCGCCCCAGACCGAACGGAGCCGCTCCGCAAGCCGGCGCGTCAGCGCCGGGGAGAGCGCTCCCGCCGATACGGAGGCCGAAACTTCGCCGCTCGTTACGAGCGAGGGGAAGAAAAAGCTGCATTCCGCCGCGTTGTCTGCGACGCTGACCGGTATGCCGCGCGCCTTCGCTTCGGCGGCGACGGCGGCGTTGACCGTCCCGTCATCAGTCGCCGCCACCGCGAGGGCCGCGCCCTCAAGGTCTTCCGGCTCCCATTCTTTTTTAAGAAGCGAGCACTTCAGCTCCCTGAATTCGGGGGCGAACGCCGGGCTGACGACGGTCACCGCCGCGCCGCATTTTACCAGCGTCGCCGCCCGCCGCGCCGCTACGCCGCCGCCGCCCGCGATCACCGCGCGGCGGCCCTCCATGTCCGTCAGCAGCGGGAAGAGCGGCGGCCTCGAAAGGCCGAGTATCCGGCGCGCCCAGAGCAGCGCTTCGGCGCAGCTGTGGCCCTCTTCTTCCTCGCGCGGGCGTTCTATCATGATGACGCGCGCCTTGCAGTTGCGCGCCGCCTCCAGCTTTTCCTCAATGCCGCCGGCGGCGCCGCCGTCCTTCGTGACGAGCCAGCGCGCGCCGGTGAGGCGGATCATCTCTTCGTTCATGAGCAGGCTGAAGGGCCCCTGCATCGCGATGATGTGGCCGCTGTCGAAGCCGCAGGCGGCGCATTTCTTTATCACTTCCGGGTCCGGCAGCACTCTTGCGAAGAGGCGCGAACGCGCGCTCACGCAGGCGAAGGCCTCAAGCTCCTTGCTGCCGGTGGTCAGCAGCGCGTTGCCCGTAGTCTCCTCAAGGCGGCGCGCCGCCTCCTCCGCGCTTTTCACGCGGATGACCTCTTCGTCCGCGGCGCTTTCCCTGCGCTGCACGCGCATCAGCGGCGTGCCGGAGGCGGCGCAGGCGGCGCGGATATTCTCGCGGGCCTCGCGCGCGTAGGGGTGAGTCGCGTCGATGACGCAGGCGATCCCGGATTCCCTGATGAACTTTTCCATCTCCGCCGCGTCCATGCGGCCGACGGCGATCTCGGTATTTTCCGCGCCGCGCACCAGCTCCGCCCCGTAGGCGGTGGCGACGGAATATATGAGCGGCAGCCCGAAGCGCGTCAGTTCGCGCCCCTCGGTGGTGCCTCCGAACAGCAGGATGCGCCGTTTCATTTCAGTCCTCGCCGCCGGCGGGGTCTTTGTAGCCGCGCGGCGTTATCAGGCGTCCGTCGATCACGCGGGTGGCGGAATTCCCGATGATCACGGTGCAGAACATGTCGATCGGCGCCTCTTTCAGCCCGGCGAGCGTCGTCAGGCCGAAACTCTCCCCGTCGCGGCCCGCGTTGCGCACCCAGCCGGCGGCGCGGTCCCGCGGCAGCCTTTGCATCAGTATCTCCGCCGCGCGCGCGAGGTGGCCGGGCCGTCCGCGGCTCGCGGGGTTGTAGACGCAGATGACGAAGTCGGCCTCCGCGGCGGCGCGCAGCCGCTTTTCGATGAGCTCCCACGGCGTCAGCAGGTCGCTGAGGCTGATCACGGCGAAGTCGTGCATCAGCGGCGCGCCGAGTATCGAGGCGGAGCTCGCGGCGGCGGTGATGCCGGGGATTATCTCGACCTCCGTCCTGTCACCCGCCACCTCGAGCATGATCCCGGCCATGCCGTAGATGCCGGGATCGCCGCTGGAGATGAGCCCGACGGTGCGGCCCGAGAGCGAAAGTTCAAGCGCCTCAAGGCAGCGCGCCCGCTCCTTTTTCATCGGCGAGGCGACAAGTTCCTTGCGTCCCTCGAAGAGGGGGCGCACCAGTTCGATATAGGCCTTGTAGCCGACGATCAGGTCGCATTTTTCCAGCGCGGAAAGCGCGCGCGGCGTTATCTGTTCCGGCCCTCCGGGGCCGAGCCCGACGACGTATATCATCTCTGCGCCGCCTTTGCCAGCGCGCAGTAACATTCTTTTGCCATATCTATATCAACCCTTTCTTTTAATGAGAAGAGAAGTTTGTTCATCATGCTGCGGGTGGCCGCCTTCACGCGCGAATATTCCTCGGCGTCCGCGCAGCCGAGTTCGTGCGCGAGCTCGCGTTCGGCGAAGGAGCAGACGTCTTCGATGTAGGGCATACATTCGTGTATCTGCCGCCATTCGTGAAAGCGCCGGGTGTGCTCCGTGACGCTCTTTTTTATCTCGCGCATGAAATCCGCGGGCAGCGCCTCATGCCCCAGTCCGTCCATGTCCACCAGCGTCGCCGAAGGGCGTTTTATAAAGGCGGGATCGATATCGCGCGGGACGGCGAGGTCGATCATCAGCCGCCTGACGCCGTCGTCGGCAAATTCTTTCGCCGTGAGGACGAAGTGGGGGCTCGCCGTCGCGCAGATGACGAGACGGCACTCGCGCATCGCCTCGTATCTGCTCTCGTAAGGTATCAGCGTCACCCCCGAGGGCGGCTGCGCGCCGTCTTTGCGGCGGCGGCGCTGCGTCATCCGCACGGAAGCGCCGCGGTCGCGCAGCAGCCGCGCCGCGAGCATCCCCATCTCGCCGCTGCCCACGATGAGCGCGGGGACGCCGCGCAGGGGGCCGCCGGAGGAGCTGCCGCGTTCCCCGAAGAATTCATCCGCCGCCGCGCAGGCCGCCGCCGCGGCGGAACACTCGTGCGGCAGGGCTTTGAACTTCGTGCGGACCTCCTTGCCAGCCGTGACCGCGCGCTGGAACAGCTGCCCCAGCAGCGCGCCGCAGGCTTTTTCCTCGCGCGAGGCGGCGAGCGCCTCCTTCATCTGTCCCAGGATCTGGTCCTCGAGGGGGATCTGCGAGTGCAGCCCCGCCGCGATCTCGAAGACGCGCGCGACGGCCGCCTCCCCCCGCAGCGAGAAGAAGCTGCCGCAGCCGCGGGCGCGGTGCAGCAGTTCCGAAGGCTCCTCTTCGGAGACGACGGCGAGTTCCGTCCTGTTGCAGGTCGAAATGAGGACCGCCTCCCGGACGTGAGGGGCGATCCCGCGCAGCAGCGCGCGGCGCTCGCTCTCCGTAAAGGTGAATTTTTCCCGGATGTCGACGGATGCCGACCGGTAGTCCAATCCGGCGATCTTTATCTCCATAGTCATAGATCACAGACTCCTTTTTCTTGCCAGCGCGAAGGTGACGCCGGGGTACTTCGTCTTCAGGCGCACCATATAGCCGCCGCGCGAGGCGGCTATCGCCGCGCGTTCGCAGACGTTGTCGGCCCCGACCGCCGCGAGCGCCGCCGGGGAGGGAGTAAATTCTCCCGGCAGCGCCATCAGCTCCTTCGCGGAGAAGGTCTCAAAGGGTATATTATAAAATTCCGCGAGCCCGGCGATCGCCGCCTCGTCCCTCTTCTGTTCGATAGAGGCGACGGCGGCCGCCGAGAGCGCAGAGTAACCGCTCTCTTTCATAAAGTCTGAAAAATATTCGCGCAGCAGCTCCGGCTCCGTACCGCGCTTACAGCCGACGCCGACGATCAGATCCTTCGGACGCAGCCACAGCGTGACGGGATAGGGGGCGGGCTGTAATTCGTCGGTGACGGCGACGCCGACGGCATGTCCCGCGAGCAATTCCGCGGCGACGCGCTTCGCGGCGGGCAGGTTTTCGATGGCGCAGCCGTTTTGCACCGCCCACGAGTCGGGCGGCGTGATGCCGTTAACGTCGGTGGCGGTGGTGATCACGGGACGGCCGCCGACGATCCCCGCGACGCGCAGCGCAAGTTCGTTGGCGCCCCCCAGGTGGCCCGAGAGCAGCGATATCACGTTGAGTCCGCGCTCGTCGGCGACGATGACCGCGGGGTCTTTATCTTTGCCCCTGAGGTGCGGCGCGACGGCGCGCACCGCGATGCCGCAGGAAGAGACGAAGACCAGCGCCTCCGCCTCGGCGAAGCGCGCGCCCGTCCATTCGCCGAGCGAAGCGCCGAAGGGGAGCACGCCGTTTTTCGCGTATTTTTCCGGGGCCCAGGCCGCGCCGCCGAAGGCCCGGGCGATCCTGAGGGCCAGTTCCGCGCCCCTCTCTGAAAACGCCGCCGCGTGCAGCTTCATGTTTTTACTCGGAGGCCCGGCGGAAGCCGTGTGAAAAGTGTTTGTCGTAGAGCTTTGAAAGCTCGTACTCATCGCCGAGGAAGTCGCCCACGAGTATCAGCGCGGTGTTCTTTATCCCGCTATCCGCCGCGAGCAGCGGCAGGGTGGCGAGCGTGGCGCGTATCACCCGCTGCTCGGGCCAGGAGGCCTTGTACACCATCACTGTCTTCGTTTCGGGGGGGTAGCCGCCCATGATCAGCTCGGCGCAGAGGCCGTCGAGCAGCCCCGTCGAGAGAAAGAGCACCATCGAGGCCCGGTGGGAGGCGAGCAGCCGTATCTTTTCCTTCTCGGGAACGGGCGTGCGCCCCTCCATGCGCGTGATTATCACCGTCTGGCTCACCGAGGGCAGCGTGTATTCCGCCTCCGCCGCCGCGGCCGCGGCGCAGAAGGAGCTGACGCCGGGCGTGATGTCGTAGGGGATGCCGAGCTCCTTCAGCCTGTCCATCTGCTCGCGTATCGCGCCGTAGATCGAGGGGTCCCCCGTGTGGAGGCGCACCGCGTCGACTCCGGCCTCGTGCGCCTCGCGCAGCTTTTCTATCACCTCGTCGAGCGTCATCGAAGCGCTGTCGCGTATCTCGCAGCCCTCTTTCGCGCGCTTCAAAAGTTCGGGGTTCACGAGAGAGCCGGCGTAAATTATCATCCCCGCCTCTTCAATGAGCCGCGCCCCGCGCAGCGTGATCAGGTCCGGGGCGCCCGGCCCCGCTCCGACAAAATGTATCATCCTCTATTCTCCCTTCGCGGCGCGCGTCGTCGCGGAAAAAATCACGACGGGGTTCTGCGCCTGCCATATCTGTGTCTTGCCGACTGTCTTCATTCTGCTCACGGCGACCTGCGCCGCGTCAAAGTTTTCAAATTTATCCCCCGCCAGCACCTCCGTGCAGAGCACGATCGTCTTGAGCGAGACGGCGGAGACGACGACGCGTATCCCCGCGCCGCGCGCCGCCGTCCGCTCCAATATCGCGGGGAGTTCCGGCCCGCTGCCGCCGATGAAGACGACGTCCGGGTCCGGCAGGTGTTCCATCACCGCGAGCGCCGAACCTTCGTGGACCGTTACGTTATGCAGGCGGAACTTCTCCGCGTTCGCGCGCACCAGCGCCGCCGCCTCGGCGTCTATCTCCGCCGCGTGGAGTTCGCGGCAGAGCCGCGCCGCCGCCACGGAGACCGAGCCGGTCCCCGCGCCGAGATCCCAGACGACGGAATCCGGCGTAAGGCGCAGCTTCGCCGTTATCACGGCGCGCACCTCTTCGCGCGTCATCGGCGCGCCGCCGCGGATAAAATCGGCGTCCTCCGGCAGCAGCGGGGGGCGTTCGGTGAAGTTCTCATTTATCAGCAGCACGATCGAAAGCGCGTCGAAGCTCTCATTTACAAATTCGCGCGCCGCGCCGCGGCTCACGCGTTCGTCCGCCGCGCCGAGCCTTTCGCCGACGACCGCCTCTACTTCGCCGAGGCCGGCTTCGCAGAGCCGGGCGCAGAGCCAGGCGGGGCCTTTTTGCGCGTCGCAGAAAAAGATCACCGCGCGGGCGTGCTCCACGGCGTCGAGGATCCTCGGCGTCCCGATCTCCCGCCCGTGTCCCGAGAGGACGACGGCCTCCTGCCATGTCTCGCCCGCCTTCGCGCAGAGGCTCTGGAGCGAGCTGACGCCGGGAAGGACGACGATCCCGTGGGAGGGGAAGTTCTTTTTTATCAGCGGCAGCAGGCTGAATATCCCGGGGTCGCCCGAGACGACGACCGCCGCGTCGCCCTGTTCCAGCTCTTCGCGAAGACGCCGGAAGGTGTCCTGAAAGTTTTTCATCTCAATGACGTTAGGATGCCCGGCGGCGATGTGAAGGTGGCGCGCGGCGCAGGCGACGGCGCGGGAGGCGGCGATCGCGGCGCTCACCGCCGGCGTCACCTCTTCCCGGCCTCCGGGGCCGGCTCCCAGCACGTAAAGTTTATTTCCCATCTCTTATCTCCTCCGCAAAGGCCGGCGCGTCGTCCGTCGCGCCGAGGATATTGCCGCCGTTGTCGATGAAGGCGACGGCGCTCTTTATATCTCCGAAGGCGCGCTCTTCGCAGCGTTTCGCGGTAATGCGCGCCAGTATCTTCCATAAAAAATCAAGTCCCTCTTCGCGCACGAGGCGCATCGCCTCTTCGGTGGTCGGGCATTCGTAGAGGGCCTTCACCGTGTCCGCGGAGGCTCCCGCGATCGCCGCCTGCGCGCAGAGCGCCTCTTTCGCGCCGCCGCCGGTACGGTTGTGGGTGTTGAAGCTCCCCGCCGCGACTTTGAGCAGCTTTCCCGGGTGTCCGCCGATCAGCAGCCGTTCCAGCCCGAGGCGCGCCGACTCGTCGAGAAGGTGGCCGATGTAGTTCCCGCACTGTACGACGGCGCGGTTCTTTATCCCGTATGCCTTGCGCAGCGCCTCTTCGCCCGTTCCCGCGAAAGCGACCGCGACGGCGCGGCGTCCCTCCGCCGCGTGGGTGTTGAGTTCGAGCGTCAGCGATTCGAGCAGCGCGGCTTCGTTCATCGGTTTCACGCGGCCCGAGGTGCCGAGGATCGAGATGCCGCCGACGATGCCGAGCCGCGGGTTGAAGGTGCGCTTCGCGACCTCCCGCCCCAACGGCGCGGAAATGGTGACCTTCGCGCCGCGCGCGCCGATCACCTCGCGCACCGCGCGCTCGATCATCGCGCGCGGCACGGGGTTGATCGCCGGTTCGCCGACGGCGATCTTGAGCCCCGGCAGCGTCACCGTGCCGACGCCCTCCCCCGCGAAGAAGAGTACAGCCCCCGGCTCCGGCGAGAGTTCCACGGCGGCCTTTATCAGTATTCCGTCGGTCGAATCGGGGTCGTCGCCCGCGTCCTTGATCACGCCGCAGCAGCCGTCGCCGTATCCGACGACCGGCAGGGTAAATTTCCTCTCCTCCGGCGTCGTGATCTCCACGCTTTCGGGGCAGGGCAGCCCGAGCGCGCGCATCGCCGCGGCCTTCGCCGCCGCCGCCGCGCAGCTTCCCGTTGAATATCCCTCGCGAAGCCCCTTATTCGATGCCATAGAGCAGCGCGTTCACGATCGTGGAGGCGACAGGCGAGCCGCCCTTGCGCCCCACGGCTGTGATATAGGGGACCTTCGCGGCGAGCAGGCGTTCCTTTGACTCGACGACGTTGACGAAGCCGACCGGCACGCCGATGACGAGCGCGGGGGCGCATTTGCCCTCTTCGATCAGCTCGCAGAGGCGTATCAGCGCGGTGGGGGCGTTGCCGACGGCGAAGAGCGCGTTGGGCGTCGCCTTGACCGCCTCCTCCATGCTCACGACGGCGCGCGTCGTGCCGCGCGCCTCCGCCGCCTCGCGCACCGCGGGGTCGGCCATGCGGCAGACGACCTCGACGCCGAAGCGCGCGCAGGCCGCCCTGTTGATCCCCGCCGCCGCCATGTTCGTGTCGGTGACGACGGCGGCGCCGTTTTTCAGCGCCTCGCGCGCGAGCTTCACGGCCCCTTTGGAGAAGCGCATATTCTCCGCGAAGTCGAAGTCCGCCGTCGTATGTATCACGCGCCTGACCACCGGAAGCTCTTCAGGAGCCCCGAGCCAGGCCCCCATTTCGGAGGCGATTATGTTCATGCTTGCTGTTTCTATCTCGTTTGGCCTCATATCGGTCACACCCCGTCCGTAAATATTTTTATAATAAGAGCGGCAGCGCCGCCAGCGCTATCGACAGCACCGCGAAGCCCGCGGTCGTCGCAAAATTCCAAAAGAGCAGCCACTGGGCCGTCTCCTTGCGGAAGAGGCCGAAGTAGTATCCGGCGTTGGCGCGGAAGAGCCGGGTGATGATGCCGAAGCTGTTGCCGAGCAGCAGCGCGAAGACCGCCTGCGCCACCGTCAGCTCTCCCGCGGCGAGGCTTCCCCCGGCGAGCGCGAGCGCCGCCGAGACGTGCGCGATGGAGGCGGCAGCCACCGTGAGGGCCGCGAGGGGCAGGATCGTCCCCGCGAGCAGCCACTCCTTTATCGCGCTTTCGGCCCACGGCACGAGCATATAGGCGATCGCGAAGAAGAGCCAGGCGACCGGCAGCGTCTTCAGCAGCCTTTTGTTGAAGCGGATATCGCGGGCGCTCCCCTCCTGCCTCGCCTCCGCCGCCTCTTCCGCCTCGCCGCCGCGCTTGAGGATGAACAATATCAGCACGAAGCGCGCCGCGCTGCGCAGCAGCAGTATCGCGCCGAATATCGCCCCCGAGGCTCCCGCCATAGAGGCGGCCATCACCATCGTCGAGGGCCAGCGGTGCAGGTAGGCGGGGAAGGAGAGCAGCAGCGTCCCCCACTTGGCGGAACGCTCCGAAATATCCCCGCTGTCGAGCGCCGAGGCGATAAAGGCCGCGCCCGCCTTCGCGGAGCCGAGGGAGAGCGTCAGCGCCATTCCGAGCGCCGAGCCGATGCCCGCCTTCCGCAGATGCGGCACAAGCCGCCGCATGAGCCTGTCGGCGAGTCCGCTTCTTAAGACCGCGAAGCCTATCAGGAGCCCGAAGAGGATGTCGAAGGTGAGCCGCAGCTCGCCCGCGACAAGGCCGCGCCAGTCCATCTAGTTCCGCCAGAGCAGCAGTATCGAGAGGTACTCTTCCGCCGGCGTGAGCGCCGCTTCCCCCTCGTATATTTTTTCGTCGGCGAGCCCCGCGCGGTCGATGCGCGCCATGCGCCGCCACGGGCCGGCCTCCGCGACCACCCCGGCGAGTCCCTCTTTCAGGATGCAGGGTTTATAGAGCGCCGCGGAATCGGCGCGGCGCAGCGCCGCCACGATCCCTTCGCGGTCGTCGATGCAGGGGACGACGGAAAAGATATCCTCTCCCATCGCGAGGAAGGAGCCGATGCGCGAAGCGGCCAGTTGGTGCGCGGAGATGCCCGGCACCAGCGACAGCTCGAGTTCCGGCGCGATTTTCTTCCAGGCGTCGAACAGATACGAGCCCGTCGCGTAGAGCGCCGAGTCGCCGATGACGGGCAGCACGGCGCTCTTCGCGCCGCGCCATGAAGCGCCGATCCGCTCAAGCTCGCCGAGGAGAAACTTCTCGCGCTCCTCCGCGTCGGTGAGCATGGGGAAGGTGATGGGCGTCGTCTCTGTATCGGGGAGGTTCGCGCGCACTATCTGTTCGGCGACGGAAAACTTCCCGCGCGGCGAATAGGGCGTCAGCACGACGTCCGCCTCCTTTATGATCCTCAGCGCCTTGAGCGTGACGAGCTCGGGATCTCCCGGCCCCACGCCGACAACAGTAAATTTCAAAGCATTCACTCTCCGTAGAATATTTTTATCAGCCGCCGTCCGCCGGCTTCGAGCCCGAGCAGCGACGGGCGGCTCAGCTCTCCCTCCGGCACGACGGCCGTCTTTATCTTTTTTATCGCCGGATACCACGGGCGCGCCGCGAGGGATTCTTTGTCCGCGGCGTTCATCGTTCCCTGCTGTACCAAGTATACGTCTATTTCGCCCGCGGCGGCGGCCTTTAGTATCCGCTCGAGGCCGTAGGGGGCGATCGCGCTGCCCTTGCGGACCGGCTGCGCGTCGGAGGCGGCGTTCCGTCCTCCCGCGAGCTCAACGAGCTTTGCCGCCCACGAATCGGGCGAGCAGGTGTGCAGCTCCTTCGCCGTCGCCTCCACAAAGACGGCGGGGCTTTTGCCTTTGGACTTTTTCGCCGCCTCGGCGGCGATCGCGCCGCGGAGCTTCTTCAACTTTGACTCGCCCGCCGCCGGGTCGCTTCCGGTCAGCGCGGCGAGCTCCCGCAGATAGGCGGCGAAATCATCCCACCGCGGCGGTTCCAGCGAAACGACTCTCACGCCGGCGCGCTCTAGCACGCCGCGGAGCTGCGGATTCTGCCGCTCCGCGAGGCCGCGCGTCAGGACGAGGTCCGGCTTCAGCGCCAGTATCTCCTCCGCGCCGCTCTTCGCGGAAAAGCGCGGCAGGTCGGGCAGCATGTCGTCATCGTCGTTTTTCGATACCGCGACGAGCCTCTTTTCCCCGCCGAGCGCGACGATGTTGTCGGTGTGGCCGGGATAGAGCGAGACGATGCGTTTTGCCGCCGCCTCCGCCTGAAACGGCGAAAGTAAAAATATGATAAGAACGTATAGGATTATTCTGGGTGCCATGCTGTGTCTCCATCCTCCGATCGGTAACGGCGGAACTTTATGCCGTAAAGTTCCTGTAAAATTTTTTCGTCAAGCAGCCCGACGGGGCCGCGGGCGACGATCTTTCCCTCTTTGAGCGCGATAAAATCATCGCAGCAGGAGATCGCGCCGTTCAGGTCGTGCGCCGCCGCGACGACGCTCCTGCCCTCCGCGGCGAGCTTCCGCAGCAGCGAGAAGATCCGGCGCGAATGGCTCGGGTCGAGCGCCGAGGTCGGTTCGTCGAGCAGGAACAGCTCCGGCTGCTGGGCTAGTGTCATCGCGAACAGCACGCGCTGCCGTTCGCCCCCCGAAAGCTCCGTCGCGGCGCGAAAGAGCAGGTGGCCGACCTCCGCGAGCTCCGCGCTTTCAAGGATTATCCTGTCGTCCTCCGGCTTCATCGGTTCAAGCGCGCCGTGAAAGGGCAGGCGGCCGAGCGAGATTATCTCGTAGACGGAGAAGGCCGCCCTCACGCTGATGTTCTGCGGCAGGAAACCGACCAGGCGTCCGAAGTCGCGGCGCGGGATGCCGCTCACTTCGCGATGGCCGAACGCGAGGGCGCCGCTGTAGCTTCCGAGGCCGCCGAGCGCGCGCAGCAGCGTGCTCTTGCCGCCGCCGTTGGGGCCGATGAGCGCCGTGATCCTCCCGCGCTCTATCTCGCCGCTGATGCCGTCGATTATTTTTTTCGCGCCGTAACCGGCGCAGAGTCCGCGGAAGGTGTAGAGGCTCACGCGCCGCGCCTCCGGCTCATCAGTATCCAACAGAAGAAGGGGCCGCCGATGAGCGCCGTAATGACGCCCACGGGGAGTTCTCCGAGCCTCTGGGCCGCGCCGTCCGCGAGCGCGAGCAGCAGCCCGCCGCCGAGGAAGCTGAAGATGAGCAGCGGCCTCGTCGCGGGCCCCGTGAGGGAGCGCATGAGGTGCGGGACGACGAGGCCGACGAAGCCGATGATCCCGAAGAAGCTGACGGCGGCGGCGGTGGCGAGCGACGAAACGGCGAGCAGCAGCGCGCGCAGCTTTTTTTCGTCGATGCCGAGCAGCGCCCCCTGTCCCTCGGAGAGCGAGACGGCGTCGATCTGGCGCGCGTAGATAAAGGCGGGGACGAACAGGATGAAGGCCGCGCCCCAGACCGAGAGGGCGGCAAGCGGGGAGGCCCCCGAGAGGCTGCCCATGAGCCAAAGGACGATGGCGCTGAGACGGTCGTCGGCGATCGCTTTGAGGAAGGTGACTCCCGCGGAGAGTATCGCGTTCGTGATGATGCCCGCGAGGACGATATAGGCCGCGCCGCCTCCGCTGCGCGCCGCGATGGCGCTTACGAGCCAAAGAGAGGCCAGCGCTCCCGCGAAGGCCAGCGGCGTCACCGCGAACGAACCGAAGAAAAAGCCGAGAGCGCCGCCGAAGGCCGCGCCCGCCGCGATCCCGAGCGTGTATGGTTCGGCGAGCGGGTTCGTCAGCAGCCCCTGCAGGACGGCGCCCGCCACCGCGAGCAGCCCGCCCGTTCCGACGGCGGCGAGAAAGCGCGGCAGCCGGACGCTGCGGACGACGAGAGCCTCGGGCGAGGCGCGCGAGGCTTCGTCTAAAAACGGATTCAAAAGCGCCGCGACGCGGGCGGCGGGAATATCCCACTCGCCCGCGCCGAGCCGCCATAGCGCGGCGATGAGCAAGAGCAGGGAGAGCAGCGCCGCGAGGCGCAGCCGTTTGACGAAAAGCCGCCGCCTATGCTCCGAGAGTTCCGCCGCGCCGGTCATCCTTATTTCATCATATCCTTGATCTTGGAGACGTATACGCGGGCCATATCCGCGTCTTCGCCGAGTCCGACGAGGAAGGTCCTGACGTCCTTGTATCCGGCCGCTTTAAGCTGGCTGTACCATGATTCGGGATCGTCCTTGTCGGCGAGGTCGTTGTTCGCGTGATCGCCGGCGACGATCATCAGCGGCGAGAGGACGAGCGTCTTCACGCTCTTGTCATGCTTGAGGCGCGCGATCACGTCCTCGATCATCGGAGCCGCCTCGACCGTGCCGAGGGCGAAGCGTCCGGGGGCCTTCTTATCGAGCGAGAGCTGGAGCTGGCTGTACATCGCGTTTGCCGCGTGGTGCGGCGTGCCGTGGCCCATGAGGACGATCACGGTGTTCTTCTTCGCGAGATCCTTCGCGAAACGCTTGATGAGGATGTCGGCCATCAGGTCGCAGTCGGCGGCTGACGAGAGGTAGGGGCTGCCGAGCTTCAAGTCTCTGAATTCATACTTGCCCTTTACCGCGGCAAAGCCGTTCACGAGGCCCGCGATGTCGTCATATTCTTCGCCGGGGATGATGTGCATCGGCATCACATAGACATGGGTGAAGCCTTCGTCGTTCATCTGCGCGAGAGCGGAGGTCGGCGTCGGGATATTGAGGTTCTGTTCCTTCGCGATCTTCCGGCGGATGATGTTCGACGTGTAGGCGAGGCGCACCTCCGTGTCGGGGAATGCCTTTTTCGTCGAGTCGACGAGGTTGTCGATCGCCTTTTTCGCCTCCGGCATCGAGGTGCCGAAGGCGACGACGAGGATGCCCTTCTTGTCGGGCTTGTCCTTCGGGGCCGCGGCGAAGGCCGTGCCGGACATTACCAGTGTGAGCATTACGAGAGCTATTACAAACGATTTCATGAGAAATATTTCCATCCTTTCGATCATCGCCAATCCAGAAAAATTCTGGGTCCAATAAAAAATGACCCGGAAGCGATCCTCCGAGTCATTACCCTGTCAGCTTATGGCAAGCTGTAACAAATGCCGCGAAGACGTTTGCCCGCGCAAACAGACCCCCTTCCCTAAACCTTTCCTCAGCAGATTTCCTGACTTCCCTTCATCCTGACAGCGCGCCTTCCCGGAAAAATTCCAGTGGCTTCTTTGCGCTTTCGTCCGAGCTACAGTGGCGGGGCCGCACCGGCATTGGAAAGATCCGCACCGGTTTCCCTTACTGAGAAAGATAATATTCGATTTTCGGTCATTATAGCAGATGGCCGCCGTGTGCGACAGGTAGTTTTTGTGCCGCCGGGGCAATTTAATCCTCCTGCGCAAAGAGAAAATCAGGGGCCGTGCTCCATAACGCCGCCGAACCGTCCGTCTTAAAGTCAAGGACGTACATGCCGCCGTTCGGTATCCGCCACTCGCCGTGCGGGATATTCCTGTCGGCGAAGCGGTGCAGGAGCGCGCGCATCACGTTGCCGTGCATCGTGCCGGCCGCCGTTGAAACTCCCGCCGCGCGGCAGCGCGAAAGCAGCGCCTCGAAGCCGGCGCAGACGCGCTCCGTGAAACCGTTGAAGCTCTCGCCGCCCTCTACCGGCCTGTCCGGGGCCGCGAGCCAGGCGGTGTAGTTCGGATCGTCGTCGAGGTTTGTGTAGGGCCTGCCCTCAAGGACGCCGAGCGAACATTCGGAGAGAGCGGCGGGAAGATAATCGGCCTCGCGTCCGTAGATCAGCTCAAGCGACTGCGTGCAGCGGGCGAGCGGCGATGAAAAGTATAACTCCGCGCGCGGATATGCGAAACGCGCGCATATCGCCCGCTGTTCGGCGACGCCGCGCGGCGAGAGGGGGACATCGCGCTGTCCCGTCCAGACGTTCTCCGCGTTCGCGAGAGACAGCGCGTGGCGGATGAGACAGATCCTCACCGGTAGTCCCTCAGCGCGTCGGTCAGCAGGTCGTCTTCCTCTCTCGTCCGTGCCGCGATGCGCACGAACTTTCCCTCAAGTCCGGGAAAATTTCTCGTGTGGCGCACGACGAGGGCGCGTTCGAGCAAAAAGCGGATGAGCTTCTCGTCGTTATCCGTCCGCGCCAGAAAATAGTTGACGCAGGTCGGCAGCGTCGCGAAGCCCGCGCCGTTTACCGCGGAGATGAGCCGCGGCATCTCCGCCGCGTAATAATCCCGCGTGCGGCGCAGAAGAGCGTCGTCCGCGAGGAAGAAAAGCGCCGCCTGCTGCGCGAGGCCGCTGACGCTCCAGCTCGGCTGCCGTTTTTTCAGCCTCTCCGTCACCGAGGCGTCGGCGAGGATATAGCCGATGCGCGCGCCGCAGAGGTTGTAGGTCTTGGTGAGCGAGCGCAGCCGTATGACGTTGGGGTGGGGCCGGTATGGGAGCGGCTCCTCTTCGGTCCAGATAAAATCGCGGTAGGCTTCGTCGACGATGAAGAGCGTCCGCGGATGGCTGGCCGCGATCTCGTCAAGTTCGGCGTCCGGTATGAAGCTCCCCGTCGGGTTGCAGGGATTGCAGAGCCAGACAGATCCCCCTTGCGGCAGCTTTGCGGCGCGGAGGTCAAAGATGTTGCAGGGGGCCGCGCCAAAATTTTCAAGCGCGCGCAGATACTCGCCGTAAGTTGGCTGGAGAATAAGATTCTTCCTATCCTTTTCATAAGAGGCGATAAGATAGATCGATTCGTTGGAGCCGCTTGTCACGAGGATATCTTCCGGCGCGGCCCCCGTCGTCTTTGAAAGAAACGCGCGCAGCGCGGCACAGTCGTCGTCGGGATAATCTTCGAGCGCCGCGCGCAGGTCGGGCGAAAAGCCCCCGCGCTGCGCCACCGCGTTCGTGTTGGTGCTGAAATCGAAGACCCTCTCCGGCATCGGGATGCCGAACTGTTGATATAATTTTTCGGGATTTGCGCCGTGCGGCCGGAATTCCATCGTCAAACAAACCTTTCTGTCGCAAAGATCAGCACGGCGCAGAGCGCCGCGGAAACATCCATAATGTAGTGAGCCCGCAGGATGTCGTTCGGTTCCGGTTCGCGCAGATCGTCGCCGAGCGTCGGACGCGCCTCCCATTCGCCGCCGTAAAAGGCGCCGCCGCCGAGGCGGATGCCGAGCAATCCCGCGAAGACGCTCTCGCCGTGGGCGCTGTTCGGGCTCTTATGGTTCAGCCTGTCGCGCAGGAAGACGCGCCAGGCGCGGCGGTAATCCATATTGGCGAGCGCTCCCGCGCCGACGGCGATCAGCGCGCCGAGGCGCGCGGGGATGAAGTTCAGGAGGTCGTCGAGCTTCGCCGCCGCCCAGCCGAAATCACGATACCGTTCGTCGTCGTAGCCGACCATCGAATCCATCGTGGAGGCCGCCTTGAAGAGCCAGGCGAATATCGCGGCATGTCCGAAGAAGGAGCCGACCGTCATCCAGAAGAGCACGGAGACGACTCCGTCGATATAGCTCTCGGCGATGGTCTCCACCGCCGCGCGCGTGACGCCCGCCGCGTCAAGCCGTTCCGTGTCGCGCCCGACGATGCGTCCGACCTGCCTGCGCGCGCGTTCGAGATCGCCCGCCGCGAGCGCGCGCGCCACCGGCAGCGACTCGTCCTTGAGCGACTTGAAGGCGATCGCCGCGTATAACAGATATATGAGGAAAGCTGTCTGCGCCCATTTGCCGATCAGCCCCGTGACGATCATTCCCGCCGCGACGGCGGCGGCGACGGTGAAAAGCACCGCCGCGCAGAAAATTACGCCGCGGCGCTTTCCGTCGGAGGGCGAATAAAAAATTTTTTCATAGAAGGTTATCAGCCGTCCCACCAATACCACGGGATGCGTCGGCCATTTGGGGTCCCCAAAAAGGGCGTCCAGCAAAAGTGCCGCCAAAATCTGCATAGCTATTCCTCCCGGTTCGCGACGCTTCAAGCGCCGCATTTTGATATTCTACAGCCAATATTACAACACGGGGATAAAATTTTTGCAAAAGCGCCTCCGGCGGAATAACGGTAAAAAACGACGAAGTATTGCGAATTTGATTTTATATGTGGCGAAAATAAAAAATGGTGGTATAGTTTTTCCCATGATTATAGACTTTCACACTCACGTTTTTCCCCATAAGATCGCCGATGCGGCGATGACGAAGCTTCAGCATCAGTGCGGCGTTCCCTATTACGCCCCGGCCACGGCGGAATCTCTTGTCAAGACGATGGACGCGTGCGGCGTGGACAAAAGCGTCGTGCTCAATATCGTGACGAAGGAGACCCAACATGAAGACGTCCTCTCTTTTGCAAAGGAGATCGATTCGGAGAGGCTGATATCTTTCGGTTCTGTGATGCCCGGCTCGGAATACGCCCTTGAATATGTCTGGAAGATCTCCGACGAGGGACTTAAGGGCATGAAGCTGCATCCGCCGCTGCAGCGCATCGACGTGGACGATAAGAGGCTTTTTCCCGTTTACGACCTGGCGCGCGCGCTCAACCTCGTCGTGATATTCCATGCGGGGTGGGACGCGACATACCGTGATGAGATGCGGGCCTCGGTCGAAATGACGATCAACGTCGTGAACAACTTTCCCGGACTGAAGCTCGTCGCCGCGCACATGGGCGGACTGCGCATCGCGCGCGACGTATTCGACCGCCTCGCGGGAAAATACGAGCTTTACTTTGACACGGCCTACGCCGCCGATCCCTGGCTCGATAAAGGGATGTTCCGCGACATCATCCGCCGCCACGGCGCTGAGCATATCCTTCTGGGCAGCGACTATCCCTGGCATCTGCCCTCGATGGAGATCGATCTGATAAAGAGCCTCGATATCGGCGAAGAGGAAAAGAAGATGATCCTTGGAGAGAACGCCGCCAGACTGCTGGGGCTGTAGGCACAAAACAGGCGGAGCCCGGTTTATCCGCTGTCAGCCTATTGAAACTCCCGCCCCGCAAGGGGCGGCCTTTCGCCTTACTTCCCCGCCAAAATCTGTTCCGCGAGCTCCCTTACGGCTGCCTTGATGTTGAATTCGCCGCCGTTTGCGCCGACGCAGCCGGGACAGCCGCCGCGGCAGCCGCAGGAGTTCATCACGCCGAGCGCCGTTTTGACGAGCTCGTTCTTTATCTCGAAGGTCCCCTCCGCGAGGCCGACGCCTCCGGGGATGTTGTCTATTATATAGATTGCCGCGCGCCGCAGCTGCGGGTCTTTGAGGCGGCTCGTCACGAGGATGTCCGCGCGGTCGCACATGAGGAAGAGCGGCGCGGTATTGCGTATCAGGTGCTCCAGCCCCTCCATCGCGAGTTTGAGTTCCGCGTCCTCCTGGCGGCACCGCGGCATCATCAGCCAGCAGGCGGTGGTGTGCATCTGTTCCTCCGGCAGGCTTATCTGCCCGAAGCCGGCGTTCTCGTGCGTAGCGAGCTTTATCTTCTTGAAGATCGTCGGCGTCAGCGTCACCACCACCTCGCCCCAGCCGTAATTGCCCTCCGTCTCGAAGTCGTCGGTGATGTTTATGCGCAGCGAGGCGTCGCCGTCTGTGTAATAATCGGCGGCGATCTCCCGGATGAAGCACTGCATCTTCTCCGTGTCGAGCGATTCGACGATGTACGACTTGCCGCCGTGGAAGTAGATGGCGTCGGGGAAGATCAGCGTCGGCGCGGAGCGGCGGTCCATCGTGCCGATGACGACGGGCTTTGTCTCGACGGTGATATCCGTTATCGTGTAGTTTTCCCCCGTGGCGCTGCGCAGGGAGAGCCCGGCGGCCGGGTAGGAGTCGGCCTGCCAGTAGTAGCGTTCCTCGTCCGCCTCGCTCACGCGGTGCAGCACCTCGTGATCCGCGAGATAGTCGAGGATGGCGTCCACCTCCTGCCCGCCGAACTTCTCTCCGGCATGGAAGGGCAGCTCGAAGGCGGAGCACTTGACATGGCTCACCTGTATATATGGATTGCAGGGGTCGATGCGGGCCCTCTCCGTCGGCGCGCCGTAAAACCATTCGGGACGCGAGGCGAGGAACTGGTCGAGCGGGTCCGCCGAGGCGACCATTACCGCGGCGGAGATCGCGCCGCGCCGTCCCGCGCGCCCGATCTGCTGCCAGGCGGAGGCGATGCTTCCGGGGTAGCCGTGCAGCACGGCGAGGGCGAGGGAGCCGATGTCGATGCCGAGTTCGAGCGCGTTCGTGCTGACGACGCCGCGCAGCCCGCCGCTGCGCAGGTCGTGCTCGATCCTGCGGCGTTCCTTCGGCAGATAGCCGCCGCGGTAGCCCATGATCATCATCGGGTCCGCGCCGCGCTTGGCGAGGTCGGCGCGGATCGATTTGAGCAGCAGCTCCACATTGAGGCGCGAGCGCGTGAAGACGATCGTGCTGATGCCGGAGGAAAGCGCCTCGGAGGCGATGCGTGAGGTCTCGAAGAGCGAGGAGCGCCGCATCCCCGTCTTCCAGTCTATGACGGGCGGGTTGTAGATGATGATCTCCTTCTCCGAAGCCGGCGCGCCGCTCTCCGTGATCAGCTTTACGGAGCGCCCGATCAGCCCCTGCGCGTGCTCGTCGGGGTTTGCGATCGTCGCGGAGCAGCAGATGAAGGTCGGATGCGAGCCGTAGAACTCGCAGATGCGCGCGAGGCGGGAAAAGAGGTTCGCCAGGTGCGAGCCGAAGACGCCGCGGTAGGTGTGCAGCTCGTCGACGACGATATATTTGAGGTTGCGGAAATAGTCGGACCACTTTGTGTGGTGCGGCAGAATTCCGGAATTGAGCATGTCGGGGTTCGTGATGACGATGTGCCCCTCGCTGCGCGCCTGCCGCCGTTTGACGGGGTCCGTGTCGCCGTCGTAGACGAAGCCGTGTATCCCGCCGTCGGCGAAGGCGGCGAGCTCCCCAAGCTCCGCGAGCTGGTCCTGCGCGAGCGCCTTCGTCGGAAAGAGATAGAGGGCGCGCGCGCTGGGGTCCAGCAGGATCGCGTGCATGACGGGCAGGTTGTAGCAGAGAGTCTTGCCCGAAGCGGTCGGCGTCGCGATGACGCAGTCGACCCCCGCAAGCGCGCACTCCCCCGCCGCGCTCTGGTGCGAATAGAGCGCCTCCACGCCGCGTTTCTTCAGCGCGTTCACGATCCTCTCGTCAAGCGCGCCGAAGCTCCCGAAGGCGGCGGGGCGCGCGGGCAGCTTCTTTATCGCGGGGGCCTTGCCGCCGAGGTCGGCGATCCAGCGCACGAGCGCCTCTATCGAGGGTTCTTTTTTTGCGAAATAGTTATTCAACATGATCCGGTTTGATTCTGCCTTATAGTAAAAAATTTTTTCTTGTATGTGGAAGAGTCCGTGACCGAGACGCTGCAGTTCAGCCACGAAAGCTTCTTTCTGATGCTCGTCTGGAGCCGCTCCATGATCATCTTTTTGCTTCTGGTCTCGAAATAAAAATTTCCCTCAAGAAAAAGGATGATATAGAGCGGCTCGCCGCCGAGGCCGACATTGCCCAGCGGCCGGCAGATATCCGAGAGAGTCTCCGCGTGGGAACAGCCCCTCTCCTTTGAAAGGGCCCCGCAGAGGCAGGCGATAGTCATTGCCGCTTTGAGGCTCATCTCGATGTCGAGGCTCTCGCGGTCATCTCCGGGGGAGGGAGTTACGACCTCCCTCTTCGCGTTGTCGGAACCGATCCGCCAGATATTCTCCGCCTCGTGGCCGAGGCAGTTCTTGACTTCGATGAGCGCCCGTTTTCCCCCGGCTTCACAGACAAAGTCCACCCCTTTGCTGTGAGGGAGGCAGTTGAAATACCTTCTGTAAAACTCGCTGTCGTCGAACTTGACCACCCTGTCATTATGGAAGATGAAGCCGATGCCGCTCTCCTCAATTTCCATAGATGAGATCCTGTTCCCGGTCGTAGAGATTGTCGAACTCCTCCATTATCGAGTTGTGGTTCAGCTCCGAAACGGTGGCTCCCTCTTCAAATAACAGCCGGTCGTCTTCCTTATATAGCGAAATAAATTTGATCTCCGGCGGGGCGGCCCCCGCCGCGGGATAGGCCGAAAGCAGGTTGAAGGACTGCTGCACGAAATAATCGTGCGTCGTGATGAAGACCTGCACGCCCATCTCGGCGAGCTTCGCCACCGCCTCCGCGATCGGCTTTATCATCATCGGGTTCATATTGGTCTCCGGCTCGTCCCAGAAGAGGATGGAATTCTCATTGAGGCTGCCGGAATAAATCAGGTAGATTATGGTAGCGAGCTTGCGGTAACCCTCCGAGACGAGCCCCATTTCAAACTCGCCCTTGCCCTTCATCTTGAGGTAAAACTTCTTATCCCGCTGCACGACGCTGCCGTTGATGATCCTGCCGAAGCTCTCGACGACGCTGTTCTGCTGTTCGGTGTTGCCGCCCTTCTTGAGCGGGCGGTCCAGCAGTTTCGTGAGGTCGTAATACATCTCCTCAAAGTCGATATGATATGCCTCATAAAGCGACTGAAAATGCTCCGTGGCGGAGATCATCTCCTTCGGCGGGATATAAACGGGAAAATATGGGGCCGTGCCGTCTTCCGCGACGCCGATATTAACGCTCACATCGGCATGGCGGTCCTGCCTGCCGCTGAAGCCGACAGAGACCGAATCCTCGCCGCCGATGCCGAGCGAAAGCGAAGCCCGGCCGCCGCCGGAGCCGCGGCTCACCAGCCGTCCGATCTTGTCGTCGTCGGGACGGAAGACGCCCTGTATCTTCTTCACAAGGCTGCCCTCGATCTCCTCCTTGTTCATCTTGTCGAGCCTGTTCTCCGAGACGCCCTTCAGCACCGCGTACATCGCCTTTATCAGCGTCGTCTTGCCGGTGCTGTTCTCCCCGCTGATAATGTTTATCTTTGGGGACCATCTCAGGCTGAGCTTGTCAAATAACATAAAATTATTAAGTTCCAAAGAAGATATTTTCACCGGGAACACCTCCTGGCCGCGGCGGTCATGCGTTCGACTATACCTGAAAGTATAGGTAAAACAGGGGAAAGATTCAAGTCCGCCCGATTGCCGGCTGTCGTTCTTTGGAAGTGTACTTATAATCTTTTTTAGGATAGAATATAAAAACTCAAAACTAAAGACGAGGGTGATCTCTATGCAGGAATCCGGAGAAAACTATCTTGAGACCATACTTATCCTTAAAAATAAAAATGGTTCCGTACGCTCGATAGATGTGGCGCGCGAACTGGCCGTCAGCAAACCGAGCGTCAGCCGCGCAATGGGAATATTAAAAGACAACGGCTTTATAACCATGGAAACAAACGGCGAACTTCACCTCACGGAACTCGGGCGCGCGCGGGCCGACGCGATCTATGAGCGCCATCGCTTCATCACAAAATTTCTCGCTGAGGTCGTCGGCGTCTCGCCGCAAACCGCCGAAACCGACGCCTGCCGCATCGAACACATAATCAGCCAGGAGACCTTTGAAAAAATCAAGGAATACCTCGTGAAGAGATAGAAAAGCTAAATAAGGCCCTTTAGCTTCGATACGATGTACTTAGCCGGATAATGCTTGTTACTTTACCGCATCTTTGTTTTTCAGCATATCCAAGCAGCCGCACAGCAGAGAAACTATCGCGTCTTTGTCATGTCCCTGGAGCGGCGGGTCCTGCCTGCGCAGCTTGTCCTTCACGTGGACAAGTAAAAGCTCGATGGAGACGGAATTTCTGTCATCGCTGATGATGTTTTTCAGTTCAAAGGTCAAATCATCGCCATGCTCAAAGGAGGACAAACTGTTTCTTGCGCATCCATCCGGAAGCAAACCGTCTTTGTGTTCGCCTACGAGGAAAGAGATGGAGGTATTGAGCTTTTCGGCAAAAGAACACAAAAGGTCAAAAGAGGGGGTCCTTTTGCCTTTTTCTATTTCGCACAAATAGGCCTGAGTTATATCAAGCCGTTTGGCCATATCTCCCTGTGACATGTCGCCCCGCAGAGATTTCAGCCGTTTGCCTATAAAATTGCCGCATTTATTTTCTCTATGATTTTTCCTCATGTT
>NZ_KK073872.1:430000-657500 GCF_000585335.1 Cloacibacillus evryensis DSM 19522
TGATAAAAGCCTCGGAGACCGTCTCCAGCGAAGCGGCGCCCTTTGCGATAAAAGAGGCCAGCTGGATGAGAAAGACCGCCGCCGCGGTTCCCGTGGCGAGCAGCGCGATCCTTTTGCCCATCTTCGCCAGCTTTTCCTGCAGCGGGGTGGCGGAAGATTCCGCCGCCGAGAGCTCTCCCGCGATCTTGCCGAACTCCGTCGCGTCGCCGACGGCGGTGACGACGGCCAGGCCGCCGCCGCCCGTCGCAAAACAGCCGGAATAGAGCATATTGGCGCGCTCGGCGAGCGGCGTCTCCGGGTCGGCGAAAACCGCCTCCGCCTCCTTGCCCGCCGGCATACTCTCTCCCGTGAGCGCCGATTCGTCGGCCGTCAGCGACGAGCTTTCTATCAGCCTCGCATCGGCGGGGAATTTATTGCCGGTCTCAACGCTGATGATATCGCCGACGACTACCTCCCGCTGCGGAATGAGCTCCGCCTCGCCGTCCCGTATCACGCGCACCTTGGCATCGTCCGTGATACGGTTCAGCGCCTCAAAGGCCCTGGCGCTGCGTCCCTCCATCGCCACCGTGATGGCTATGGAGAGCGATATCGCCGCGAATATCCCCGCGCACTCGATAAGGTCCGCCTCGCCGCCGCTCAGGCCGCGCGCGATATTCACGCCCAGCGTGATCAGCGCCGCGGCGATCAGCATGATTATCATCGGCTCGCGGGCGGCCTCCGCGATCCTTCTCAACATCGAGACGGGCTTCTTTTTAGTGAAGCTGTTTTCCCCGTACCGCCGCCGGTTCTGCGCCGCCTCCTCTGTACTCAGCCCGCGCCGCGGGTCGACGCCGAGCCTCTTCAGCGTTTCGGCGGCGCTTTCCCGGAAAGCCTCCCGGCGCGCCGGATACTTTTCGTTCAACTGCATTCCAAGTTCCACATCCTTTCGTCTCTTACAACGAAAAGACCCAGGTATCAGCTCCGCCGGAGCTTTGCCTGAGCCATAAAAAAAGACTCCATGTAAAGCTTCGCAGAGCAATACATGAGTCTCGTTATTTAAGACAAGCCAGACTTTTTCGATCTCAGCCAGGATGTTGACTTGCCACGCGCCCTTCGCGCGCCACTACTCCCTCACGGGTACTTTTCAATTGTAGGGCATAAATTAACATCGCCGCCCGCGTTTGTCAATACGCATGATTGCCCTTATCACGCGGGGCTCTTTAAATCTCTTTGCGGCGTTTATAAGCACGATTTGCGTCATAACTTAGGGCTCTGGCGTCCTCGCCGTATTAATATACGGCTCCGGTTCCAGAGCCCTAAGTTATTTAGCAACTCGCACTTCTGGTGAACAAATTAAGCGATTGATGGACAAACTAAGTTCGACGACGAAAATCAAAGATTTTCTGTCTCACTTATCACACAAAACGCAAAACCGGCGTTTTGGTTCACTGCTTATAAACGCCGATTTACGCGATTGGAAGTAAACGATAAATTGCTGTTTAGCGCCTTTAAAGCCTCCCTCGCCGAGGCGGCCAGGGAGCCAAATCAGAGTTTTTCTGATTTGTGCGAATCGGCTGGTAGGCACACCAGAGGTGGCAGCCGCACGTTTTTTACGATTTATGCTTTTAAAGCCTCCCTCGCCGAGGGAGGTGGCATGACGCGGTGTTTTTCCGCGTCATGACGGAAGGAGTGTTGCTCCGTTTGGCGCGCGGTTTTCGCGCCGAACGGAGCCCGCGGCGACAGCCGCGGAAGAAGCGGAAGATGATAAGATCAAGAGCAAAGCACAACCCAAGGTCAAAACTCCTTCCGGCCCTTCGGGCCACCTCCCTCGGCGAGGGAGGCAAGGGGCAAAATCTAAACCAAAATCGTTGAATATCGACAAACGGCTTTTTGTGGATGCCCGCTAAATCGCTATTTATCTTTCCTCGCAATCGCGTAAATCGGCGTTTAGACGTGCGAATAACGAAATAACCGAGGGCCTGCCAAGCGGAGGCGCACTAGTGTGCGGTGAGCATTGGCAGGCCCTCGGTTATGAAGTTAGTCGTGCGTATAAACGCCGATTTACAGGGAGGCCAATCGCTCTTGATACTCCTCCGGCGTATCCATGTCTTTGAAATGACAGTCGGGGGCTTCGGCGCGTTCGATCTCGCCTTCGTAGCGCATGAGGATCTTCTTTCCGCCGACGTCGCCCTCCGCGCCGCGGAAACGTTCGCGCCAGAGGGCGCGGTAGAACATCGGGTGTCCGAAAGCTCCCCCGCGGCAGGGGGCGAGGACGCTCTTCTCCGGCGGCAGCGCCTTGAACCTTTCGGCGAGCGCCGCTATATCCGCCGCGCGCGCGAGCGGCAGGTCGCCGAGCATGATGCAGAAATCCTCTCCCGCCGGCAGCATATCGAGGCCGATCGAAAGCGAGCTCGACTGCCCGCGTTCCGGCTCCTCGTTTACGCGGACCGTCAGCGGTCCGGCGGCGGGGCCGAGCGCCTCCGCGACCTCGCGCGATAGCACGGCGTATATCATCCGCGCTCCGGCGTCGCGCAGATTGCCGATCACGGTCTCTATGACGCTCCTGTCCCCGAAGGGCAGCAGCAGCTTCTGGCGTCCCATGCGCTTTGAGAGCCCCGCTCCCAGCAGAATCACATTCATCCTCATCTCTCCCGACAGTCGTAAAGTATATTGAGCCGCATCGAGACGAAAGCGGCGGCGTCATAGCTTTCGAGCAGGGACGGCACGGCCTCCGCGAACTCCCGCCGCGCCTCTTCGCCGGCCCTCTCCCACTTATTCAGCAATAACATCTTCTTCGCGCCGCGCGGGGCGTTTTTCAGCGGCCCTTCGGGATGGCGCAGATAACTCAGATAATCGGCGGCGCTCACCTTCGCCCCCTCCGCCATGCCGTGCAGCGCGCGGAACCTGTCGGCGCGGAAAATATGTTCCTCGTCCGCCGTCTCGCCGAGCGCGTCGATCCCCGCGACGGCAAAAAGGCAGCCGCAGCTCCGCGGCACCGGTGGTTCCCATTCCTCATAAAATTTCAATGACCGGCCCCGCGAGCCGTCGCATTCCGCGACCACCGCCCCCGCCGCGCCGCATCCCGCGAGCGCGCAGACCTCCTCCGGCGCGTAGCCGATCAGCTTGCCCTCCCTCTCGCCCGCGGCGGCGGCCAGCAGTGAGGCGGGCGGCATCGCGCCGATAAAGGCGGCGCATAACTTTGCCGGGCCGAGGAAGAGGTCGCGGCACTCGCAGGCCGTGGGACGGAATATCTTCGTCGTCGTGGAAAGCAGCACGCGCCGGGAGGCGGCGAGCTCGCGCCCCAGCCCGTAAAGCAGCGACGTCTTGCCGCCGCCGCCGGTGACCGCGGCGAGGGCGGCCTCATTCCTATCCATATATCCTGCCAAAAACGCAAACAGCTCTCTCATAAAATCCGCAACCTCTGCAAATTAAAAATCCGCGCCTCTATTATATACAAAAAAATCCCCGCGCGGCGGCGGGGCCCTGAATTCATCCGGCGCGCCCCGCGCCTTGCGCAGAACACGGCCGGATACGAATACTCCCTTCCCGGCTTCCGTTATCGTATAACCCGGCTTTTACAGTAAACCCGGGTCAAACATATCCAATTCCTTGCAATGAATCATTCTTTCAAACAACATGGCTCTATTTATTTGAGTGATTTAGGTCTAAATATGATATGATAACAGCACTAAATAGTGACGTTAAGGAGGTTTTTATATGATTCAGATATCGGTCTCCGAGCTGAAGGCTAATGTGGGAAAGTATGTCTCGATGGTGAACGAGCAAGAGATTTATATAACGAAAAATGGCAAGAGGGTCGCAAAACTGACGGCCCCGAAGCAGGATAAAATTTCGGCTGCGATGTCGTTATTTGATATCCTTCCGCCTGAAGCTGACCTTGATAAGGCAAGGATGGAGCGCCTGGGATGAAGATCTCTTTCGACACGAATGTTATTCTGGATGCGATCATTGAGGGGCGGGAGGGCGGCGCAGAGGCAAAGCAGCTTATCCTTGCGGTCGCGCAGGATAGGGCTGAAGGGCTTATTTCGGCAAATAGCATCACAGATATTTATTACATTGCCAGGAAGTATTTGGGAGATGTAAAGACGAGAGAGGTAATCTACAGCCTTCTGACGATTTTCAGCGTCGCCGGCGTTGGCGAGGATGATTGTCTGAACGCCCTGGAGCTTCCGATGGGTGATTTTGAAGATGCGCTTCTTGCCGTCTGCTCACAACGGGATGGGGCGGAGTATATTGTTACCCGGGATGAGGGATTTATAGCAGCTCCGGGTTGTCCGGTAAAAGCGGTAAGACCGGCTATGATGCTGTCGATTTTGCAGCGGTAACGGGCCCGGATACGAAAACTCCCTTCCGGCTTCCGTTATTGTATAATAATCACCATATCATGAAGAAACCAGGCGAACGAAGCCGCGGACCGACCAACGGAAGAGGGAATTGAAAATGCGCAGAGGCGTGGGCTTCAAAAACAACGACGGGACATACATACCGCCGCAGCTCATCGAGAAACTGGGGACGATGCTGACGTCGCCGCTGACGCTCATAGAGGCGGGCTCCGGCTTTGGCAAGACCACCGCGGTGGCGGAAGTCCTCGAAGACGTTCAGGAGCAAAAAGCGAACGTCTACTGGCACACATTCCTCGGAGAACCGCCGGAAAAGGCGTGGCAGGCCCTCTGCGGCCTCATCGCGCACGCCGACGGCAAAGCCGCCGTCTGGCTCGGGAACCTCGGGCGTCCCTCGCTCTCGTCGCTCCCCGACCTCGCCTCCATCCTGCGCGACATACGCTGTTCCAAGACCACCGTCATCGTGCTTGACAACTGGCAGCTTGCCGGCTTTGAAATATCGGCGCAGCTGATAGAGGCGCTCTCGCTGCACCGCGGCAAAAAACTCCACATCGTCGTCATCACCCAGCCCGCGGCGGCCGCGGCCCGCACCACCTCCAACCCGCGCATGGCCCTTATCGGCAACGACAGCTTCCGTTACACGCGTGAAAACATCGCGGAATTCTTCCTCCATTCACGGATCACGCTCGACGAAGAACAGCTCGACATGCTCTGCGACATCACCGAAGGCTGGATCGCCGCGCTGCGCCTCCAGCTCTCGGCCTACGCGGAAAACGGCCGTTTCGAGACCGCCGGCGGCATCTCGCAGCTCATAGAGACGGCGGTCTGGAACAAACTCACCGAACAGGAACGGGAAGAGAACCTCCGCCTCTCCATCCCGAAAAACTTCACGATCGAACAGGCCGCCGCCATCCTGAGACGCCCGGAACTCAGCGAAGATGAGATAGCGCGCCTCGACAACGACCCCTTCGTGCGCCGCGACGCGAACGAAGGGACATACACATTCCACAGCCTCAAAAGGGCCTACCTTGCCGACAAACTATCGCGCCGCTCGCGCGAATACCAGCTCGACGCGCTGCGGCGGGCCGCCGAAGGCTACGCCGCGCGCGGGGACGTCGGCGCGGCCGCCTCATGCTATGCCCGGACGCGCGACTACGAAGCCATCTTCGCCCTCCCCTTTGGGGACGCCGCCCTCTCGCAGTCCATCCGCTACGCGCGCGGAGAGAGCATCGACGCCATCTTTGACGACTGCCCCAAAGAAATATTGCTGCGCCACCCGGAAATAATGCTGCGCGCGGCGCTGGAATTCTTCCTCAAAGGCGATTTCGAGCACTTCTCCCGCGCCTTCGCGCTCGCGGAAGAATCCTGCGAACTTGAAGAGCGGCGCGGCGGCGAACGCGCCATAAACCTGCGCGGTGAACTGGAATTCCTCAAATTCTTCCCCGCCTTCAACGACGTCAAGGCCATGTGCGCCGCGCACGAAAAGGCGTGGAAGATACTGCGGGGGCCGCTCAAGACCCTCTACTTCAACGACGACACCTGGACCTTCGGCATCTCCTCCGTCGTCTGCATGTTCTGGCGCGAAAGCGGCAGCCTCCGCGAAGAACTCAAAGAAGTGGAAAACGGGATGCCCTGCTACTATAAACTCAGAAACGGCCACGGCATGGGCGCGCCTGCCGCCATGGCCGCGGAGACGGCGCTCATGAGCGGAGACGACGAAAGCGCGCAGAACCTGGCCATCAAAGCCATCTACAGCGCCGAAATAAAACATCAGGACAGCATCTGCTTCTGCGGCGAGCTCGTCCTCGCGCGCATCGCCGCCCTGCGCGGCGAAAGCGGCAAATTCAGCAAAACGCTTGCCGAAATGCGCGCGCGCGCCTTCGAGGGACGCGACCCCTACGGCGTCGTCACGGCGGAACTCTGCCGCGCCCACCTGGGGACCATGGCCGGCATCGGCGGCCTCATCCCCGAATGGACCCTCGACGCGCGCCGGATCAGGGAAAAAGTATTCGCCGCCGCCGTCCCCTTCGCGCTGATACCGCTCGCCAAATACCTGCTCGACAACGACCCCGTCAGCTTCGGCGCGCTCGTCGGAGAATTCATCGACGAAAGCCGCCGCTTCCACATGCTGCTGCCGGAGATATACTTCCGCCTCTACGCCGTGCGCCACAAACAGCGCTCCGGCGAAAGCGGCGAAGCGGAAACGGAGCTGAACGCCGCGCTGGACCTCGCCCTGCCCGACAAAATATACCTGCCCTTCGCGGAACAGGGGAGCGAAATAGCGCCGCTGCTCGTCGCGCTGCGCCCGCAGATCGGCGACAAACAGGCCGTTGACGCCATCCTCGCCCTCTCCCAGCGCCTGCAATACAACATAAGCGGCATCCCTGACGCCGGCACCCAGCCCGGAGACAAGCCCCTCTCCGCGAGAGAGCGCGAAGTGGCGCGGCTGCTCGCCGAAGGCCTGACCACCCAGGAGGCCGCCGAAAGACTCTCCATCACGAACAACACCGTCTGCACCATGAAAAAGAGCGTCTACAAGAAACTCAAAGTCCGCTCAAGAGTGGAGCTTGCCAAGCGCTGCCTCTTGTAAATCGGCGTTTATAAAAATCGGCGCGAATAAGCACCGTATGCGTCATAAGCCGGCCCCTGAGTGTCCTCGCCGTATGGAGAATACGGCTCCGGTACTCAGAGGCCGGCCTATTTAGCCTACGGCACTTCTTCGCGCCGATTTTTTTGTTATTATGCAAAACTGCTATCGTTGATTTCCTTTGGGAGAGGGAAAAGATAAACTGGGATTTAGCGGGCACCCACAAAAAACAATATGTCGATATTCAGCGATTTTAATTTATGCCTTTAAAGGCTCCCTCTCCGAGGCGGCCAGGGAGCCAAATCAGTGTTTTTCTGATTTGTGCGAATCGGCTGGTAGTTACACCAGGGCTGGCTCGGCGGTGTTTTTCCGCCGAGACTGGAGGAGTTTTGACCTTGGGTTTTGTGTTGCTCTTGATCTTATCTTCTTTCGCCTCTTCAGTGGGAGAGGATAAGGCCAGAACAAAAACAAAACCCAAAGTCAACCCTCCTCACCCCGCTTCGCGGGGAGCTAAGCGACTCGCACAAAACGAAAAAACATCGTTTTGGCTCCCTGCTTATCGGCGAGGGAGCCTTTAAAAAAGTAAAACCAACGCCACTGGACTTTTGCTCGGGGGCCGGAGGGACGGAGGGGCGGGCGGCGCGCGCGAAACAATGAAAAAAAACGAATCGGATTTTCACGGGTCACGACCGGCTTTATGGTGGTCCGAACCAAAAAAACTCTTTAAAAAAGAGCCCCAATCACCCGAACGGGCGATTGTCATATCCGGGAGCGCCGTTTACCATGGAGCGAGTAGGTATATATTTCTCTTTAGGGGGCTTTTTTGTGCGCAAAGACGGCAAAAGGTTCAGTTTATATTTGATCGCGGCGTTGATCCTGGTTTCGATAGCATCGTTCATGATGCTGCGTTCGGAGGCGGAGGATTTGCAGCTGACGAAGGATAGCGCCGGTTATTATCTGATCGCGACGTCGGCGGACCTCAAGCAGTTCAGGGAGGCGGTCAACGCGGGCAGCAAGGACATCAACGCTAAGCTGACGGCGAACATCGACCTTGAAGGCACGTCGGACAACCAATGGACGCCGATCCGCAGTTTCAGCGGCACATTCGACGGCGGCGGCTTCACGATCAGCGGCCTCTATATCAATGAGGGTAATAGTGAAAATAAGGGCTTCATCGGGACCCTCGCCGGCGGAGCGGAGGTCAGCGGCCTGACGATCGAGGGCACGGTAATCGGCGGAGGGACTCTCGGCGGCATCGTGGGGAAGAACAATGGCACGGTGAAGAACTGCGCGTCGAACTGCGAAAAAGTCAGCGGCAGCGAAGACTATGTCGGCGGCATCGTGGGGGAGAACAATGGCACGGTGACGAACTGCGCGTCGAACTGCGGGGCAGTCAGCGGCATCGGCAGCTTTGGCGGCGTCGTCGGGTGGAATAACACGGGCACGGTGACGAACTGCGCGTCGAACTGCAAAACAGTCAGCGGTAGCGTCCACGCCGGAGGCATCGTCGGGAGGAACGGCAGTGTGTCCGGCACAACCAGAGGCACGGTGACGAACTGCGCGTCGAACTGCGTGGCAGTCAGCGGCAGCGGCGACTCTGGCGGCGTCGTCGGGTGGAATAACAAGGGCACGGTGACGAACTGCGCGTCGAACTGCGGGGCAGTCAGCGGTGGCAAAAATGTCGGCGGCGTCGTCGGGATTAGCGATGGCACGGTGACGAACTGCGCGTCGAACTGCGGGGCAGTCAGCGGCAGCGACTATGTCGGCGGCGTCGTCGGGCGGAACATGAACGCCACAGGCACGGTGACGAACTGCGGCTGGCTTTATACAACAACAACAACAAGCGTGCCGAGCGTCGGCGTCGGCGCCGGCAATAGCACGCACGTCGTCTCCTACGACGCGGATGCCTCCAAGACGGTCGTGACCGCCTGCGTGAGCCCGCTCTCCGTCACGGTCGCCAAAGACCGCTCGGCTGTCGTGCCGTTTGCGCTCGCGCCGGGCGCGGATGCCTCCGCCGCGATGTATATCGAGACCTTAAGCGCCGACGTTGCAAGCGCCGGCATTGCCTCGGCGGATGTTGCTTCCGGCAAAGTCACCGTCACCGGCCGGAACTACGGAACGACGGCCATGGCGGTCAGCTACAAATTCAAATACACAGACTTCTCCAAGACGCCGCTAAGCGTCTCAGACGGCTCGGTGGCGGTCAGCGCCAACGTGGGGATAACCGTACAGGATTTCGCGGTAACGCCGAAATCGGCGACGATCGCGGTCGGCGGCACATCTAAGCTTACCGCCTCCGGCGGTTCCGCCGCGGGCGGCGTAACGTGGGACGTGTCGGGTGACGCCGTTTCGCTCGACAAGAAGGATGGAACCTCTATAGCGGCCACAGGCGTCCGCAGAGGTACGGCGACGGTGACGGCGACGACCAAAGACGGCGAGACGGACTACTGCGACATTACGGTAAATCCCGCGACCGACCCAGCCGACCCGCTTCCGGCCGAAAACCAGACGGACAAAGACGGTACCGGCTCCGGCGTCCTCATCATCAGCCCCGACACATACGAATCGTTCAAAGTCTATGACGCTTTAATAAAACTGGGCGAAGAGGGCAGACTCCCCGACGGCATCACGATAGCATCGTTAGACGCAGTGCCAGCCGCAAGCACCGACCTTTCGATCGACTGCTACATCCAAGGCACAGGCGGCAAGACCAGCGGCGACATTATTGCCGGGGCTATAAAGGATTACTGGGGCATCACCGACACGTCGCCGGAAAAGCTGCGTCTCGTCAGCGCCGTCAGCGCGACCGCACACGCAGGTTCTGACGAAACAACGCTTGCCAAATTCTGGCGCATCCTCGTCGATGAGGTGCGGAAGTTGCTCGGCTATGACAACGATAAATCAACGGACAGCGCATATCTGCCTCTTCAGACGAACTTCACGATAACGTCGGCGGACATTGCCCTGCTCTCGGACGACATCAAGACAGAACTGAACGCCGGCAACCTTCTGGATAAAGTAAACCTCTTCGCCGTCGTAAAGAGCGGAGACGAATACGCCGCCAGGAGCCTCAACGACGCCGCCGACAACTCCGGCGCGTCCCGCGGCAAATACATGACCGTCAGCGAAGACAAAGACGGCAATTACAGGATAAGCACGCGCATAATGCTCTTCAACTTGCCCGGCACCGTATCGGGCGACAAGACGATGGGCGCGAGCTGGATACTCCCGATATCGTCCGACAAGACCTCCGACGACTACTTCCTCGTCCAGGACGGAGCAAAGGACGATACATACGCCGTTGCAATGGCCCTCGCCGTAAAGACACCCAACTACGCCACAGTCCATATAGCCACAGACACCACATCCGGCGATACGCCAGTCTCATACGACACAGCCGTAACAGGCAAAAAAGGCTACAGTGAGAAGATAACCTCGTCCGACTGGTCGAACGCCGAAATGTCCGGCGACGTCTACACCGTGACGTTCGCAAAGGTCGCAGGCTACTCCATCAGCGTCAACGACGGCTCCGAAGCTTACACAGTAAGCAAAGACCTCGCGTGGGGAGCGAGCTGGGACGTCAAGGCGACATACAGCAAGATATACGTCTCCGGCGTATCGCTCGACAAAACGGCGCTCGTCCTCGCCCCCGGCGGAAGCGACAAACTGACCGCCACGGTCACGCCAGACGACGCCTACGCCAAAGACGTAACATGGACGACAAGCGACAAAAACATCGCCGAAATCGCGGCGGACGGCACGGTAACGGCGAAAGCGGCGGGCAAAGCGACGATCACCGCGACGGCGAACGACGGCGGCGGAGCATCTGCCGCATGCGCCGTAACCGTGAGGAATAACGCCGGCGACGACCCGACGGCGCCATCGCTCACGCCCGAGCTTGTCACACACGCGATAGCCCGCCCGGCGGAGATCGAACTCGCCGACAATACCGCGTCCTACGTCACGGACGCGGCAAAACAGACGACAGTCGCGACCGCAGCCGGCTTCAAAGACGAAGACACCGCGCTCACCGCGACGGGAGCCCTTGCCGCCGGCAGCACCGTCGTCAACGGAGCGGTAAACGACGTCATAGCCAAAGACCCGACCGTCAGCAAAGACATCGTCTACGCGCTGCCGATCGTCGAAAGCAAAGCCGACAAAGCCGGAATGCTCCACGCCATCAGCTTCAAAGTGAGCGGAGACATATTCGGCGAAGTGACCGGAGCGGAAATACGCGTCCTTAAAGTATTCCCGGACGGCACGGGAGAACTCTTCACGCCGATATCCGCGCCCGAAGAGATAGCCGACAAAACGGCGGCGCTCTACGACACGAACGAGGCGATGGTAACGGGCGCGATAGACAAAGAGGCGGATTACATCCTCACGATCTTCGTCAAAGACGGAGAGTCATTCGACCTCGACGGCAACGCGGACGGCACAGTCATCGACCCGGTATCGATAATCAAAGCGGCGGCCGCGGAACCCGACCAGCCGGACAACACCCGCAGCCACAACGGAGGCTGCAACACAGGAGCGGCGCTGCCGCTGCTAGCGGCGATGGCTGCGGTACTAATAATACGCAAGAAGCGGTAAATCGGCGTTTATAAGCACGATTTGCGTCATAACTTAGGGCTCTGGCGTCCTCGCCGTATTAATATACGGCTCCGGTTCCAGAGCCCAAAGTTATTTAGCAACTCGCACTTCTGGTGAACAAATTAAGCGATTCACACGAAACGCAAAACCGGCGTTTTGGTTCACTGCTTATAAACGCCGATTTACGCGATTGTAGGGAAACGATAAACTGCGATTTACGCCTTAAAAGCCTCCCTCGCCGAGGGAGGTGGGCCGGCGCACGGTTTTGCGCCGGGTCGGAAGGAGTGTTGACTTTGGGTTTTGTTTTGCTCTTGATCCTATCTTCTTTCGCATCTTCCGCGGCTCCCGCCGCGGGCTCCGTTCGGCGCGAAAATCGCGCGCCAAACGGAGCAACACTCCTTCCGTCATGACGCGGAAAAACACCGCGTCATGCCACCTCTGGTGTGACTACCAGCCGATTCGCACAAATCAGAAAAGCTCTGATTTGGCTCCCTGGCCGCCTCGGCGAGGGAGGCTTTAAAAGCATAAATCGCAAAAACATGCGGTTGCCACCTCTGGTGTAACTACCAGCCGATTCGCACAAATCAGAAAAACACTGATTTGGCTCCCTGGCCGCCTCGGCGAGGGGGCCTTTAAAAGCGTAAACCGCAATCGCTGAATATCGACAAATAGTCTTTTGCGAGTGCCCGCTAAACCCCAGTTTACCATTCCCTCGCAATCGCGTAAACCCCGGTTTACCGTTCATTTCCAATCGTGTGAACGGCTGTCGTTGCCGTGCTTTTGCCCGGAGGCGTTTAATAATATTTTTTCTCCACGTGCCGGCCCAGCCTTGTCATTACTGCCGCGAGGTCGTCCATCAGGCGCGATTTGACGCGCAGTTCGGTGGGGAAGTCGGGGTTCTGGTGCGCCGGGTTCACCGCCTTGCCGATGAAGAGGTTCAGGTGGGTGCATTGCTCGATGAGGATCTTTGCGAGCTTTGCCGCGCCGTGCGGGTCGTCGAGTTCCGAGATCATGTTCGGGACGGCGGGGCGGTCGATGTATTCCCCGATCATCTCGATGGCGCGTTTGAGCGTCATTACCCCCTCCGTCACGAGGTCTATGCCCTCTATCGCCGCCGTCGGCGGGATGTCGCTGTCGGTGTAGTCGATGTTGACACGCAGCGGGCGTTTGAGCTCGCGCGCCAGTATTTCGGAGCTGGTGCCGCCGCTGACGATGTGCAGACCTCTGGTCTCGATGTAGTCTCTGACGAGCCGCGAATCGTCCTCCGGGTTTTTCGGCGGCCCGGAGAAGAGGCTGACCGGCTGTCGGGGCAGGATGTGCGCGATGGAGACGGTGGTGTCGTCGCCCGGTTTGCCGAGGTAGAGGTCTTTCGCTACGTCGAGCACGCGGTTGATGACGCGCGGCGCGGAGAGTTTTTCGCCGCAGGGGCCGCAGAGGAAGTCGGCCACTTCGTCGCAGCCCCAGCCGAAGGAGAGGGTCTCTCCCATGCCGGCCTGCGTCACGCCGTCGCTGACGATGACGAAGTAGTCGCCCTCGCGCGCGGTGAAGCGGCTTTCGCGCACGAGCTTGCCCTCGATCGTCTTTTCCTCGTATTCAAAGGGGATATGGCGGCCGTCACGGATGAGCATACAGGGTGGGTTGTCGTATTCCGCGAGGTAGCCGCTGCCGTCTTTCCGGATGCTGAGGATCATGAAGGTGGAGTAGGCGATGCCGCGCACTTTGCAGACGGGCAGCGTATGCGCGATGGTGTCCACGGTGTCTTCGATGGAGGCGCCGCGGCTGATCATCGTCGATATTATTTTTGAGGTCAGCGTCGAAAGGATGTTGGCTTTGACGCCGCTGCCGAGTCCGTCCGAGAGTACGAGCAGCATGCTCTCCGGCGAGTTTATCACCTGCACGCGGTCGCCGCAGAGCTCTTCGTTTTTCTTTATCAGGCTGTTATAGCAGGCGTCTATGCATATACTATCCATTGCCGTTGTTTCCGTCATAGACGATCAGGTCTTTCAGTTTCGTCAGTGTTACTTTGGTCTCGGCGGTCGTTTCGCCGAGAAGGCTAGCGATCTCCTGCGCCACGGTCATCTGTTTGTCGATGACGTTCTGCGCCATTTCCATCGTCTCCAGTTTAAGTTTGTTGAGCGATTCGGTCTCCTGTTCCTGCTTCGTCACGTCGTGAAGGAAGGCGATCGCGAGCCCCTGTTCGGGGATATAGATTATGGTCTGGTTGACGGTGATGCCGCGCTCGTCATAGCTCACTTTGTGGAGCGGGATGTTTCTTTCCTCGCCTACCGCGAGGGCGAAGTCGAGGGGGTCGAGGAACTCTTCGATGCGGCGGCCCACGATCTCGTTTTTCGTGAGTTTAAGGAGGTGCTGCGCCGCTATGTTGCACTCCTTGACGCGCAGGTCGTGGTCCACGGCGATGATGTAGTCGGGGCTGACGGAGAGGGTGACGTTGGCGAGCGTCTCCGATATCTGGCTCATGTAGGGCAGGCACATGTAAAGTTCCGCCTTGTTCTGGTAGACGGCGATCGCCTTGTCGCGGCAGGTACGGTAGCCGCAGCTTCCGCAGTTGAGCTCGTGTTCCGGCTTCGTCTTGCCGATCTCCGCCAGTATCGAGCGTATCGTCTCCTCGTCGGGGATGTCCTCCCTCAAAGGTTTCGGCTCTATATGGCGGCGCAGGTCGAGCGAGGAGATGTCCGCCTCGCGGATGTTTTTCTCCGCGCGCAGGTAGCGTATCATGTCGATGCCAGTGCTGACGGGGTGATATTCCGTGTCCGGCTTTTCGGGGCCGTTGATGCAGCTGCCGTAGCAGGTGCTGGCCTCGATGAAGCAGTTGTGGATGCGCCCCTCGCTGATCTCTTCCAGCAGCTCGATGACGTCTTTCGCGCCCTGCACGCTGAGGAAGGTATACTTGTTGAAGACGTGGGAATCTTCGGGGAGGTTGGCGCGGACGTCCTTCACGATGCCCTCGAATACAGGGTAGATCGCCGAAGAGCTGGGGTCGTTGCCAAAGTAGCCCTCGGCGCATTTTTCAAGCTCGATGTCCTCTTTTATGAACCAGCGGGCGAGCTGTTTGAAGGTGACGACGCCGTCGATGAAGCGTTTTTCAGAGACGCGCGCCTCCTCTATCTTCGAGATGCAGGGGGCGAAAAAGACGATCAGCGCGTCGTCGCCGTACTTTTTGCGAAGGAATTCGCCGTGGGCCTCCATCGGGGATAGCACCTGCGCGAGCTGCGGCGTGAGCTGCGGGAAGTATTTCTGCACGAGGAAGACGACGGAGGGACAGCAGGTCGTGATCATATTGTCCATAGAGTCGCTTTCGAGGATACGCGCGTATTCCTTTGTCACGGCGTGCGCGCCGACGGAGGTCTCCTCCACGGCGTCAAAGCCGAGGCGATGCAGCGCCCCCGCGAGGCGGAAACGGTTCTCCGCGCCGAAGGAGGCGATGTACGAAGGGGCCAGCGCCGCGATCGCGCGCGCCGCCCCCTGTTCGCCTTGGCGAACATTTGAAAATACCTCCGGGGGCAAGCCTGCGGACGCGTCTGCCGTGCGCGCCGCCCCCTGTTCGCCAACGGCCTGCTTGATGGCGCTGATGTCGTTTACCAGGGACTTCGCGTGCTGGGGGCAGTTGCGTATGCAGCGCCCGCAGAGGATGCATTCGTTCTCCAGCACTTCGACGTGATTGTTGCTGTACTTTATCGATTTTACGGGGCAGACTTTAAGGCACTTATAGCAGTTCTTGCAGTTTGCCTCCGCGACATTTATATATTTCATTATCCATTACCACCTGCGATCACATCATCAAAAAACATTTCTATATGGTCCGGGTCCACAAAGTGGATCTCGCCGTTTACCTTCACCGATACTCCCGCCTCTTCGCAGCGCCCCATACAGAACGAACCGGAGAGGTTCACCTTCTCCGTGAGGCCGCGCTCCGTCACCAGTTTCGTCAGCCCCTCCACGACGCGGCGCGCGCCTTTTAGATGGCAGGAACTGCCGACGCAAATCACAACATCTGTCAAACCGTTTCCCTCCCGCACGATAAGATATCACCACACTCTATATTGTAGCAGAAAATGCTTTATTGTGATTAAATTCACACAACAAAGATATGAGGTCTCTTCGCCGGGCCGCGCCTCAGGAGAGGTATCGCCGCAGATACCTGTCGATAACATAGTTCATGTAGGAGTGGAGGAAGGAGAAGGCGACGAGCGGCGCTTCGTTTTTTATGACGTAGGTGGCTCCGCCCTCTTTTGAGACGATGTCGATGTTCCTGAAGGGGAAGTCGGCGTTCGTGACGCAGCGGTAGTTTGAACGCTCCTGCGCGAGAAGGCCGACGGCCCGCATGTGTTCCCTGAATTCTTCCGGCGTGTAGCGGAGTTCTCTGTCCCCCAGCGTCCAGGGGGTGTGGATGCCGACGCGCCCGGCCTCGATATCCGCGGCGGAATATTCGGGGTAGACCTCGATGACGCTGACCTCGGAGAGCGAGCTCATGAAGGCCTTTCTTCTCGCGCGGTAGTATTTCATGAGTTCGTCCCTCTCGTCCTCACTCGCGGCGGCCCTGTCGAATATCCGCCGCGCGAGGTGCTCGGGCATCGATTCCGGAGAGAGCCTGTGCATGAACTTTACGACGTCGCCCCCCGGCGCGGAACGTTTGTCCTCGATGTCGCGGTGCAGTTCCTTCAGGTCGCCGATCCCGTATGTTTTGACAAGGGGCTTCGCGCAGGCGAGCAGGTTGCCGAACTGCTCGCTTACAAAGGCGGCTTTATCGGGGCTCTTCGAGAAAAAGGCGGTGACCTCCTCCTCTTTGCCCTTGAAGCAGGAGAAGCGCATCGAACAGAGGCCCTCCGCCGCGCCGATATATTCGCTAAAGAGAGATCTGTTGGGGCGCGTGAGGTAATAGGGCTCCACCTGCCCTGAGATATAAAGCGGGATCCACGACGACGCGGCGCAGAACATCTCGTCGGCGTCAAGGTTGAGGTCGTGGATCACCTTTATGCGGTGCCCGCGCGAGAGTATCTCCCGCATGAGGGCGGTCCAGCCGCCGCGAAAGCGCGGCGAGCGGGCGAACCAACTGAAATCGGAGGCGCAGACGCGGATGTCCGCGGGTTCTTTGGCGGCGAGGATCGTTTCCGTAAATTTAAGGAACGCGGAATAAACGCCGTCCGCTCCGCGGAAAATTTCCTCGGTGAATTTTACTCCCTCCGCCTGCGCGTCTTTCCCGTTCTTTTCGTTAGAGGAAAGGCCGCGCGGCTCCGCGGAGTCGATCCCCTGCAGCAGAAGGCGCGTCGGAGCAGCGGAGCCGGATTCGCGGAACCACTCAAACAGCTTCGCCGTTATGTATTCCTCGTCGGCAGCCTCGTCCGCCGGGACCCTGAGCTCTTCCGACAGCTCTTTGGGAATGCCGTGCGAGCGGCAAAGAAAGGCGAAATAGCGGCAGATATCGCGCAGTATCGGGTCGTCTGTTCCCATGCCGCGCCTGCCGCTGCGGTAGCGTGATATCGAAGAGCTGTCCACGTTCACGTAACGGGCCACCGCGGCGTTCGACGTCTTGAAGGCCTCCATCAGGAGGCTGAACTTCTGCGCCGTCCCCGCGCGCTGCTTTTTCTTCCTGCCGCGCAGCGAAGCCTGCGGCTCCGGGCGTTTCTTCTCCCTGAGGGACGAGTCGTCGGCGTTGAGCCAGCGCGCGACGGCGTCATGGAGCACCTCCTCCCGGTGCGCGCCGACCAGTTTTCTGAGTTCACCGACCCTGTCGCCGTTCTCCGCGAGTTTTGCCGCCCCGGCGGCTAAATAGGCCACCGTTTTGCCGTAGCGCGGCGGCTTATGCTTCGCCCCGAGGTAACGGCAGACGCATGAGGCATCAAGCCCCGAACTGCGGGCCAGCGCGGAGCTGGTAGCGGCGATGGCCTCCTTGAGCAGGGAGAGTTTTTCATGAAAGAGCATCGGCATCCTCCTTTATGGTACTGGCTGATATAATTATCGTCTATAAGAAATTATTTTACAATACCGGTTGTACTGAAAATGAAAAATCGGCATTGCCAATTTCAGTGGCGCGCAATTATTGTTTTCTTTTAGGATGGCGGTGGTTTTTTTGTTGACGGAGATATATAATATTTTCAGAAGTTTCGCGCGGAGAAAAACTCAAGGCCCGGGAAAAGCGGCGTCAAGCCGGAATCATCACGGAAAAAGAGCCGCGCCGGTTTCAAGACGGTATGTGGATGGAAGGTGAAATGTTCTATGAAAAGATTGTTTTTAGCGATCGTATGTCTTATGTTTACCGCCGGTTCGGCCTATTCCTGCCAGCCCGGCGCGCCGAAGGGGGCCTCTGACAAGGCGGCTCCGGATCACGTGGAAAACGAGGCGATCGCGCTGGTCAGGGTCCCGCCGGAGATGCGCGCCCAGGACGAACGCCGCCGCCTCTTCGGCGAGCTTTGCCGGAAAATAGCCGCGGGAGCGGGAGCGGAAGTGCTCTATATCTCCCCGATATATGAAGACTCCGAAAACGGCATCGCCCACATGAGGTCCGCCGACAAATCGGCGAAGGAACTCATCGCGCTGCTCAAAAAGGACAAGAACGTCATCGGAGCCTCGCCGAACCACATCACCAGGCTGTCACCGCCCATAAAAAGCTCAAAATGAGTGAGATGAAAGGATAGTAATCGATTGATGAAAAACTACAGTATCAGCGCCCTTATCTTATCTCTGACGATCCTCTTCTTCGGTTCGGCGGCCAGTGCCGCCGACTACGCGGAGAATCAGGTCATCGTGCTGCTGCGCGACTCCAACGCGGCAAGCTCCGTTATGAGCGCCTCGGCGAAACAAAGCTCGGCCGCGAAGGCGGCGTCGCTTGCTAAGAGTGTAGGCGCCTCCGCGCTGAAAAGCTTCCCGGAGCTCACGGCGGGCAGCGGTCGGAGCATCGCCCTCTTCTCTTCGGAGGAAAAGACGGCGGACGAGCTGATAAGCGCGCTGAAAGACACCCCCGAGGTCATAGGCGTCGCGAAGAATTATATGAGAAAGGCGCTGGCAGAGCCCAATGACCCAAGATGGGCCTCTCAGTGGGGGACGAAGAGGATAAAGGCCCCCGAGGTGTGGGAGGCGGCCACGACCGGTTCCGACGCGGTCTACGCCGCGGTGCTCGACACCGGCGTCATCTACGACCATCCCGACCTTGCCGCGAATATCAGCGGGAAACTGCCCGACGGCACCTACGGCAAGATGTTCCATGACAACGGAACGGTCACCGACGTCGTAAGGAGCGGCACGCCGTCGGGCGACGTAACGATAACCAACGTGAACCAGGTGGATTACGCGACGGTCGGCGACGTCGGCGGCCACGGCACACATGTGGCGGGGATCATCGGTGCGGTCGGCAACAACTCCATCGGCGTCGCGGGCGTCAACTGGAAGGTGAAGATACTGCCGGTGGGCGTCTTCACCGTGGTGGAGGATAAAGAGGAAAAGAGCGGATGGGGAACGGGGGCCTATGATATCGACATTATCGCCGCGCTGAATTACATTGTTGAGCTGAAGAAGACATACGGCCTCAACATACGCGCCGCCAACCTCTCTCTCGGTCGCTGGACCGAACCGGTGGATCAGGATAAAGACCCTTACGCGCAGGCGGTCAAGCTGGCCGGCGACGCCGGCATCATCGTCTGCATGGCGGCGGGCAACGAGGAGCAGGACATCGACGCCCCCACCGATCCCGAATGCGTGGGCAAACTCTCATACCCGGCCTGCTTCCGTTTTGACAATACGATCTCCGTCGGCGCCTCTAACGAAAACGACGGCCTCGGCAAAAGCTCCGGCTCAAATTACAGTACGAGCGGCAAGTGGGTGGACGTTATGGCCCCGGGCGACAATATAATGAGCACGACGCCATTTTACAGCTACGCCGGCAGCAAAGATTACCACAGAGACGGCTATGACAGCTGGAGCGGCACCTCGATGGCTACGCCGATGGTTACGGGAGCGGCGGCGCTGCTCTGCGCCGTATACCCGGACAAGACGGCGAACGAGATAAAGACGATGCTGATGAACGGCGCGGAGAACGTCTTAAAAGACGGCTATTCCAAATACGGGCTGCTCAACGTCTATAACGCCTACCTGCTGGGAAGGCAAGAGGATTCCGGCAGTTCTTCGGGCGGCTGCTCCGCGGGCTTCGCGGCCCTCGCGCTGATCGTGCTGCTGCCGCTGGCGATGCGCGGAAAGAAGAAATAACCGCGCGCGGCATGCGCTGAAGGCGGGACGAATCCGTATATTCCTATAAACGCAGAAGGCGGGGCCGCAAGGCCCCGCCATTTTTATACCGCGATCATCTTTGCCGGATCATTTCTTCGCCGAGCCCTGTTTGGCGACCGCGGCCTGCGCGGCGGCGATCGCCTCGGCGTCGCCGAGGTAGTAATGCTTCAGCGGCCGGAGGTCTTCGTCAAGCTCGTAGACGAGCGGCACCCCAGTCGGAATGTTCAGTTCGAGGATATCCTTCTCCGATACGTCGTCAAGATACTTCACGAGCGCGCGCAGGCTGTTGCCGTGCGCGGCGATGATCAGCTTTTTGCCGGACCTGACGTCGGGGGCGACGACCTTTTCCCAGTAGGGCACGACGCGCGCCACGGTGTCTTCTAGGCACTCGCCGAGCGGCAGCTCGTCGGGGGACAGGGAGGCGTAGCGGCTCTCATGGCCCGGCCAGCGTTCGTCCTCCTTCGTCAGCAGCGGCGGCCGCGTCGCGTAGCTGCGGCGCCAGATCTTCACCTGCTCGTCGCCGTACTGCGCCGCCGTCTCCGCCTTGTTGAGCCCCTGCAGAGCGCCGTAGTGGCGCTCATTGAGCCGCCACGACTTTTCGACCGGTATCCACATGAGATCCGTCTCCTCAAGCACGCACCAGAGCGTCTTGATCGCACGGCGCAGCACGGAGGTGTAGGCCTTGTCAAAAAGATATCCCTCTTTTTTCAGCAGCCCGCCCGCGGCCCTGGCCTCGGCCAGCCCCTTTTCCGAAAGCGGCACGTCCTGCCACCCAGTGAAGCGGTTTTCTTTATTCCACGTGCTCTCGCCATGTCTTATAAGAACGAGTTTGTACATATAAGCAGCCTCCATAATATTGATAATGGGATTCCGTCTACATTGTCAGACAGCGGCGGAAGGTTGTCAAGTCCCGCTGTCCTTTAGTCAGGGCAAACACATCAACAAAGGCCGGGAGAGAGGTAAATAGCGATTTACGCCTTTAAAGGCTCCCTCGCCGAGGGAGCTCCCCGCGAAGCGGGGTGAGGGAGAGGTGCGCCCGACATGCACATAAACTAGGCGGTGTAAGTCCGCTACAGGCATTGCAGTGTGAACTGTTAGCCAAAGGCAAGGGTGTCCATCGTGAGGTGGAATCTGAAGGAAGCCGGAGGCAAAACCTCGGTCCGACGAACAGGGACCGCATGTGAGGCATTATGGGACGGACGAGTCTACCCCCAAGACAAAGTCCTACACTGCACGAATCCCATGGTGTAAATGCGGCGGATATATGAGGAGAAAGTTTATGTGCTTACTCGGGGAGATCTTGCGGGGGCTTAACCTGAGTGCAATCCACCCAGAGATGGATGGATGAACCGCAAGAAGTCAGCAGAGGCCATAGTACTGGTGAAAGAAAAACAATCAGGAAGGGCCGAACGGTAACAAACTTCTCAGACGAAAGAAGGTCGGGCAATGCGAAGAAAGCAGAAAACTGCGCAAGCAGGCTGTTCATGCGAGGACAAGCTGGAAGCGGAAAGCACCATGAAAGCGCCGAGTATTGCCCACACAGAAAACGCAGGAGAAGAAAGAGCGCAAACGTTGCTCGAATGTATCCTCACCAGAGCGAACATGGCAGAGGCGTACAAACGGGTAGTCAAAAACGGAGGTGCGTCAGGCATAGACGGAATGACAGTCCAAGCGATGTATGGACACCTGAAGGAGCACTATCCCGAACTTATCCAAAGCCTCTATGATGGAAGCTACAGGCCCCAGGCAGTAAAGAGAGTCGAAATCCCCAAAGCGGACGGAGGAAAGCGCAAGCTGGGAATCCCCACGGTCATAGACCGTATGATACAGCAAGCCATCTCCCAAGTGCTGACGCCAATATTCGAGAAGCAATTCTCCGACGGCAGCTATGGATTCCGCAAAGGGAGAAGCGCCCATCAGGCAATAGAACAGGCGAGGATATATTACGAACAGGGATACAAAGTATCAGTGGATATCGACCTGGCCAAATACTTTGACACAGTCAACCACAACCTGCTCATAAAGATGCTTCGGGAAGAGATAAAAGACGAGCGTGTAATAAGGCTCATCAGGAAATACCTCAAAAAGCGGAGTAATGGAAAACGGGCTCATCAGCTCGACCACAGAAGGAACTCCGCAGGGAGGCAACCTCTCACCGCTCCTCTCCAACATCTACCTTACAAAATTTGACAAACTGCTGGAAAACAGAGGACACAAATTTGTAAGATACGCCGACGACTGCAACATATATGTCAAAAGCGCAAGAGCCGCCCAAAGAGTAATGGAGAACTGCGTCAGCTATCTTGAAGGAACGCTTAAACTCAAAGTGAACCAAAAGAAAAGTTGTATCGGAAGCCCAACAAAACTCAAATTTCTTGGTTTCTCCCTCTACCCTAGCAAAGGAGAAACGAAGATAAGGGCACACGAACAAAGCCTGAAACGGTTCAAAGACAAAATCCGAAAACTTACCGCCAGGAATCAGGGACGCTCGATAGAGACCATCATGCTAAACCTCAGGAAATACACGACGGGATGGCTGGGCTACTATGCGATAGCCGAAATGAAAAGCGCGATGTTACAGCTGACTGGATGGATAAGACGCAGGATACGGCAAATCTACTGGAAACAGTGGAAAAGGATATGGCCGAAATACAAGAACCTCAGGCAGCTGGGGATCCATCACAGGGACGCGTGGCGATGGGCAAACAGCAGGCTCGGATGCTGGCATATAGCCAGAACGTGGATACTGACCACCTCACTGACCAACAAATACCTCGCCTCGCAGGGATATGACGATATCCTGCTGCGATATGAGGCAATGCGCGCTCGTTACCAAACCGCCGTATACCGAACGGTACGTACGGTGGTGTGATAAGCAGACTGCCAGCGAACGTGACCGTAGGGAACAAGGAGCTGAGCAGGTCGCTTAGTAGTTTCACCAGAGGACGGCCTCTCAAATAATGGGAGGCCTCCTACTCGATTTGACCTTGGGTTTTGTTTTTGTTCTGGCCTTATCCTCTTCCGCGGCTTGCGCCGCGGGCACTGTTTAGCGCGGAAAACCGCGCCAAACAGTACAACACTCCTTCCGACCCGGCGCAAAAACCGCGCGCCGGCCCACCTCCCTCGGGGAGGGAGGCTTAAAAATATAAATCGGCGTTTAGACGTGCGAATAACGAAATAACCGAGGGCCTGCCAAGCGGAGGCGCACTAGTGTGCGGCGAGCATTGGCAGGCCCTCGGTTATGAAGTTAGTCGTGCGTATAAACGCCGATTTACGCCGATTTATCATTCTCTGGCGGTTTGTTGATGCGTCTGCCTTGATTTTTTTAGATAATGATATATCGATAAAAGTATAGCGATATTCCTTTTCCGTATCTTCAAATATTGGCGGCGTCAGGTACAATACCAAATGTAAAGCGATTAACAAAGCAGTACAAAAAATAAAAACTTAAACGTATCGGAGGAATATATCATGGCAAGATTTACATTACCGCGCGATCTCTATCACGGAAAGGGTTCGCTGGAAGCGCTTAAAACACTCAAGGGCACAAAGGCCATCGTCGTTGTCGGCGGCGGCAGCATGAAACGCTTTGGATTCCTCGACAGAGTCGAACAGTATCTTAAAGAGGCCGGCATGGAGGTGCGCCTTTTTGAAGGCGTCGAACCGGATCCCTCAGTCGAGACGGTCATGAGGGGCGCGGCTGTGATGCGCGAGTTCCAGCCCGACTGGATCGTCTCCATCGGCGGCGGTTCGCCGATCGACGCGGCGAAGGCGATGTGGGCCTTCTATGAATACCCCGACACGACCTTCGAGGCCCTCTGCATCCCCTTCAATTTCCCGACGTTGCGCCAGAAGGCGAAGTTCTGCGCCATCCCCTCGACGTCTGGAACGGCGACGGAGGTTACGGCCTTCTCCGTCATCACCGACTACGCGAAGGGCATCAAGTACCCGCTGGCGGATTTCAACATCACGCCCGACGTGGCGATAGTAGACCCCGAACTTGCCGAGACGATGCCGAAGAAGCTGACGGCGCACACCGGCATGGACGCGATGACCCACGCGATCGAGGCTTATGTCTCGACGCTGAACTGCGACTACACCGACCCTCTCGCGCTGCACGCGATCGAGATGGTCAGCGAGAACCTTGTCAAGTCTTACAACGGCGATATGGCGGCGCGCGACAGGATGCACGACGCGCAGTGCCTCGCGGGCATGGCCTTCTCGAACGCGCTGCTCGGCATCGTCCACTCGATGGCGCATAAAACCGGCGCGGCCTACAGCGGCGGCCACATCGTCCACGGCTGCGCGAACGCCATGTACCTGCCGAAGGTGATCCGCTTCAACGCGGCGGAGCCCGCGGCGGCCGAGCGTTACGCGAAGATCGCGAAGTACCTGCACCTTGAGGGCAAGACGACCGCGGAGCTCGTAGAGGCGCTCGTGGACCATATCAACGGCCTCAACGCCCAGCTCGACATCCCCACGCGCATCAAGGACTACGAGGGCGGGATCATCGACGAGAAGGAGTTCATGGAGAAGCTGCCGAAGGTAGCGGAGCTTGCGGTGGGCGACGCCTGCACCGGCTCGAACCCGAGGGCGATCACGCCCAAGCAGATGGAAGAGCTGCTCAAGAGCTGCTATTTCGACAAGGAAGCCGTAAAGGCCGCGAAGTCGACGCAGGCCGCATAGTTAAGGAAAAAATTCCTCCCCCAACAGGAATTTTATAGAAAGACCCAATACACGCAAACAGATACAGGGGACCGGGACTGCACCTTCCGGTCCTCTGTATCTGTTTGCCGGGCAATAAAATTCCCGCCCGCCTGTTGCAAGATCGATGTTTTAGTATTATACTGACCGTTAGTCATTTTAATGACCGATGGTCATTTTTTATTTTGACACTCTGATAACGGCGACGGCCGCATAAATGGCGGGGAGGAATTTTTATGCCAAAGGTAAACGACGTGAGGCGCGAAATAATGGATAAGGCGATAAGGGAGCGGGTCTTCAGCGAGAGCTGCCGCATTTTGAAGGACGACGGCTGGGGCGGCTTCACGATGGAGAAGCTCGCCGCGGCGGTAGGCGTCGCCAAAGGGACGCTCTACAACTATTTTAAGGACAAGCTCGACGTCATCGTCTTCGTCAACGAGCAGCTTTTTGATGAGGTGGCGCACGATGTTGAGGCGCTGTTCACGGCGGAGGGCGACTGTCGTGATATTTTGCGCGCGAGCATGAGCCGGGGGCTGGAAAAGATGACTGATTTTCGTTTCCTGCGTATGGTGATGATAGAGATGCACATGAAATCGGCCTCTAAAGAGGAAAAAAAGATGTTTGTCAGGGACCCTGCCGACCGTGTCCGCAGCGCGATGGTGAGGTTTTTCAAACGCGGCGTCGACGAGGGCGCTTTCAAGCCGCTGCCGCCGGAGACGCTGGAGATCTTTTTCACCGCGGCGTTCGACGGGCTTGAGGTACGCTCGAATTTCGACCAGAATTTTACCCCCGCCGTGGGCGGGATGTTCGACGATCTGATGGATATGATCATCGACGGCGTCTCGATTCACGAAAAGCGGGACGAAAAATAGATGAACGTTATAGATACATCGCTGCGCCGCCCCGTGACGGTGATCATCAGCACGATCGCCGTCGTCGTCTTCGGCCTCATGTCCTACGGCGGCATGGGGATGCAGGATACGCCAGATATCGACCTTCCCGTCGTCTCCGTTTCGACGACGATGACGGGAGCGACGGCGGCGGTCATGGACAACGACGTTACTGACGTCCTTGAGGAGCAGCTCAACAGCATTTCCGGCATCAGCTCGCTGAGCTCCGCCAGCTATCAGGGGCAGGCGGTGACGACGATCGAGTTCGACATCGACCGCGACATCGACGACGCGGCGGCCGACGTGCGCGACAAGGTCAATCTCGCTCTGGCGGATCTTCCCGATGAGGCTGAGACGCCGACCGTCTCCAAGCTTGACGTCGGCGACTCTTCGCTCGTTCAGATCGCGGTCACCGGCGACGCTTCCTATAAGGAGAAGGTCCACTACGTCGACAAGATATTGAAGACCAAGCTCCAGGCGATAAACGGCGTCGGCGAGGTCGTGACACCCGGTATGCGCGAGCGCGAGATCAGGATCTGGGTCGACCCGGAGCGGCTGCGGTCGCGCGGCCTCGTCACCTCGGATATCACCGACGCGGTCAATAAAAAGCATGTCGAGCTGCCGGCCGGCAGCGTGATCCTCGGCCGCTCCGACGTCGATGTGCGCGTGATGGGCGAATACGCCTCGGTCGAGGAGCTGAAAAACCTCGCCGTCGCCGTGCGCGGCGGCACGGTGATCCGCCTCGCAGACGTCGCGGATGTGGCGGACGGTTTTGAAAACCGGGAGAACGTCGCGCAGTTCAACGACGACGACACGATCCTCGTCGGCGTGAAGAAGCAGCGCGGCGTCAACGAGGTGCAGCTCTGCGACGACGTCGTCTCCTACCTGCATGACGCGGAAAAAAGCCTGCCCTCAGGCATCGGCCTCAAGATCATCTATAATCAGTCGGACTTTATCCGGCGGTCGCTTTCCGGCGTCACCTCCGACGTTTTCAGCGCCGTGCTGCTCTGCGCGCTGCTGATGCTCTTTTTCATGCAGACGCTGCGCGCCACCTTCGTCACGGTGATAACGATCCCCGTCTGCCTCATCGGCAGTTTTATACTCATGAGATACATGGGCATTACGCTCAACAACTTATCGATGATGGGGATATCGCTCGCCGTCGGCATGGTGGTGGACGCGACGACCGTCGTCATGGAAAATGTCGACCGCCGCATGAAGGGCGGGCTGCTGCGCTACGAAGCGGCGCGCGAGGGGGCCAACGAGGTCTCCTTCTCCGTCATCGGCGGCGCGCTGACCACGATAGCGGTCTTTTCTCCCGTCGCCTTCATGAGCGGGGTGATCGGCAAGCTCTTCTTTGCCTTCGGCGTCACGGTGATATTGACGATTTCGCTCTCGCTCGTGCTTTCGATGACGCTCACGCCCTTCCTCTGCTCGCGCATCCTGGATAAGGGCAAGCCGGGGCGCGCGGCGCGCATCTGCGGCATGCTGCTCTCTAAGCTCGAGCGCGGCTACCGGCTGCTGCTCAAACGTGCCGTGGCGCACCGGGCGGCGACGATGGCCGTCGCCGCGGGGATGTTCGTCATCGGGATGGTATTGGTCATGAACACGGGGACGCAGTTCATGGCCGACGACGATGAGAGCTCCTTCATGATCAAGTGCGAGCTGCCGTCGGGGACGGAGATCGAGGAATCAGGGCGGGTATTCCGCGAACTTGGGCGCGCCGTGCGGCGGCACAAGGCCGTCGAGTATACCTACGCGAATATCGGCACAGACTCGGGAAACCAGAGCAACAACGGAACACTCTATGTACAGCTATACCCGAAGAAGCAGCGCGGCGACATAAATAAGGTGATGGACGAGGTCCGCGCGCTGACCGCGCCGTTCCGCGACGTCACCGCGACCTTCACCACCTTTGCCGGCAAGGATGTCGAAATGGTGCTCGTCGGCGGGAACACCGCGACGCTGCTTGATATATCGAAGAAGATAATCGCCGAAGCCGAAGCGGGCGGCAACGTCCGCGACGTCGAGACCGACGTGCGCATCGACAAGCCGCAGCTGGAGGTGGAGATCGACCGCGGCCTCGCCGACACGATGGATATTGACGTGCGCTCCATGTCGAACGAGCTGCAGGCCTACCTCGGCGGTACGAAGGCCGGCGTCTACAAGGAGGACGGCTACCGCTATGACATCCGCGTCATGGCCGAACGCGCGAAGCGCTCGGATGCGGCGGATATCGGCAAAATATATTTCAAGACGGGGGCGGGCGACATCATTCAGGCCCCCGGCGTCCTCAGCGTCAGGAAAACTTTGGCGCCGAACGTCGTCAAGCGCTACAGCCGTCAGCGCTCCCTCTCGATATCGGCGAACGTCACGCGGAATTTTTCGACCGGAGAGGCGGCGGCGCTGCTCACGAAGCTGGCCGGCAAATATATCCCCCGGGACTCCGGCGTCAGCCTGGTCGCCTCCGGCCAGACCAAGACACAGCAGGAGGAGTTCGCGCGCCTCTTTACCGCGCTCGTCGTCGCGATCATCCTCGTCTACGTGATCATGGCGATCCAGTTCGAGTCGTTCATCCACCCCTTCGCCATCATGTTCACGCTACCGCTTTTGACGCCGGGGGCCTTCGGACTGCTCTGGCTCTCCGGCTGCAAGCTCAACATGATGAGCTATATGGGGCTCATCCTGCTGGTCGGCATCGTCGTCAACAACGGGATCATCCTCATAGATTTCATCAAGCAGGAGCGCGAACGCTGCTGCGACAAGGTCCAGGCGGTGGTCAGGGCCGCGCCGATGCGGTTGCGCGCGATCCTTATAACGGCTCTCTCGACGCTGATCGGGGCGATACCGGCGGCGCTGAAGCTCAGCGAGGGCTCGGAATCGCGCCAGCCGATGTCGGTCGCCATCTTCGGGGGCCTCTTCACTTCGACGCTGCTGACCCTTTTCGTCGTCCCCGTCGTCTATCTGATACTTGACGACGTAAAGGAGAGGGCCTGCGCCTGGGCGCGGAGGAGACTGAAAAGCAATGTCGGAAGAACGGAGGAGGCAAGATCATGAAAAGGTTTTTCTTATTTATCGCGCTGGCCGCGGCACTCGCGCTGTTCGTGATCGCCGCGGGGACGGCCTCCGCCGCCTCCGTTAAGACGGAAACGGGCGGGGCGGCGCTGAAGCTCTCGATGAAAGAGGCGCTTTCGCTGGCTCTGGCGCAGAACGTCAGCGTCGTCAACGCAAGCGAAGACGTGCGGCGCGCCGCCGGCGAGAGCCAGTCTCAGTCCTCGGCTCTGCTGCCGAAGATCGACCTCGCCGGCTCCGCCGCCGGCACGAGCGACAATTCCGCCGGCACACAAAACACCGACGAGCGGACGCTGGGCGCTCAGCTCTCCTACACGCTCTATAACGGCGGCAAAAACAGGGCGCTCTCGGAGCAGGGAAAGCTCGGCGTCGCGCAGGCGGGAGACTATCTCTACGATACGCGGGAGTCGATCGTGCTCGACGTCTGGAAGGCCTACTGCGAAACGCTCTATCGCGCTTCCGTCGTCACGGCGGTCAAGAGCGCGCTCGATTACTATGAGCGCGCCGTCGAAGAAGAGACGAAGCGCGTGGAGGTCGGCGTCGCGACGAACCTCGACCTGTCGCGCATGAGACAGCAGCGCGCCGGCTCGCAGGCGGAATACATCTCCGCGAAAAACGACCTCGACTCCGCGCGCATCGCGCTCTGCCGTCTGCTCCAACTGGCTCCGGAGACGAGATTGGAGCTCACGGACGGCCTGCATGACGATCTGTCTTTGGCGGGAACGCCTCTGCCGGAGAGCATATCCGTTCGTGAATACCACGCGCGGGCGCTCGAAAGGCGCGGCGATTACAAAAAACTCGCGGCGCAGCGCAAGATCGACGAAAAAGAGATCGTCGTCGCGGCGAGCGCCCTCAAGCCCTCCGTTTCGTTCTCCGGCGGCTACGGCTACGATTATAAAGATACGAGCGACAAGATCCTTGAAAGCAAAGACGAATGGTCGGCGAAGCTGTCGCTCTCCGTGCCGCTCTTCGACGGCGGCAAGGGCGCGGGCGACGTTACGGCCGCCAGGTCGAAGCTGACGCAGTCGGTAAACTCGCTGTGCGATAAGGAGGAGGCGATCCTGGCGGAAATCACCGACTGCCGCCTGTCGCTGGCAAGCGCCGCCGAAAGCGCGGCGGCCGCCGTAACTGAGGTTTCGTTTGCCAAAGAAAGCCTCGGCTACGCGGAGGTCGGCTATAAAGAGGGCGTCAATTCGCAGCTCGACGTGATCCAGGCGCGGAGCGACCTTACCGACGCCGACAAAAAACTCGCGGGATATCTCAAAGAATACCGCTCGGCTCTGGCCTCATTATGGCGCGCCGGCGGGGAGCTCATAGAAAAGACGATCGGCGTCAACTGACGGAGGTAACGCATGATGAACAGAAAAAAGACAATAATTATCGCGGCCCTGCTGCTGCTCGCGGCGGCCTGCGGCGCGTTGCGCCTGACTGCGGGCGGGGAGAATGGGGACGAAGCCGGGGCGGAAAGCGGCCCCGCGCGCGTCGAGGCAGCCAAAGCCGAATACGGCGCGCGCATAGAAGAGGGATTCACCACCACTTCGACGCTGAAGGCGCTTGAAGAGGTGGAGATAAACGCCAAGGTGACGGCGCGCGTAAAATCCATCCGCGTAAAGCGCGGCGACAGTGTGAAGGCCGGTCAGCTCCTGATCGAACTGGACAGCGGCGAACCCGCGGCAGAATACGATTCGCAGAAGGCGCAGCTCGCCGTTTCAAAGGCCGAGGCCGAACAGTCGAAGGCGGAGCTCGAAGACGCCAATCGCGAGTACAAGCGCTACGGCCGCCTGCGCAAACAGGGCTACGCGACGCAGCAGGAATATGACAGCCGCGCCACGACCCTCGCCACGGCGAAGGCGGATTACGAACGCGCGCGGGCCTCCGTCTCGCAGGCCCGCGCCCAATTGGCGGCAAAAGGCGTCAACCTCGCCGAATACCGGCTCTGCGCGCCGATAACGGGCGTCGTGATGGAGGACTACGACCTCACGCCGGGCACGCTCGTCACCTCCGGCACGAACGCGGTGCGCGTCGCGCGCGTCGACACGCTGCGCGCCGTCGTCGAGATACCGGAAAAGGATATAAACGGCATCGGCAAAGGGATGACGGCCTCCGTAAGCTGTGAGAGCGCCGGCGGCAAAAGCTTCACCGGACGCGTCTCCGTGATAAATCCCTACGTCGACGAATCGACGCGCACCGTGACCGCGGAGATATTGGTGGACAACGCCGCCGCGGGTTATATCCTTAAACCGGGCATGTTCGCGAACGTCCGTTTCGTACAAAAAGCCGAAGAACGCCCGCTGCTCATCCCCACGGAGGCGATCGCCGACGACGGCACCGTCATGACGGTGGAGGATGGAAAGATTAAGACGGTCAAAATCGAAAAGGGCGCCTCGCAGAACGGCAAGACCTCGGTGAAATCTGGGCTTGCGGAGGGAACCCTCGTCGTCCTCTCGGGAGGGCGGAACCTCAAAGACTCCGACCCCGTGGAGACGGCGAATTAGGAAACGATAGACAGCAACGCGCGCGGCCCCGCCCTCACCCCGGGGCCGCGCTTCAGCGCGGCAGCAGCAGCGCGGCCACCAGCGTGAGATACTCGGGCAGCCTGTCGTCCTTTATCCAGAGGATGTCGAGGCCGAGATACCTCTTCATCGCGAGGCTTACGTTCGCGCCGAGCGACTCTATCGAATGGCGCGCCATCGCGGGGCGGCGGCAGGGTTCGTTCGTCACCTTCGCGCACACGGGGCAGAGCTCGCAGGAGCCGGCGAAAAAGCTGAGGCTGCCGGGGATTTTCTTCTCCTCTTCCAGAAGCTCGCCGATCAGCCGGCGCTTCTCCTTTGAAATTATCTCTTTGGCGCGCTCCGCCGCGCTCTTTCCCTCCCCGCCTTCGCGCGCGGGAGTCATCCGCAGGCCGAAGAGTTTTATCTTTTCGTAGGAGCGCCAGATGTCGAGCGGGTCAAAATCAAAGGGCGGGCACATCCAGTTATTGCCGTAATTATGACATTCGCGGCAAAAGCCGAGGAATTTCGGAACATCCACGCACGAGGCGACAAAATCTTCCACGTCGCAGACCGTACTGTAAGCTATAACGGAATAATTCATCAAAGACCAAGCCTCCCTCCGGCGGCGGCCGGCAGCATATTTATGAGAATATCCCTTCGCTTCATTTTGTCAACCGGCGGGGCGGCATTGTCCGGGACAAACGCATCGATAGGCCGACAGCGGAGAAACGCCGGGTTACGCGATCGCGAAGGAAAGATAAATTGCGATTTAGCGCCTTTAAAGCCTCCCTCGCCGAGGCGGCCAGGGAGCCAAATCAGAGTTTTTCTGATTTGTGCGATTCGGCTGGTAGGCACACCAGAGGTGGCAGCCGCACGTTTTTTACGATTTATGCTTTTAAAGCCTCCCTCGCCGAGGGAGGTGGCATGACGCGGTGTTTTTCCGCGTCATGACGGAAGGAGTGTTGCTCCGTTTGGCGCGCGGTTTTCGCGCCGAACGGAGCCCGCGGCGACAGCCGCGGAAGAAGCGGAAGATGATAAGATCAAGAGCAAAGCACAACCCAAGGTCAAAACTCCTTCCGGCCCTTCGGGCCACCTCCCTCGGCGAGGGAGGCAAGGGCAAAATCTAAACCAAAATCGTTGAATATCGACAAACGGCTTTTTGTGGATGCCCGCTAAATCGCTATTTATCTTTCCTCGCAATCGCGTAAATCGCAGTTTATCGTTTTCCCCTCCCGAAGGAAATCGGCGTTTAGACGTGCCGATGACGCCTCGAAGATGCCTGGCGCGGGGCGGGAACGCCTGCCGTTATACAGTCTCGGTATTATGCGTCCCCGTCTCGCGGCATTTCATGCTGTTCGATACTCTCTAGTTTTTCTTTCTTCTCAGCGCCGCCGGGACAATGGCGAGAAGCGCGAGCAGCCCATATCCGGCGCTGCATCCGCCGCTGCCGCCGCCGTCTCCGGAGGGCGTGTCGGGATCTTCAGGCGTGATCGTCCCGATCGGATTTACGGCGGTGTAAGCGGAAATGTTGCCGCTCAGCGCGTTGCTGCCAAATTCCGTCCAGGAGGAGCCGTCATAGCGCCAGAGACTGTAGCCGACGCCGGCCCAGAGGTAACCGGTCTTCTCGTCATATACCAGTCCGAGGCGATAACCGTAGTCTCCGTTGAAATCCTTCAGCAGCGTGCCGAGATCGCCCTTTTGCAGCTTTTCAAGCGTCGTCTCGTAGACCCTGATGCTGTAGCCCGAAGAATAGTCCTCGCCGGCGGTCCATTTGGCGGCCTGTACATAGACCTTGTCGCCGGCAAAGGCAACGGCGTCGAACATGTGCTTGAAGGTCGGGTCCTTCGCGTTCATTTCTTCCGCGGTGATGAGGCTCTTGACCTCCATCGTCGCCAGATTAGCGGCCTCTATGCAGGAGCCGGTGTTCCACTTATCTCCGAACAGCTGAACACCGCCGAGCGTCGCGACATAAAGCATGCCGTCCTTCTGTGAGTATGCGCCCGGTGTGAAGCCGTCAAGATTCCTGCCCTTCATATCGACGCTCGTAACTTCGTTGAGATCCGCGTCGAGCTTGACGAGACAGTTTGCCCTGTACGAGCCGTGCTCCGTGTCCCATGGGTCGTTCGCGCCGGTAAAGATGGCGTAGAGACTGCCGTTATAGGCGCACAGGCCCTCGCCGTGTCCGTCATATTTAGAGTCGTTGTGATAATACTCGTACTTCTTATCCTGTTTGTAGACGTCGCCCGCCGTGGTGACGCGGCTGACGATAGGGATGTCGTAAGCCGTGGCGTAAAGATTGCCGTTCAGCTCCACCATGGTCCTCGTGTTGTGCAGCGTCGTCGTCGCCTCACGCAGCGGCGCCTTCCACGCCGAGGGCTGCGTCCACTGCGACTGCTCGCCGGGGTTATAGATCGAGATGACGTCCGTGCCGTTTGACGTATAGAGTGTCACGGCGACGCGGAAATACCCGTCCGCGTTCTTAAACGGATAGATACCCTGCCCGGCGTTTCCTCCCATGTTGCTGACGAGCGGAGAGACGGGGACTCCCGAGCCTTGAATGATGCCTAAGGCGGTGTTGGCATAACTGTTGTCCTGTCTTGTGAAGAGCAAGTCGGCCCGGGCCGGCAATGATATCGCCAGCAGGCAGAGGGCCAGCAGCAGTGCGGTAAACTTTTTGTGCATATTAGTTCCTCCTCATTTTTATTGGTGACTTGGCAAAGCCCGCCTGAAGCCGGCAGGCTTTGCCGAATTGCCTTTACGACTTCTTCTTTGCGGCGCGCGTAAGCAGGGGGATCACCGCCAGCAGCATTATGCCGGCGACGCCCGCGTTGCATCCGCCCGACGAACTGCCGGAGGGGGCCGGCGTCTCTTCCGCGAGCTTGACTATGGCGACCGGGTCGATAATGGAGCAGTCCGCCGGATCGATGTCAAAACCGCCGTTGTCCTGGATGTAAAGCACCAGCTTGTATGTTTGCGCCGGATCGATCTTATCCGTCGGCGCCATTGTCTTATCGTCCATCGTCTGCAGCGTAAAGCGCTTGTTGCCGATGGCGTCCTGATCCTCCGCGTAGGTGAAGAACTCGCCTGTCCCGTCGGGGCGTGTCTTGACAAGCGCCACCTTCTGCGGCGTCTCTGCCATGAGGCGGTCTCCGCTGATAATCATGCCGGCGGCCGCGATCTTGCCCGCGGCGCTTACCTTCACTGAGAAGAGCGGCAGAGGAATTATCGCCGTCACTTTAAGATTGTCCCTATCCTCCGCGTCTTTGACAGCCGCGTTCACCGTTTCGCTGTTAAGGTAAAGGACTCCGTTCAAACCGACTCTGAAGACGGAGACGTCGACGCCGACCGCGGCGGCGATATCTTCTATGACCGCGCTCGTCGCTCCCACTGGCTTCACCGCGTCGATATAATTAGGAACGGCGTCGCCGGTCGGGATGAATCCGGAGATTTCAACATCTGTCACCGGGTCTCCGACTACCGTTATCGAGTCTGAGAATTTACCGTCCGCGGTCGCCGCCGTAAATGTGTAGGCGTAATCCTTTTCATGGCCGGAACGGAGGAGTATCGAAAGATTCCCGTTTCCGGCATCTTCCATGATGACATCTTCCGACGACGCGGCGCCGCTTACAGCGGAGAGCGTCCAGACGACATCGCGGGCATCGGCGTCCGAAGGTCTTACAGAGGCTCCCAGCACCCGGGTCTCGCCCTCTTTCCACGCGGTGTTTGAACCGTAGGCCGTAATTCCCTCGACGGGGATCGCGCCTTGCGTGATTTTAAGGACGCCCTGGACGGAGGCCGTCGTCTCAAAGTTGGAGATATAAACGACAGATCCTCCCGACTGTGACTCGGTATGTCCAAGCAAACCATAGACGTCGGCGGAGATGACGGCGAAGAGATCTTCCGTCCCCGCGCCGTCCTTTGCCTTCACGGTGAGCGTCGGCGTTCCCGCTCCCTTTATCACCTCAAGCTTTGACTTGTCCACGCTCCACGTGTATTTAAGAGAGGAGGCGTCGGCCGTAAGCGGGTATGCGGTGATATGGATATCGCGCGTTTCGCCGCTTTTGATGGTCTTAAGATTATCGGTATCCATCGCGACCGCCGTTACCGGAAGCTTTGCGGGGTCGGTGATGCCGCCGACTGGCTGATCGCGGTTTACGGAAAGCCAATAGCAGTTCTGGTAGCCCCAACCGAAAGCGCCTACGACGCCTCCGACATATCCGGGAGCGCCGGCGAGCTTTTGCGCGGCGGAGACGTTGTCGGCGGTCACAAAACTGTTGAAGCCTCCGAAGATACCGCCCGCGTCCATCCCTGAGACTATGGAGGGGCTCAGCGCGACGTTATTCAGCACCTCTCCCTTATACCAGTGGGAGAATCCCACGATGCCGCCCGCGTACGCGAAGGAGGCCGGCGTGGAAAAGACGCTTCCCAGAACGACGTTGTTGCGGATAATGGCATAGGGGTTTCCACTCGTCATATCGTCGCCCTGCGGCCCGCCGTTGAGCCCCGCGATGCCGCCCGCGTAGCCCCTTTTGGAACTTGTGGCCCGCACTTCGACGTCGGTGACGCAGTTCTCGATGAGGCCGTCCGCCCAGCCGGCGATACCGCCGACGCCTTCGCATTCGGAGGCGTTGACCTTTCCTTTTACAACAAGGTTTCTCACCTTACCGTCGATGGAAATATAGCCGAAAAGGCCCGCCGCCTCGGTCTGTTTCGAGCTGTACAGCGGAACGTTTTCGCATGTCTCTATCTTCAGTCCGGAGATCGTATGGCCGCCGCCGTTGAAGTTGCCGTCGAAGCCCGCATATTCTTTGGTAACAGACCCCCATGATGATTTCTCCGTATAACTAAGATACCATCCGATGGGCGCCCATTCCTTGTCTTCGAGGTTGATGTCGCGCGTCAGGAGGATGTGCTTGTCCTTGAGGCTCACCTTTGTGACCCCCCATTGGCCGAAGGCGACATTGGTTATCTTCGCGAGGCCGGCCAGCTCTTCGGGGGAGGAGATCAGAAATGGATTTTCCGCGCTCCCGCGCTCATTCTTGTAATTGTCGTACCATGACGTATCGGGCGTCCACGAATCCGACGCGCCTATCATCGAACCGGCAAAGAGAATTACGACGAATATGGCCGCCGCCGCAAGCGCGAGGTTCCGTCCGAGTTTCTTAAAGCTCTTATTCATGATTCTTACCTCCGTTTATGGCGCTCCGTTTTTTTAAAACCGAAGCGGCAAACGGAAGGACCATAAAGAGCGAAAGCCAGCCGTAACCGCCTCCATTGCAGCCGCCTGAACTGTGCGAACCGCCGTCGGGGGCTTTTTCCTCCGCCGTGTTGACGACGACGTCGGCTGAAAGCTCCGACCCGTCCACCGTATAGGCAGAAAGCAGATACTGGGCCCCCGGCACGTATTTGAGCAGGGTCGCCTTCAACTGTCTCGAACTGCCGACGTGCGTCAACTCTATGTCGTCGACCGCCGCCGCGTCGCCCGAGGTCACCTTAAGGTCCCAGCGTAAAACGGGATACGACACCTCTTCCGCCGGCAGCAGAGAGGCGGTTATGATCTTTGAATCGCCGGCGCCCGTCAGCGTGACAGACTCCGCGTCAAGCGCGAGAGAGGTGAGCATCACCTTGGTGACGGCGGCGTAGGTCTTTGCCGTCCATGAATTTTCACCGAGGAAGCCGTTTGTCGAGGCCAGTATATATGTCGCGCCCGCTTTGACGCCCCTGACCAGCGCGCTTTCTCTGACAGAGGAGACTATCGAGGCGACGGTGCTGTCGGCCGTCCCCCATGACCAGGCGAGACCGTCCGTTTTTCCCGCGGCGGAGGGGAAGGAGATCGCCTTCTGCGTATAGCTTTGGTTCTCCAGTATCCGCACCGTCGGCGCGGAAATGAGCGCGACGGGCGTCAGCTCGGCGGCGTCGGTCACCTTCGTAACGCTGAGTTTGAGCCTATTTTCGGGAATGTCGACGTCGGCCGCGTAACAGTCTGAGGGGAACCCCTCTCCCGCCAGCCACTCGCATTGATACATTTTAATATTAGTGGGTTCCGGAATGAATCCTACTAAACTTCCCGCGTGGCCGGAGGAGTCGGTCTTCATTACGGACGAACAGTGTTCAAAGTCAAGGTCCTGGCTGTTGTCTTTGACACCGGCAATGCCGCCGGCGTTCACAAAGGCGTCTCCCGCCGCCGCCGACCTGATCTTTATGCTTCCCTGCGCCGAACATCCCACTATTGCCTGCCATTGAACGACTCCTGCTATCCCGCCGGCGTTATTCATATATCCGGCGCGGTTGATGTTAACCGTGGGATGCTGTCCGCCGATGACGTCAATGTCGCATGAGACGGCGCAATTCGTGAGAGCGGCCCCCGTGCCGGTGGTGCCGGCAATGCCCCCCGCGCTGACTGGGCCCACGGCCTCGGCGTTCTTTATCGAACCGCTGAAAAAGCAGTTTTCTATCGGCTGGTTGGCATTTCCACAGAGGCCGCCCAAGCAGGTAACGGTAGTGTTTTTGTCGTTTCCCGAGTTATCGGTGGTTATATACGCCTCGGCGCTGCAGTTGCGAAGCACCATGGCGCCATATCCGGCTATCGCTCCGACATATCCGTCGCCGTACCCCTTTACGCTGCCTTTAAAGGAACAGTTTTCTATCGAGCTGGTCGCGGCTGCTCCCTGCGCCCAGCCGGCGATGCCGCCGACGCGGTAACCCAGATAGTCTCTTCCCGCGATGGTTTCCGGAGCGACGGAGACATTTCCCGTGACGTTGAGGTTCCTGATATTTAAGGTGAGACCACCGTTGAGTATGCCGAAGAATCCGATATACTCTCCGCCCGGCGCTCCGCACTTGATAGCGCCGAGGCCGCCTACGGTGTATCCCTGGCCGTCAAACAATCCTTTGAATGTTTTCCCCGTTATCCCGATACCCGTCCACACCTTGCCGCCCAGGTCGATATCTTTTCCGAGCTTTACCGTCTTGTTGAGAAAAGTTTGCGTCCCGTCGTTGACGAGCTTCGCGAGTCCCGCGAGCTCCTCCGGCGTGTTGATCGTAAAGGTGACGTCGGCGGAGTTCGCCTCGTACCAACTGACGTCGGCGGACTCAATCCAGTCCGCCGCCCGCGCGCTGCCGGCCGGCAATAGAAACGCCGCCATAAGCGCGATAAACATAAATAATATTTTTCTTGACATCGTTATTTTTCCTCCTTGAAATCACTGCACTTTCTTTGACCCTGTCCTGAAACGCCAAGTCTCTAAAGGTATCAAGTAAAGCCGGGAAAAATAACGCCGCGCTTCTTTTCGTGAAACAAAAACAGCAACATTCTGGCTCCTTTCTCCGGAGCCGGAAAACCTTACAAAAAGAGGGAGAGAGCGTTCGGCGATGCAAAACGACTCTCTCCCTTAAAAATATATACGACATCTGTACGCATATAAAATACATGCGGAAGATCGCCGTTCTGCGCCCACTGCGCGTCGCTAACTCCGAATCCCCGGTAGGTCTTCTGGCTTTCGTTCATCCTACTTTACGAAGGCGTTGATGTCCGCTTTCGCATAAACGGCTTGAACTCATAGTCAATGGTTCCGCCGTTTTCCGCGTCTTCTCACCTTGCGGCAATGACATAATGCGGTTTCGTCCCGATTACAGCAGCAGGGGCTGCCCCGGCATATACCGGATTCCCTGACTCCGCAGATCCTGAAATTTCATTATACAGTCTAACATGTGAATTATTTCTGTCAAGAACAGGTTCTTGTCAGGATAAACGCCTGTTCATGCAATTGCGTTGGAATGATAAACTGCGATTTTGTGCTATGCTCTTTCATTGCTCTGGCCTCCGAGCCGGAGTCTGGTGTCGTTGGTTTTGCTTTACAAGCGGTGGCGGAGCAAACCTGAAGCCTCTGGATGCTGGGTCAAGCCCGGCATGACAAGATAAATCGCGATGTTTATTATGAGATACTATAAGAGCGGGCCGGGAAATTCCGGCCCGCTCTTTGCGGAGGAGAATTTTCACCGCTGCGGGGACAGCGGGAAAATTGTGAGGTAGGCTATTTTTTGCCGCGCCTTCTCAGAAGCGGCAGCGCCGCGAGCAGTGCTAACACGGCGAAACCGCCGTTGCAGCCGCCGCTGCTGGAGGACTGTTTCTGCGAGGTCTTTATCAGCGCGAGCGGGTCGACGATGGAGCATTCCGTCGGGTCGATGTCGTAAGCGCCGCCGTCCTTCACATATACCACGAGCTTGTAGCTCTTGGACGCCTCAATGGCTCCGTCAGCCGCCAGGACGGAGTCGTCCATGTTCTGGATCGTGAAGTGGCCGTCCGTATAGTCGGCCGCCGCCGCGGCGTATGTGAGGAAGGTTCCCGTTCCGTCCGGCCGCGTCTTTACGAGCTTGACCTCCTGCGGCGTGTCCGCCATGAGCTTATCGCCGCTGATGATGAAGGCCGTCACCGCCGTGGCGCCGGCAGCCGAGACCTGGGTTTTGAAGAGCGGAAGCAAAACAGCCTTTTCAAGGACGACCTTGTCGTCGGAGATCGCGTTTACGATCGCCTTCTGCGCGACGGAGTCCTCGAGATAGACGACGCCGTTCCCGTTGACTTTGAACGAGCTCATCGAAGCGCCGAGCGTCTTCACGAGCGTGGCGAGCTGCGACGAGTTGATCCCGTTCGCCTTGACCGCCTCCGTTTCGGCGGTCACGACCCCGCCGACCGGCAGGATGCTCGATATCTCTTCGCCCTCAATGACAGAGGTCGTTATTGTGACAGAGGCCGAAGCGCCGCCGTCTTCCGCCGTCGCCGTCAGGGTGTATCCGGCGGCTGTCGTTCCGGCCCGGCGCAGTGTGACGGTCGCGCTGCCGTCGGCGTTTTCAACAAGGGCGATGTCGGAGTCCTGGGCGCCGCCGCTCGCGGCGCTTATCGTCCACTTGACCCTCTGGTTTTCCGCGTCGGAGGGTTTGCAGGCGGCGGTGAACAGGCGGCTCTCGCCCTCCGTCAGCGCCTCGGCGTTCCCGCTGATGTTTATTTCGGAGACGGTGATCGTCTTTGACGTCACTTTGAGGAGGCCTCCCGGCGTCACGGCGATGTCCGTGCTGGCCGCGTCCACGCCGAGGATTCCGGTGACGGAGGCGCTGACGGGGTAGAAGCCCTCTTTATCGGCCCTGACGGTTATCTTTGAGGTTCCCGCGCCCGATACGATCGTGAGGCCGTCGGCGACGGTCCAGTTGTATTTCAGCGCGGAGGCGTCGCCGGTCGGGGGGTAGGCGGCCGCTTCGATGACGCGCGTCTCGCCTGTTTTCAGCGTTTTGAAGCTGTCGGGCGTCAGCACGACCGAGGCGATCGGCAGCAGCGCGGGATCGGTGACGCGTCCCTCGGTCTTACTGCCGCCCCAGCCAAATTCAGGCTGCCCCTCTTTCGCGTAGAGCCAGTAACATTCCGTGTATCCGTAACCGTAGGCGCCGACGATGCCGCCAGTGTAGTTAGGCTGTCCGCCCATGACGTAGTCCGAGGTGGAGACGCAGTATTTCGTCGTCGAGTTGAAGCCGCCCCAGATCCCGCCGGCGTCTGCCATGCTCACGATCGAAGAGCACATCGCGACGCAGTTTTCCGTCGCGCCCCTGTACCAGTAGCCGAAGCCCGCAATGCCGCCGGAGTAGGCCGCGCCTACCGAGGACTTAATGCTGCCATAGGTGACACAGTTGCGCACCTTGCCGCCGCCGATCAGCGAGGCGACGACGCCGGCGTAAGCGTTGCCTTGGCCGGAGGCGTCGAGGTCACAGCTGACGATACAGTTGTAGACGTAGCCGTCCGTCCAGCCGACGAGGCCCGCCGCGCCGGAGCTCACCTTGTTGGTGACGGAGCCCTCAACATAGACGTTCTGTATCGTGCCGGTCGCCGCGAGGTAGCCGAAGAGCCCTGTGGTGTTGCTGATCGTGCCGTTTTTGTCGATCTTGCTTCCGGTCCCCTTGGGCATGTATTCGCCCGTCGAGATGAGCATCCCCGTTATTTTATGGCCGCCGCCGTCAAAGTGTCCGGCGAAACCGCGGAGGTTGCCATAGGCGACCATCCAGCCGATGGGTATCCACTCTTTTTTCGCGAGGTCGACGTCGAGCGTGAGCGTCACATATTTGTCCTTGAAGTCGTCGGAGCCGGCGTTGACGAGGGCGGCAAAGCCCGCGAGCCCCTCCGCGTCCGCGATCCGGTACGGATCGTCGACCGTGCCTTTGGCGGCCGCGGGGCCGTCGTACCAGCTCGTGTCCGTCTTCCAGAACTCCGCCGCCGCCGCGGGGCTGAGCGCGGAGAATGCTAGGAGCAGTGCGAGCGCCAGCAGGTAAAGTTTGTTTGAGTAAGATTTTTTCATGGCTTTATCCCTTCCCCTCTATCCTTTTTTCCGGAAAAGAAGCGCGCAGGGCAAAAACAGCGCGAGCGCCGCGAATCCCGCGAATCCCGCGTTGCAGCCGCCGGAGGAGCCGCCGCCCGACGGCTGCGCGGCCGTGGCGGTCAGCAGTATCGAGTCGGTCAGCGACGAATCGTCGACGCCCCCCGCCGTAATGCGGTAGACGGCGCCCTCGACGTGGTTTTTCAGCGTCACCTTCGCCTTGAGGCTGCTGTCGCCGAAGGATAGGAGAATATCGTCCGCAGAGGCGTTATCTCCGGATACCACCTCGTATGTCCACTTAAGGACCGGGTAGGAGGGGGTGTCGGAGTCGGGCAGGATCGTCGCCGTGATATCGGCGCTCGCTCCCGCCGCGTCAAGCGATATCGCCCGCGGCGAGAGTTCGAGCCCCTCCATCTTCACGCGGTAGACCGCCGTGCCCGTCACCGGAGTGTAGGTGTTTTCGCCGCCAAGCAGATTACCGCAGGAGAGGTTTATCTTGGTGAAGCCGGCAGCCAGCCCCCTGACGAGCGCCGATGCGCCGTCGGCCGTGAGGGATGCCACGGATGGGTCTGAGACGTTCCATGAGATCATTACGTCGCTTTTGTTGTAGGCAGCGGTGGGATATACTGTCGCCGCAAGTGTGAATGATTTGTTTTCAACGAGCCTGATCAGCGGCGTTGTGAGCACGGCCGAGGCCGGCAGATTTGATTCGGATTCCACCGCGTCGTTGCTGACGATCGCCTTATCTATCCCTATATCTCCGCTGATCTCATTCCAGTTTCCCGCAAGCGGCGCAGGAACGCCTTCGCCCTTAACCCAACGGTTGTTTATTATTTTGCATTTGTCCTCTACTTCCCACTCGTTTGTCCAGCGATAAACATATCCCACCAGCGCACCGGCGCAGGCTTTTTCGGGTAGCAGGCTGGAGGCCGATACTTTGCAGCTGACGGAGCTGTTGTGCGCGTAAGTGTTTCCGCCTGTGCCTGTGACGCCGGCTATTCCGCCGGCCGCTACCCAGTTTTTGCCGTCTTCGGCATGGAGCTTAACGGTTCCCGCTACGGCGACGTTATTGATGGGACCATCGTTATACCCGGCGACGCCGCCCGCGCAGTTGTAGTCCGAATAGCTGTCAGTACCAAGACCGCCGCTGACGTCAATGTCGGCGGAAACTACGCAGTTCTGAATGATACAGTTGTTCGAAGAGTTTTCACCGATGATACCGCCGACACGCATCCTTGAGAGGTTATCATCGTATTTGATAGAGCCGGTGAAGGCCGAGTTCTCAATCGTGGATTTGGAAAAATTTTTGCCCAAAATGCCGCCGATTATCATATAAGCGCCCGCTTTTGCGTTCGCGGCGTCGGCTGTAATGTCGGCGCTCGCGGAGCAGTTGCGGATAGTGCCCGCTTCGTTGTAGCCGATTATACCGCCGTTAACTTTCCCGGTCATGCCTCTGAGGCGGCCTGTAAAGCTGCAGTTTTCGACGGGTTCGGAATAATAGAGGCGTCCCGCCACGGTGCCGATATAGTTGTATTTGTCGCCCGAAGCAACGACGTCGCCTTTGAGGATGAAATTCTTGACCGAAGAGTATTGTCCAAGGCAGCCGAAGAGGCCATAATCGCCGTATTTGTCGGAGGGAAGCGGCGTTATTGTGCCGAGTCCGCTTATCGTATGTCCCCTGCCGTCAAAAGCGCCGGCGAACTTGGCGTTATAATTTCCCACCGGCGACCAGACTTTGCCGGAAAGATCTATATCCTTCGCGAGGATTATCATCCGTCCCTTGAAGTCGTTCTTTTTCCCCTCCGCGTCGCCGCTGCCGACGATGACGGCAAGGCCGGCGAGCTCTTCGGGTGTGCTTATCGTATACGACGAGGCCTCTTTGTCGCTCTCATACCACGCGGTGTCCGCGCTCTCGACCCACGAGCCGTCCTGCGAGGCGCAGGCCGCCATGACGAGGAGCGTCAGCATCGCAAGCAGCGCAAAGCAGGCGCAGCGCTTTCTTTTGAATGCCGCCAACAAATCAAACATAATAATGATCCCCTTTCTTACGTTCAGGTTCAAGCAAAAAACATTCTCCCGATGTCCTCAACCGCTGTTTTCCCCGGCGATCACCCCTTTTCAGAGAATTTTCATAAAAAAGCGGAGAGCCATCAACGACGACAGCTCTCCGCTACGGACACATGTGACAATAGTCCAAATGTTAGGGCCGGCGCTCCATCTGAGCTGCCTAGGCAGTTTCCTCTCCGCGCCAGGTTTCCCGGCTCCCGTTCATCCTCGGCCGCGCCTTCTCATCCTTTCGGACAATGGCTTACGCGGCTTCGTCGCGGTTACGGTGACAGTGGTCGCTCCGGCATCACACCGGATTCCCATACTTCGCGAAAAGGCCGATATTCAATTATCCCGCCGTGCTCAGCGGCTCCTTAGAACGTCCACATCAGGGTCGCATAGAATGCCCTGCCTTGTATCGGATACCAGAGCGTGCGCTCCGGTCCGTTGCCGGTGGCGAAGAGCAGCACGTCGGGGCCGGCGTTGAAGATGTCGTCTACGCCCACCACGAGTTTCAGGTTTTCCCTTATCAGATAGCGCACGCCGAAGCCCACGGTCGTGAGGTTGTCCCAGCCGACCTCGCCCTGCATGTCATAGTAGTTTTTGCCGATGTGGTGCAGCTCGGCAAAGAGCGTCGCGCGGTCGTCCTTCAATATTTTCCTGCTCACGCGCAGCAGCCCCTCCCATTCGGGCCGGTTGGGCAGCGGCGTATCGTACATATAGCCGGGGGTCTTGTTCGTGGCGTCCATCCATGTAGCCGAGAGATAAACGTCCCATTTGTCGCGTTTGACGGTGGCCTCCAGTTCGATGCCGGAGACCTCGGCATCGCCGATGTTCACGTACTGCGCGTAGCGCGGGTTGACCATCAGGTAGTCGATGAGGTTGTTGGATTTACGGTAGAAGTAGGTCAGCTCGGCCTTGACCTGCGCTTTGGACAGTTCTCCCTCCCAGGAGATACCGGCGTCATACTGTGTGCCGTCCTCCCATTCGAGCCCCGTGTTGGGGATGATGAAGGCGCCGTCGCCGTAAAGCTCGTAGAGGTTCGGCGCGCGGTTATAGGTGCCGCCCGTCACCTTCGCCGTCCAGCCTTTGCCGAACTTTTTTGTGAGCGCCGCGCCCCAGGAAAATTCCGTGACGCCCTCCGCCGAGTTCCACCTGACGATGGGGGTGAGCCAGAAGTCTCCCGCCTTGTTGAGGCTGATAGTGTCCTGTATCTGGCCGTTCCACGAGTTGCGCGTATGGTTCTCGCGGCCGCTGAATTTCTGCACGATGTCGCCGGTGGTGTGCAGTTCTTCGTTGTAGTAATTCCAGAGGAACTCTACGAGATGGCGGTCGCCGACCGGCAGAGAGCCGTCAACGGCGGTGCCGAAGCGCTTTGTCTCATATTTATTATGCTGTTCGCCCCAGCCGCCGATGACGTCGCTCGGGTCGTCGTAGTCCTTGGTCTGGTTGAGGTATTCAAGGCGCAGGCCGAGGTCGAGGTCGCCGAGCTTCTGGCGGCGGCTCACGATCATGTTCCACTGGTCCGTCACCTGCGTGGCGCCCGCAACGCTGTCCGCTTTGTCGGCGCCGGGGGCCGAGTAGGGCAGCTCACGGTCGTTGCGTTTCCAGCCTCCCTCGATCTTCCAGTTGTCGTTATTCCATTTAAGCAGGACGTTGGAGTTCTTATAGCCGTTGTTCTGGCGGTTGGCGTTGTAGTCGTCGCCGGGAGTGTAGGGGGTGTTGTTGTCGTTCAAGTATTCAAAATCGCCGTCGGTGCGGTCGAAGTTGACGGAGGCCATGAAGGCGCCGCCGCCCAGGGGGCTGTTGTAGGTCGCGCCGCCGGTGAACCTTCCGAATGAGCCGACGCCCATGGTAACGGAGCCGCCGGCCTTTTCGGGTTTTTTGGTGATGATGTTGATGACGCCGCCCATCGAGGCGCCGCCGAAGCGCGCCGGGATATAGCCGCGGTAGACCTCTATGCGCTCGACGTTTTCCACGGGGATCGTCGTGAGGTCGACGGCCGGTTCGCTGCCGAGGTTCATCAGCACACCGTCTACATAGACGGAGACCTGCGAGGCGGAGCTGCCGCGCACGGAGGCGGTGGTGTAGGCGCCGCGCCCCTTGGTCTCGATGATGTGCAGCCCCGGGACCTGTTTAAGGAGTTCGGGAAGGTTTTTCTGCTCTCCCTTCATCTCCTGCGGTTTGATGACGGTGACGGTGCCGGGCGACAGCAGCAGCTTGTCCTCTTCCCCCGCGTCGGCGGTGATCTTTTCCGCGGGCAGTTCCGCCGGCCGTTCGGCGGCCCCGGCGCCGCCCGGCGTCAGGCACAGTAACGATAATAACGCAATGGCAATAAAACTTTTTCTCACTTTGGCAGCCCCTCGCTTATATTTGCAAAGGCAGAGCCGGAGTGTGTGCCGGCCCTGCCGCTTTGCGTATCCGTCCGTTATTTATTGCTTTGCGCTCCTTTTCCCGCGGATGAGAAGCGGGATGAGGGCGATCGCCATCAGAGCGGTCGGAATGCCGGCGTTGCAGCCGCCGCTCGAGCCGGAATCCGGCGTCGGTGCTGACGGGACGTTGGCGACAGCGAACTGCGCGAGGTCGCCCTGCAGCGCGTCCTTGTCATAGGTCGTCCACGCCGCGCCGTCATAGCGGTTGAGGGACGTTCCGGCGGCAACCCAGAGGTAACCGGTCTTTGAATCGTAGCTCATGCCCGCGGCCCAGCCGGTGCCGGTGAAGTCCTTGATCATCGTCCCTATATCGCCGGCGGCGAGCTTCTCCGCCGTGGTCTCGTAGACTCTCATGCTGTAGCCGGAGAAGTCGGCCTTCCATTCGACCGCCTTGATGTAGATCTTATCGCCGGCGACGACGACCGCCTTGAAGAAGTGGTTGAAGGTGTTGTCTTTCTTATATACGTCGGCGGCGGTGACGAGCGTCTTAGTCGTCATCGCGTCAAGGTCAGCCGCCTCGATGGAGCTGGCCTCGTTGAGCGTGCCGTAGGGCTGGCTGCCGCCGACCGAGGTCACGTAAAGCGTCGAGCCGGAGAGCGCGTAGGCCCCCTGCCCGCCGCCGTCAAAGTTGAGGCCGGCGAGCGGCAATGTCGCCGTTTCGTTGAGGTCCGCGTCAAGCTTGACCAGCGTGTTGGGAAGGTAGCTGTAGTTGCCGTAAGTGCCCTTTGAAGCCGAGAAGATCGCGTAGACGGAGCCGTTGTACGTTACCAACCCCTCTCCGTGCCCGCTGTAGCCCTCCTGCGGTTCGAATTCGAGCGTCGCCAGCTCCTTATAATCGTCGCTCGACGTCGATATCTTGCTCACGACCGCATTCGCGTATGAGATGCCGTAGAGATAGCCGTTCATCGCCTTCATGGCGCGCGTGTTGAAGAGTGAGGTCGTGATCTCCGCCGCCGGTTTGGCCCAGACGTCCGCCTTGCTCCAGTCCTCCTCCGCGCCCGGCGAGTAGACGTTGATCGTATCTACAGCCGCGCCTGATCCATAGAGCGAGATCGCCACACGGTAACCGCCTTCGGCGTTCGTGAAGCCGAAGATGCCCTGCCCGGAGTCCCCGCCCATGTTGCCGATGAGCGGCGATACGGGAGCGCCGCTTCCGTTGATGACGCCGAGCGCGGTGTTCGAATAGTTCGTCTGCCTCGTGAAGAGCACGTCGGCTGACGCCGGAAGGACAGTGAATAACGCCAGCGCGATGATAAGAAGTAACGATAATGTTTTTTTGCGCATTTTCAAATTCTCCTCCTGATGATCGATTTTTTATTAAGATTCTGCCGCAAACAGAACTTAAACAAACTATGGAACGCCAAACTCCGCCTATATACACGAACACACGCGGGAGAGCGATGACACCGTCTCCCGCGTGTGATATATACGTCGGTCAGCCGCTGCCATGCGCCCGCTGCGCATTTAAAGCCATTCTATCTCCGCGGCAGGTTTCCCGACTCTCGATCATCCTGGGCTGCGCCTTCCCATCTTTTGACAGTGGCATAATGCAGCTTCGTCCCGATTACGGTGGCAGGGGCCGTTCCGGCATTTGACCGGATTCCCATACTCCGAAGAAAATATTTTATTATGGTCAAAACAAGATCCAAAACCTTATACGTAAACTATCACGGCTTTGCCTCATTGTCAATTATGAACATACATTATAAATTGCCCAAATAATCAATCAAAGAACCTGTTTGTAAAACTCCGCCCCGCGACACACTATTATAGTTATCAAACACGAAAGGAGGAAATCAAATGGCAAGCATCAAACACCTGACATCAGCTCTGCGCCTTACGCTCTCCCTCGGCACCGTCGACGGCAAGAGCGTTACCAAGACGGTCTCCGTCTCGAAGATCGGCGCGGCGGCCGGAGCGGAGACGCTTAACGCGCTCGTGGGCGCGCTCGGCGGCCTGCTCGAGCACCCCGTAGCCTCGGTGAAGAAATACGACACCGGGCTCCTCGAGGTCGAGTAACGAAGAGAACAGACAGGACGACGGAAGGAGGTGAAACAAGACAATGAAAACGATCCGTATGAAATTCATCACCGAGGCCGGCAAGAACTTTTTCGTCAGCATGGACTACGCGGCCCCCGAGCTCTCCGGGACCGAGGGCGCGGCGAAGGTCCAGGCGGCGGCAGAGCTCATCCTTGAGCAGCAGCCCTTCGCCGTGACCCTCGTATCCTGCGAGGCGGCGGAGCTCATCGAGCGCACCTCGACGGAGATCGCTCTCGCATAGGCCGGAGCGTAAAGAAAACGGGAGGGGAGCGCGCCTTTCTCCCCTCCTTAAACCCAAAGCAAAATGCCAACTCAAAGTATGTATTAGTGGTTGCGTAAATACATAATATTTGATATCATACAGTAAAGCAGGTGAATAAAAACAAACCCCCGTAAAACAAAATGGCGCATAATACTTGAGATCGCCGGGCGTCTCATCGCCCGCGCGCTTGACCGCGCAAAAGAGAGGAGGCGGTAAAAAATGGACGAACTGACGGGCAGCATGATCCAGAACGGATTCTCCATCGCGGTGGCCTCATTCCTGCTCATCAGGATGGACAAACGTCTTGAAGAGCTGACCAAAGCGGTGATAAACCTTGGCTCCGTAATGGAAAAGGCCGCGCGCCCGGAGAACTGAACCACCGCCGCACGAAAATAAATACAGACCGCCGCTCTTCGCGGCGGCGGTCTTCCCTGAAAAAAATCATCCCCCATAAAACAAAACACATACCGAATACAGACAAAGGAGGGTATCTTCACCCATGCGCCTCAACGACTTCCAGATCTCCCCGAACTTCAACCTTAGGGAATTCCAATGTCCCTGCTGTCACGCCGTCATTGTCCACCGCAAACTCGTCTCCCTGCTGCAGAGGCTGCGCGAGAGGCAGGGCGGCCCGCTCGTTGTCACCAGCGGTTACCGCTGCGCGCCGCACAACGCCGCCGTAGGCGGTGTTGCGAACAGCCTGCACCGCCGGGGCCTCGCCGCCGACGTCGCCGTCGCTCCGGCCGCACAGCGTACCTTCTGCGAAATGGCGAAAGAGGCCGGCTTTGCCAAAGCTCTCGCCTACCCGGAGCGCTCCTTCGTCCACCTGGAGGTCCTTCAATGAACGGCGAGGCGCAGGTGCGGGAGATAGTGGACAGCTACACGCCGCTGGTCAGGGCCACGGCCCGCCGTTACGAGGGGCGCGGCGCCGACTATGAAGACCTCGTGCAGGAGGGATACCTCGCGCTGCTCATCCTCATCCCCAAATGCCCCGACATGAAATGGCTCGCCCATTTTCTCAAAAACAACCTGCCCGGCCTCGTCCGCGACGCCGCGGCGCGTATGCGCAGAGGGCGCGCGCAGGGGGACGAGGTGCTGCTGGAAGAGATCGAGGAGACGGTGGGCGCGGAAGAGGAAGGATACCGCGAGGCCGAACTGCGCGCAATACTCTTCCGCGTCCTGACGCCGGAGGAGCTGGACCTCACCCAGGCGCTGCTGGAGGGCTTCAAGCAGCGGGAGATCGCGGAAAACCTCGGCGTCAGCCAGCAGGCCGTCGCGGCGCGGCTGCGAAAGATAAAGGATAAACTTAAAGGCATCATAGCGTCAATGTAGGAAAAAAAACACGCCCCGTCCCAGTCGCTCCGGGCTCGCCCCGGAGCCTGGCGGCTTCAGGTTTGCTGTTTTGTCATTCCGGCTCGGAGGCTGGAGCGACGGAAGGGCGGAGCGGTAAATCGGCGCGGCGTTTGCATGAATGTGACGTTTCTTTCGGGTAATAGGTGATCAGAGGCCGGGGAAATCCGGCCTCTGATTTGCGGAGGAGAAGATTCCCCGCCGCGGGGGCGGCGGGAAACTATGAGATTGCCGTTTGCTGACGCGCGTTTGCCCGCCGTTTGCCGGGAAACGCGCCGTTCGTTTCTCTTTTATAAGACGGCCTCCGGCTGACGAGGCCGGAGACCGCTGTTGGAGAGATGACTCTATCCGAAAAGATGAGATACTGCGCATATCCCATCAAGATAGCCTGGTTGGGTGGTCGCCGCGCCGGGCGGAGTGTGCGGCTCCGTGCCGGCACGGCGGGGTGTGCTTTTGTGTGTGTGGTTTTTTTGTGTGTCTTATGTTTCGTCCGTTGCCGTAAAAAGCAGTCTCTCCATGGAGCCGATCACCGCCTTGGCAGCTACTGTCGGGGTAATTGCTCCGGCTATCACCTTCCTTTCGATGTCTTCCCTGCATTTCGTGAGTTCCGCGTTCTGCGAGATCCTGTTTTGCAGGTATTCCGCGGTCATCGCGCGGACCCATTCGATGGTCTGTTCTTTACGCCGTTTTGAAAAGATTCCCGAAGCCGTTACGTTTTCCCGGAAATCTTTTATGACGCTCCACATTTCGGGTATACCCTCTCCCGTTATCGAAGAGCAGGTATAGGCCCTCGTCTTCCAGCCTTCGGTGGCGGGACGCAGGTAGTGCAGTATCTGGTCGTAGTCCGCCCGCGCCATCATAGCTTTCATTTTGTTGTCGCCGTCCGCCTTGTTGACGAGGATGCTGTCGGCGAGCTCTATTATTCCCTTTTTTATGCCCTGCAGGTCGTCTCCCGCGCCGGTTATTACGACGACGAGGAAGTAGTCGACCATCGAGCGTACCATTGTCTCACTTTGCCCCACGCCGACGGTCTCGACGAGGACCGCGTCGTATCCGGCAGCTTCGCAGAGCAACATCGTTTCGCGGCTTTTTCTGGTGACGCCGCCCAGCGATCCGCCGGAGGGGGAGGGGCGAATAAAGGCGTTTTTCTCACGCGCGAGGTTTTCCATGCGCGTTTTGTCTCCGAGGATACTGCCCTTTGAGAGCGAGCTGGAGGGGTCCACGGCGAGAACGGCGACTTTGCAGCCCTCGCCGCAGAGGTAGGTGCCGAATGCCTCGATGAAAGTGCTCTTTCCCGCGCCCGGCACGCCCGTTATCCCTATCCGCATCGCTTTGCCGCTGTGCGGCAGTATCTTCTGTATTATCTCCTGACCGAGTTCAAAATGCTTCGGCGCGTTGCTCTCGATGACGGTGATGGCCCGCGAGAGCATGACGCGGTCGCCCGCCAGTATGCCCCGCGCATAGTCGTCCGCCGTCAGTACGGCTTTCGCCTTTGCCGGAGGCGCGGCCCGCGCCTCCGCGTTGCAGTCGCTCGCGAGCGGCACGCCCGGCATTACGGAGCAGGCAAATTCCGCGCCCGCGTTTTCCGGCTGCCAGTCAGGCCGAAAGTTTTTTCGCATAGCCTAGACGTGAGCTGCCGCGAGACGCTTGTTGAGTATGACCAGCATCTCTTTGGCCGCCGCCGGTATCACCGTTCCGGGGCCGAAGATGGCGGCCGCTCCGTGGTCGCGCAGGAACTGGTAGTCCTGCGCGGGGATGACGCCGCCCGCCACGACCATGATGTCTCCGCGCCCGCGTTTTTCAAGTTCCTCAACGAGCTGCGGCAGCAATGTCTTGTGTCCCGCCGCCAGCGAGCTCATGCCTACGATGTGGACGTCGTTGTCGATCGCGTCCTGCGCGGTCTCTTCCGGCGTCTGGAAGAGCGGTCCGATGTCCACGTCGAAGCCCATGTCGGCGTAGGCGGTGGCGACCACCTTCGCGCCGCGGTCATGCCCGTCCTGTCCCATTTTCGCGACCATGATGCGCGGACGGCGGCCTTCGCGTTCTTCAAATTCGTCGGTCATTTTACGGACTTCTTCGATGATCTCTTCTTCGGCGAATTCGCTGCTGTAGATGCCGGAGATCGAGCGGATGACCGCTTTGTGTCTTCCCGCCGCTTTTTCGACGGCGTCGGAGATCTCACCGAGGCTCGCTCTGGCGCGCGCCGCTTCGACGGCGAGCTCGAGCAGGTTGCCCTCGCCGGTCTCTACGGAGTTGGTGATCGCCGTGAGCCATTTTTTCACGTCTTCCTGGTTTCTGTTGGCGCGCAGCTTCGCCAGACGGGCTATCTGCGCGTCGCGGACGGCGCTGTTGTCGACTTCGAGGATGTCGATCGGGTCTTCCTGTTCAAGCTGCAGGGCGTTGACGCCGATGATCTTTTCGCTGCCGGAGTCGATGCGGGCCTGACGGCGCGCGGCCGCCTCTTCTATGCGCATTTTCGGCAGCCCGGTCTCGATGGCCTTCGACATACCGCCGAGGGATTCGACCTCTTGTATATGGGCCCAGGCGCGGCGGATGAGTTCGTCGGTGAGCGCCTCCACGTAGTAGGAGCCGCCCCACGGGTCGATGACTTTGCAGACGCTGGTCTCGTCCTGGATGTAGAGCTGGGTGTTGCGCGCGATGCGGGCCGAGAAGTCGGTCGGCAGCGCGATGGCCTCGTCAAGGGCGTTGGTGTGGAGCGACTGGGTGTGTCCGAGGGCCGCGGCCATCGCCTCGACGCAGGTGCGCGCGACGTTGTTGAAGGGGTCCTGGGCCGTGAGGCTCCAGCCGGAGGTCTGCGAGTGGGTGCGCAGCGCCATCGATTTGGCCTTTTTGGGGCCGAACTGTTTGACGATCTTGGCCCAGAGCATACGGCCGGCGCGCATTTTCGCCACTTCCATGAAGTAGTTTTTGCCGATCGCCCAGAAGAAGGAGAGGCGCGGCGCAAAGTCGTCTACGCCCAGTCCCGCCGCCTGTCCGGTGCGGATGTATTCGAGGCCGTCGGCCAGCGTGTAGCCGAGTTCGATGTCGGCCGTCGCTCCCGCCTCCTGCATGTGGTAGCCGGAGATGCTGATGCTGTTGAATTTCGGCATGTTGTGCGATGTGTAGGCGAAGATGTCGCCGATGATCCTCATCGACGGCGCCGGCGGGTAGATGTAGGTGTTGCGGACCATGAATTCTTTTAAGATGTCGTTCTGGATGGTGCCGGAGAGCACGGATTTGTCGACGCCCTGTTCCTCGGCCGCGACGATGTAGAAGGCGAGGACGGGAAGGACCGCGCCGTTCATCGTCATGGAGACGGACATCTGCCCCAGCGGGATGCCGGAGAAGAGTATTTCCATGTCGAGGATGGAGTCGACGGCGACGCCCGCTTTGCCGACGTCTCCGACGACGCGCGGGTGGTCTGAGTCGTAACCGCGGTGCGTCGCGAGGTCGAAGGCGATCGAGAGCCCCTTCTGCCCCGCCGCGAGGTTGCGGCGGTAGAAGGCGTTGCTTTCTTCGGCGGTGGAGAAGCCCGCGTACTGGCGCACGGTCCAGGGGCGCGTGACGTACATGGTGGGGTACGGCCCGCGCAGGAAGGGCGGCAGCCCCGCGGCGTAGTTCAGATGGCTCATGCCCTCGTAGTCGGCCTTGGTGTATAGCGGGGCGACTTCGATCTGCTCCATCGTGCGGTGCATCAGGCTTTCAAACGGTTTGCCGGTCTCTTTTTCGATCTTTTTCTTCCATTCCTCATAGCTCACGGCCCTTTTGGGTTCCATGTTCAGAGGGATCTTTGTGAAATCGGGGTTTGAAGATGACATTTAGAGTCCCTCCCCTTTGCGAGGATTTTTCTCCGCCGTCCGGCAGCCGGAGGCGTTTATCGCTTTTTCCTGTATCGTCTTGAGTATTTCATAGCAGTTCGCCTTGACGTGGATGAAGTCGTCCACGCCGGCTTCGACGTATGTATCTTTGTATTCCGCGGCAGGCGCTCCCGCGAGCAGCACGCGCATCTCCGGCGCGGCGGCTTTGATGCCGCGCGCCACGGGCGGCACGAGTTCCGGGTAGGTGTCGTCGGCGGAACAGATGACGGCGACTTCCGCGCCAGACTCGACGGCGGCCCGGACTGCCTCTTCCGGCGTGGGGAAGCCGTTGTTTCTCAGCACTTCAAAGTGCGCGACTTCCATGAAGCCGGCGCTGAAGTCGGCCCGCGCCTTGTGCTGCGGGATCGGCCCCATGTTGGCGAGGAATACGCGGATGTTTTTGCCGGTACGTTCGGCGAACTCTTCGGTCGTTTTCCTCAGCGCCTCTATCTGTTCGGTCCAGCGGTGGGTGCCGACGGCCTTCACGCTTTCTTCACCTTCAAAGCCGTCGTTGAGCGCATTTCTCACTTCGCCGACGGTCGCGCCCGCGAGGAAGGCCTCGATGACGGCGTCGACGAATTTCGCGTCGCCCTCGTGGACGTTCTCCATGATCTTATCGAGGCATTCGGCGGCGTGCTGCCTGTCCGTGAGTTCGAGGAACTTGTCCACGGAGGCTTTTCTCGCACGGTAGAGCTTTTCCCCGCCGGGGAACATGTTTTTGAGCGGTTTTTCAAGCGTGTTCGGGTACATGTTGGTGCCGACCGCCCTGTCCCTGCGGAAGGCGAGGTTCTTGAGGCGGTTCTTGAATACTTTTTCTATTTCGCCCTGGACGGCGCCCTTTTTCAGCGCGGAGTACATCCCGCCCTCGCCGTCGACGTCCTGAAGGAGCGCCCAGACGGCCGCGGCGCACTGTGTCGTGAGGCGCTCGACATACCACGAGCCGCCCGCCGGGTCGACGGGCTGGAGCATGTCGAACTCGGTCTGGAGCATTATCTGAATGTTGCGCGCGATGCGTTTCGCGATCTCGCCGCTTGGACGGATGGCGTCGTCGAAGCAGCTGACCTGCATCGAGTCGACACCGCCGACCGCGCCCGAGAATGCCTGGGTCGTCGCCCTCAGTATATTGACATAGGGGTCGTAGACGGTGGAGGTGAAGTGCGAGGTGCGCGCGAAGATGTCTATTTTGCCCCGTCCGTCGGCATCGACGCCGAAGGCTTCGGCGATCTGCGCCCAGACGGTGCGCGCCGCCCTGATGCGGGCGATCTCCATGAAGAAGTTGGTGCCGATGGAAAAGCTGAATTTTATGTGCGGCATGACCGTCTCCGGCTCAAGGCCGCGGTGGCGCATCGCCCTGATGTAGGCGATCGCCGCGCTCATAGCGTAGGCGGTCTCCTGGGTGGCGCTCGCGCCGCCGTTGTGGTAGACGTCGCCGCGCACCAATATCGTCTTGAGCTTGGGGGCGTTTTCCTCCGCCCATTTTATGGCGAGAGCCATCTCATCATAGAATTCGTCGATCGGCAGCGGGAGGTTTCCGCGCTCGGCAAGCTCTCCCAGGGGGTCGGCTCCGACGCAGCCTTTGGCCTCTTTGAGGCTCTCTTTGACGCCGGCGGCCCTGGCCTGAGCCGCGACGAGGGCCAACACGGGAACGGCGGAGGCTCCCGCGTAGATGTGGAGCGGCACCTTCGTAAAATCAAGATCTTTGAGCATCTCGTCCGCGTCGCGGAGCGTCGTCAGCGAAAGTCCCCGGTAGTCGTCTTTAAAGAGCGCCGGGTCGGGATCGCGCCCAAGCTTCGTGCAGTCGTCGAGCTCGAAGTTCAGGATGGTGGCGCCTTTGCGGAGCTCGTTTTTCACGGCCTCGTTCGCCTCTTCAGGCAGCACGTCCGAGGAACTCTGGGCGATCTTCCACGGCTCGGCGATGTAGCCGGAGCTCTTTGTTCCGCGCAGGAACGGAGGTTCTCCGGGCATGCCGCCGATGTTGAGCAGCTCTTCGTTGTCGGCAAGCGTATAGACCGGTTCAAGGGTGATGCCTTCGTAGGTCGGCGTGAACATCCGTTTGTCGAACGGAGCTCCCTTGAGGGCCGCCACCGCTTCGTCGTACCACTGTTCGCGTGTGGGAACGGCAAACTCTTCAAAGGAGACAGGCGGAAATTCGCTCATTTTCACCTCTGTTTCGTTCATATTACAGCTTCCCTTCCAGATAAAGTTTAAGCGGGCAAACAAAAAAGACCGCCTGCGGGCGGTCTTGCAAAAGTTGTCGGCGAGTAGATAAAGGTGTTTCTAAACGCACTCGACGACCCCCGCCCGCGCAGGGATTGCCGCAACCTCTATGCAGACCGGTCTCCTGGCTTCCGTTCATCCTACTTTCCGCGCCTTCCTGAGTCGCCTCAGTGGCATCGCGGTTTCGTCACGGTTACAGTGGCGGGGCCGTTCAGGATTTACACCTGATTCCCGAGCATCTGCATCAATACTACATTCTGCGTTTATGATACGCTTAAAGGGTCTGTTTCGTCAATCTTTTTCTTTTGTCTGACGTTTGTGAATATTTCCGCGTCAATTGCGGGGCGGTTTGCGCGGACCGAGAAAGTTTTGATCCGGCTCTCCGGCCGCCTCATCAAGAAAGCTGAAGTTCTTTGAAAAATCGGCGTTTATACTCGCGGGGATTGCTTAGTTATAATTTATTTTTGTCCGCCATTTTTTTTATATTTACTGTGAGAATATTGTAGAATAGATAGTGCTTAACAGTTGGTGAAAGGATGATAGATAAATGTGCGGAATCATGGGCTATATAGGGGACAGGGATACCACGAAGGTAATACTCGAGGGTCTCGCAAAGCATGAATACCGCGGTTATGACTCGGCGGGCATAGCCGTTATCAAGGATAATAAAATATCGGAGCTCCGCACCATCGGCAGGGTCTCGCAGCTTGCCGAGAGGGTCGCTAAGGAGCATTTCACCGGCGATTTCGGCATCGGCCATACGCGCTGGGCGACGCATGGCGGCGTGACGGAGAACAACGCCCATCCCCACGTTTCGAGCGACCATCGTGTTGTGCTCGTACATAACGGCATCATCGAGAACGCGCGCGAGATACGCGCCGACCTTGAGGCGCACGGGATAAAGTTCCACACCGAGACGGACACCGAGTCGGCGGTGCAGTATCTCGGCTACGTCTACGACGGAGACCCGAAGGCGGCGATCGTGAAGCTGACGAAGCGTATCCGCGGCGCTTTCGCGCTCGTCATCATGTTTTATGACAAGCCGAACGAGATATGGGTGGCCCGCAAAGGCTCCCCTCTCGTCGTCGGCCGCGCGGAGAATGAGGGGTTCTGCGCCTCCGATCCGACCGCGCTGCTGGAATATACGCGCGACGTCTGGTTCATGGACGACGACGAGATGGCGCAGATAACGAAAGAGGGCTGCAAGTTTTTTGACTTTAGCGGCGCCGAGCACGATAAGGCGTCGATGCACCTGGACTGGGACGCGGCGATGACCAACCGCGGCGCTTATCCGCACTTCATGCTCAAGGAGATACACGAGCAGCCCGAAGTGGTGGCGCACACGCTCCTGGGGCGCGTGGCGGGAGAGAGCGTCGACCTCAGCAAGGAGCTTGGCTGGACGGCGGAAGAGGCCGCGAAATGGAAGAAGATACACTTTATCGCCTGCGGCACCTCGCACTACGCGACGGTCGTCGCGGCGCGTATCATGGAGACTCTCGGCCGGTTTGAGATACGCACCGAGGTAGCCTCCGAGTACCGCTACCGGAATATCCCGATAGACGACGAGACGCTCGCCGTATTCGTCTCCCAGTCGGGAGAGACGGCGGACACGCTGCACGCGGCGCGCCTCGCGAAGGAGCACGGCGCGAAGTGCCTTGTGATCACCAATGTGCGCGGCTCGACGATACACCGCGAGGTGGGGGAGGCGCTCGTCACTCCCGCCGGCCCGGAGATCGGCGTCGCGGCGACTAAGACCTTTATGGCGCAGATGACGGTGCTGACGCTGCTTGGCCTCTATCTCGCGAAGCTCCGCGGCGATTTGAAGCCCGAAACGGAGAAACGCCTCACCTCGGCGCTGATGGATATCCCCGGCAAGCTCGCCACCGTGCTTTCGCACGAGAAGGATATCGAGGCGCTGGCGCGTGATTTCGCCGACGCGCGCGGTTTCTTCTTCATCGGCCGCGGCCTTGCCTACCCGCCAGCACTTGAGGGGGCGCTCAAGCTGAAGGAGATATCGTACCTCCACGCGGAGGCGTATCCCGCCGGCGAGATGAAGCACGGACCGATCGCGCTCCTGGACAAGGAACTGCCGGTCGTCGCGCTCGTTCCGAAGAACGATTTGTGGGAGAAGACTATCTCCAATATCGAGGAGTCGATGGCGCGCAAATCCCCGATCATCGCGATCGCCACGGAGGGCGACGGCGAGATCGGCCACTATACGAAGCACGTCATCTTTACGCCGGAGACGGAGCCGGAGCTCTTCCCCTTTGTCGCGATAATCCCGCTCCAGCTCTTCGCCTACTATATCGCGCGGCAGCGCGGCTGCGACATCGATATGCCGCGAAACCTCGCCAAGAGCGTCACAGTCGAGTAATTTTAAGAAGTTTGAAGGAAGGCAGGCGGAGCTCTTCCGCCTGTTATTTTTTAGGCAGGCTGATAATCAATGATAAATAAAAAAATAGTGATCCTCATGATCCTTGCCGCGGTGCTTTTTGCCGGCATCCCCTTTATCGTGGGGGCCTTGTCCGGCGGGAGGGAGGTCCCTCTGCTTGAGCAGGCGCGGGAGTATATTTCCGCGGGAAGCAGCGCCGAGTTCATCGCGCATTTTTCCGCCTTCACCGGCCTCGCCTACTGGCTTTTCTCCGGCAGTTGGGATTTCTTCTGGGAGTTTGACGATGAGGGCTTGTGGGATTTCCTCTTCGACCTCTTCCATCACGGGCCGGAGAAGTATAAGTTTGAAAGAGACGCCCCCGGCACCTTCTCGATATGAGCGCCTACACCTACATCCTGCGCTGCGCCGACGGCACCCTCTACACCGGCTGGACGAACGACCTGGAAAGGCGGCTGCGGGCCCACAACGCCGGCAGAGGGGCCCGCTACACGCGGCCCCGCCTTCCTGTGGAGCTGTTTTATTATGAGAGTTATGAGACGAAAGAGGAGGCGATGTCGCGCGAGGCCTTTATAAAAAAGATGCCGCGGCGCGCCAAGCTGCTCTTAAAGATACGTAAAATTTCCGACAAAACTACTTGCGAATCTCAACTACAGGGGATACAATAGCAAAGTTTCGGAAAGAAATGTCAAGGAATAAAACTTTTGGCAATCTGTTAAAGAGGTGTTTTCAATGAAAGGTCGCACAGATATCGTTCTGGGAGTACAGTGGGGAGACGAGGGCAAGGGGCGCGTCGTCGACGTGCTGGCCGCGCGGGCCGGCGTCGTCGTCCGCTATCAGGGCGGAGCCAACGCGGGACATACCGTTATCGTGGGTAATGAGAAATATGTCTTCCATCTGCTGCCCTCCGGCATCCTCTATCCCGGCAAGACCTGTGTGATAGGAAACGGCGTGGTGCTGGACCCCGAGACGCTCTTTGAAGAGCTCGACGATCTCGCGTCGCGCGGCAAGAGGCTTGCGCGCCTTGTCGTGAGCCACGGCACGCACATCGTCATGCCGTACCACAAGATGATCGACAGGCTGGCCGAGGGAGCGCGGTGCGAAGGGACGAAGATCGGCACCACGGGACGCGGCATCGGTCCATGCTACGCCGATAAGTACGAACGCATCGGCATCCGCGCCGAAGATCTTGTCAACCCGGAGATACTTAAAGACAAGCTGGAGCGCACGCTCAAGATAAAGAACGACATCCTGACTAAGATATACGGAGCCGAGCCGCTCGACTTTGAAGAGATATATGACAGAGCCCTCAAGTGGGGCGAACGGCTCTCGCCGATGCTCGGGGAATCCTTCCTTGAAATATACGACGCCGTCCGCGCGGGCGAGAACGTCCTTTTTGAGGGAGCGCAGGCTACGCTGCTTGACGTGGACTACGGGACATATCCCTTTGTCACAAGTTCGAGCCCCTGCGCGGGCGGAGCCTGTACGGGAGCGGGGATCGGGCCGTCGCGCATCGACCGCGCGATCGGCGTCGCCAAAGCCTACTGCACCCGTGTAGGCGAGGGCCCCTTTCCGACGGAGGAGCTTGGAGAGACCGGAGAGCTGCTCCGCTCAAAGGGCGGAGAGTTCGGGGCGACCACGGGACGTCCGCGCCGCTGCGGTTGGTGCGACCTCGTCGCCGTGGATTACGCGGTGAAGGTCAACGGCCTTGACGGTATCGCCCTCACCAAGCTCGACGTCCTTGACGGCTTTGACGAGATAAAGATATGCACGGCCTACGAAATAGAGGGCGAGGCGCGGAAGCATTTCCCGAGCAGCTGCGCCGAGCTTGCAAAGGCGAAACCCATATACGAGACGCTGCCGGGCTGGAAGAGCGACATCTCGCGGTGCCGCCGTTTTGAGGAGCTGCCGAAGGAGGCGCAGGATTATGTGCGCTTCATTGAGGAGCGCGTGAAAGCTCCGATACTCCTCATCGGCGTAGGAGCCGGACGCGAGGACACGATCGAGCGCGGGATATAGAGCTCCGCTCAAACAGGCTGATACCAGGACATAAGACGGCGCGGCTATTCATAAGGGATAGTCCGCGCCGTCTTTTAGGGAGCCGCTGATTATATGCACCATCTGATGTGACTACTAGCTTCAATGACGGGAATCACAGATTCCCTATTTCAGCTACGCGTCACAGGCAGCCCCCGACCGTGGCTCCAACGTATGCAAATACGCCTGATGGGACTACCAGCCGATTCGCACAAATCAGAGAGTCACTGATTTGGCTCTCTGGCCGTCCGCCCCGCTCGGGGACTGCCTGTTTAGCGGCTGGCACATCTGATGGACAAGCCGGCCGATTCGCACGAAATCAAAGATTTCGGCTCTCTGGCCGTAATCAGCGGACGATATGTCAGGTTTTATGTAACAAAGTGAATTAATCAGATACAGTCCTATTTATGCGCGGCCGGTTCCGCCGCGATCTTTTTTGCCGCTCCGGCCTTCTTGCGTTTCTCCGCCTTATGTATCCTGAAGAGCGCCCAGCCGAAAAAGCCGAATATCGTTCCCAGCCAAAGCGCCATGTTAATGTACCACATTCCCGCACCTCTCCTTTGTATCTTTACCGATCAAAATGTAGCTCTTACGGCAGAAGAATATATCATAAAAATACCGAAGGCGGCGTAGTGGTTTATAACAAAAAAACGGCCGCTCAGGCGGCCGTTTCGTATATGGGAACTGGGAACGGGGAGATAGAGGCTGTTGTTAAACGACGTTCGGTTCGACGATCATTTCGCCGCGTTCGAAGCGCTTGTAGTCCATGATCGTCGGGTCGAAGGGCGGTTTCTCGCCGTTGAGCAGCGCGGTCATGATCTGTCCTGCTACCGGGCCGAGCATGAAGCCGTGGCCTGAGAAGCCGGTCGCGAGCCAGAAGCCGGGGATCTCGGTCTTGCCGAGGACCGGCGCCGCGTCGGGGGTCATCTCATAGCGTCCGGCCCACTGACGGACCACGCGGATGTTCTTCGCGCGCGGCAGGAGCTTGAGAATGGTCTTCGCGATCGAGGCGGGCGACGTCACGGTAGAGGTGTAGTCGATGCCGGGCTGGTCATGGACGGGGCTTTCTCCGGCGATGATCGATCCGTGCGGACGCTGCTGGATATAGTAGTTGCCGCTGAAGCTCATGAGCATCGGCGGGCAGACGCCCGGGTCCACCGGCTCGGTGATGATGATCTCGTGGCGCTCGGGGCGCACCGGGATATTGAGTCCGACCATGTTGCCGATCTCGGCGGCCCATGATCCGGCGCAGTTGACGACGCATTCGGTCTCGATCGTGCCGCGGTTCGTCTTGACGCCGGTGATTTTGCCGTCTTTCATGTCGATGCCGGTGACTTCGGTGAACTTATGGAACTTCGCGCCGCAGCGTTTGGCCGCTTCCTGGAAGGCGAAAGTTGTAAGGAAGGGGTCGGCGTGGCCGTCGCGCTGGTAGAAGGTGAAGCCGAGCGCGTCGTCGACCGCGACGCCGGGGCAGATTTCCTGCGCGCGTTTCTTGTCCTCAAATATTTCGGAGTTGATGCCGAGCTTGTGCTGGAGCACGACATTCTTTTTGAATTGCTCCCACTCGTGTTCCTGATAGGCGACCAGCAGATATCCGCCCTGGTTCAGCCCCGTGGGCAGGCCGAGCTCTTCGTCAAGCTGTTCAAATGTCTCGAGGCAGCGCAGCGCCATCAGGCAGTTCAGCTCCAGCCCCCACTGGGCGCGGATGCCGGCGCCGCAGCGACCGGTCGAGCCGGAGCAGATGGTGTTCTTTTCTACAAGGTGGACGTTCTTCCGTCCGGATTTAGCTAGATAATAGGCGGTGGCAGTTCCAACGACTCCGCCTCCGATGACTACGACATCGGCTGTTTTCGGAAAATCACTCATACTCCGCACCTCCTATTTGGGATTGTCTTCAAAGTCTTTGGCGAGAAGACTGAGCTTGATAGGTTTCACGGGCGGCCTCATGGTGCCGGGGCCGATCTCCTCGAAGGTCTTGCCGGTCGCTTTCGCGATCTCCCTCATTATGATGTCGCGGCAGCCGCGTCCCTGGCAGGGGCCCATGCCGACGCGCAGTTCGCGCTTGAGTTCGTCGAAGGTATCATAGCCGCGCGCGATCCACTCGCGGATGGTCTCTATCTCGACCTCTTCGCAGCGGCAGATGACGTGGCATTCCGGCGTTTCGGGGACCTTGATCGCGCGGATGTCGTCCGCAAGTTCTGCGGGGATCACTACCGAGACGACATATGTCTTGTCTTTCGACGGCTCCGTCACCGCGAGCACCTCTCCCTCGGCCACCGCTTCGCCGGTCCTGTCAAGGCAGGCGACCCGCTGGCCCTTTTCGGGAATGGGAAGGAGTTCGTAGGGGAGTTTTATCACGGCTTTGCCGGGCGCGTAGGTGAGGTCTATCACGAAGCAGGCAAGTCCGGGGCAGCGCGACACGCAGATGCCGCAGCCGGTGCATTTGTCATAGTTGATCTTCGGGGTGTCGTTGATGTCTTCAAAGGGAAGCACCGCGCCGGTCGGGCAGCTTGTCGCGCAGGGATTGCAGGGAATGCGTTTCGGGCATTCTATCACGACGAAACCGCCTTTTTTCCCCTCCCATTTATCTTTAGGGGGGAGCAGGGCTCCTTCGCGGTGGTCGGTGAGGACTCCGCTGTTGAAGAGTTTTTCTTTATCAGCCATTGTTTACGCCTCCCATTTGTCGACGAGTACCTGGTTGACGCCCGCCGTTATTTTCTGCCCCACTTCTCCGGCGCGGAGGTGGTGGAGCCTTTCCCAGTATTCGCCGAATCTCTTATCGTCCACGGGGAGCCCGAGGGCTTTCGCCGCCGAGTGGCCCGCTATTCTTCCTTCGACCATGGCGGCGGAGGCCTCTTCTATGCCGGAGGCGTCTCCCGCGACCCAGATGTCGGGGTTGCTGGTACGCATGGTTTTATCTCTGAAGGGCACGTAGCCGCAGAGCTGGGGGACGAACTGCATTTTGCAGCCCGCCTGCCAGAAGAGTTCCGTCGTAGGCGTGAGGCCGACTGCCATGCAGATGATGTCGCAGTCGATTTTCTTCGGTTCGCCGATGAGCTGGAATTTGTCGTCAAGCTCCTGGATCACCGCGCCCTCGAGAACTTTGTCGCCGACCGCTTTGGTGACGGTGTGTCTGAGGAGGATGGGGATGCCGAGGCGTCTTATCTTTGCCGCGTGGACCCAGTAACCGCCGATCTGCGGCATGGCTTCCACCACAGCCACGACGTCGACTCCGGCCTGCCTGAGCTGGTAGCTGACGATAAGGCCGATGTTGCCCGCCCCCACCATGACGACTTTTTTGCCCGGTACGACGCCGTAGACGTTCATAAGGGTCTGGACGGCTCCCGCGCCGTAGACTCCGGGAAGGTCGTTGTTGGTGAAGGGGATCATTCTTTCCTGGGCGCCGGTCGCTATCACCGTCTTTTTGGCCTTGACGCGGTAATAGTCATCCTCGCCCTCCATGACGGTGAAAAGTCCGTCCTCGGGGTAGTAGCCGGTGACTGTTGAGTTGCAGCTGATATTCACTTTGTCGCCGAGCGCCTCGATCTCACCGAGAAGGATGTCGGCTATCTTGTAGCCGCGCGTGCCGGCGTATTCGTCTTTGGAACCGAAGAACTTGTGCGTCTGCTTTACAAGCTGGCCGCCGGGATGGAGGTCGCTCTCTATCACCGTGACTTTAGCTCCCGCCGCCGCGGCTTCCGCCGCAGCGCAGAGGCCCGCCGCTCCGCCGCCGATCACGAGGAGGTCTGTCTCATATGCGTTCTTCATCTCATCAGCCTCCTATTCGGCTTCCATGGGGACGCGGCCCTTGTCCCTCTGCGTCTCGACTTTCATCCCCGCCGAAAGCGGAGTGACGCAGGTACGGACGTTGGGGACTCCGTCTACCACCATGAAGCATGAGCTGCATTTGCCGATCGCGCAGAAGAAGCCGCGCGTCCTTTTCATCTCCGGCGTGACACGGTAGATGAGAACCCCGTTGGCGTGCAGCGCCATCGCTATCGGCTCTCCCTCGTACCCCTTGAGCTCCCGTCCGTCGAAGGTGAATGTCACTTCCCGACCGTGTTTGTAGTCCAGTATCGGGTGTTTTTGTATCAGTTCCATGCCCTCTCTCCCTCCTTGGTCTTACGCCGGCCATACGGCGCGGCGAATTAAATGCGCAGAACATAAAGATAAAATCGGTGAGTAGATTATAGCATCAAAAAATTGTTTTGCATCAATTTTTTGATGCTAACATAGAATATTGTTATTCAATATTGAAGTTTTGTCAAGATAAAATAAATATTTACACGCAGAAACATAACTTTGTAAGCAATGGTAGTATTATCGAAAAAATACTAAGCCATTTTGCCGTAAAGGCTATGATTCATTGTTTTTTTTGTATATCTCTTATATATGCGTAAATGGTGAATTTCGTATTGCCCATCTCGGCTGCCAATGTGTCAACAGCGCCCTTGAGAAGGAAGAAGCCTTTGTCGTGAAGCTCTTTGATGACCTGCTTTTTTTCAGGCTTGGTGAGGTATTGCAGCGGTTTGCCGATCCGCCTCTTTGCCTGTGCCAGCGAATCGTCCATCACCTCTTCCAGATCCTGGGCGAAGGACTCGCGCACCGGCTCGGGAAATTTTCCGTGCGGCTCGGAGGGCGGATCGAAGCTTTCAGGGTACTGCTCGATCTTCCCCATATCCACCTTCACGAGGCTTTCGATGAGCTCCTGCGCGGCGACGGCCTTCTTGAGGTCGTAGTTGATGCAGAGGAAGGCGATGATCTTTTCGTTTTCGTCCCTGATGAAGATGCAGCTGCATTTGATAAGTTCGCCGCGGTTGTTCTTCGCGAGATAGTTGTAGATGCCGTCTTTGCTCTGATACTCCTCCGACTGGAGCATAAAGAGGCCGAAGTCGGTCATGGGGCCCCCTTCGCGGCGTCCCGTCACATAGCCGTTTTCGCAGAGGACGAGAGAGTGTTCCGGCATCGAGACGTCGTGGAGGTTGACCTCGTAGTCTTTGCCGAGGATCTTTGCCAGGCCGCGCACGACCGGAATGAGGATCTTTAATCTAGGGTTCATTTTTTGCGAAGCCGTCACAATGATCATCCCCTTAGTGCAGAATATTGTACACTAATTTGCGCGGCAAATAAACAAAAAATTGATATGTTGGCAAAAAAAGGGCCGGAAGAGCGATCCGCCCTTCCGGTTCCCGTTATCGGATATCGACCGCATCCCGCTAAAGGACCACGGATCAACTCACTCTGTCATATAAAACCTGCCGCATATCATCAGCGGCTCATCAAAGGACCTCCGCCAAACGCCGGATCCCCTCGCGGATGATCTCGGGCGTCGAGTTCGTGTAGTTGAGCCTGAAGGTGTTGACGTTTGTCTTGCCGGCGTAAAAGGGATCTCCGGGGACGAAAGCGACCTTCTTTTCCATCGCCTTGCGGAAGAGGTCGAGCGCGGACTGTCCCTCGGGGAGGGTCACCCAGATGAACATGCCGCCCTCCGGTTCCGTGTATTTCACGTGGGCGGGGAAGTATTCCCTCATCGCGGAGAGCATCGCCTCGGCCTGCGTCCTGTAGAGGGCCGTGATCTTGTCGACATGCTGCTGGTATTCGTTGTGAGCGAGATAGTCGGCGATCATGTACTGCGAGAATATATTTGTATGGAGGTCGCTCGACTGTTTCGCCGTCACGAGATGGTGCATGAGTTCCCGGTCCTGCGTAATGACGAAACCGAGGCGCATACCCGGTGTGACCGTCTTCGAGAATGTTCCGAGCAGCACGCTGTGAGCGAGTTTGCCCGCTCCGATGTAGGGCAGCTTCTCTCCCTTGAAGCGCAGCTCTCCATAGGGGTCGTCCTCGACAAGCACGGTGTCGTATTTGTCGAAGAGCGCGCATACGGCCTCGCGGCGTTCCTTCGTGTAGGTGAGCCCAGTGGGGTTCTGGAAGTTGGGGACCACGTAGGCGAACTTCACGCGCTCCTGTTTGAGGGCCTCTTCGAGTTTTTCGAGGTTCAGGCCGTCGTCCTCAAGCGTTACCGGCATAAATTCCGGTTCGAACATGCAGAAGGCCTGAATCGCCCCAAGGTATCCGGGCTCTTCGATGATGACGCGGTCGCCCTTGTTGAGCAGCACCTTTGCGATAAGGTCGAGCGCCTGCTGCGAACCGGTCGTGATGAGTATATCCTCCGGCGTGATATTCAGACCGAAATTCCTGTTGTACTTGTCCGCCACAAACCGGCGCAGCGGCAGGTGTCCCTCCGTCGTCGAATATTGAAAAACTTTCCCGCCCTCGTTGTCGATGATGCGGCAGGCGGATTCCTTCAACGCCTCTTGCGGGAAGGATATCGGGTTCGGCAGGCCGCCCGCGAAAGAGGTTACCGACGGGTCCTGCGTCACTTTCAGGATGTCCCGTATGAACGAGGAAGGCGTGGATAAAATTCTGTCTGAATAGCGCATGGTGCGATCACTCCTTGGTAAAGATCATTTCCTGATTGATTTTTGCGTAAACCGCCTGACGCGGACGGATAACGTCCGTGCCAGGCGGGATATAGCCAGATATTAAAGTCTTAAAAGATTTTTAGTTGGCGGTCTCCGCCCGATTCACCTGTATCTCGTCGGCGATCTCAGCGAATACGGCGAGCGCCTTGCTGAAATCGAGGCGGCCGAGCCCGACGCGGAAGTGGTTCGTGTCAAGGCCGAAGGCGCGTTCTCCGATGATGAGCAGCTTTTTCTCGGTCATGGCGCGTTCGCACATCTCCGTCACGTCATAGGGCGGCAGCAGGCGCGGGAAGGCCGTCGAGCCTCCGTTGGGCTGGATCCACTGGAAGAGGTCGCGGTGTTTCTTGAAGAAGGCCTCGGCGATGCCGAGGTTCTCGAGGACTATCTTGTGGTTGCGCTGCAGGAGGTCGAGGGCGTTTCTCATCGCGATCGTCGCGAGTATTTCGCCGGGGGCGTTGTTGCAGTATGTCGTATAATCTTTATATCCGGCGCATTCCTCGATGATCTGGCGGTTCTTGGAGACGAGCCAGCCCATGCGCGTGCCGGGGAGCCCGTACTTGTTGAGGCCGCCGATGACCGTCGCGCGCGGATAGATGTCGGCGAGTGAGGGGAGCGCCGCCGCGGGGTCGTGTTCCATGCCGCGGTAGGTCTCTTCGTTGAATACCCAGGTGCCCATGCGGTCGGCGAGGTTGAGTATCCTGTCCATCTCCGTGCGCACGGGGATATATCCCGTCGGGTTGTTGGGGACGTTCATTATGAGCAGCTTCGTCTTCGGCGAGATGTTTTCCGCAAGGAAGTTCACGTCGAGGCGCCAGCCCCAGCTGGTGACTTCAAGCGGCCACTTTATCACCTTGCATCCGAGCGTGCGCGGCAGCTCGTAGAGCGACGGGAGCGTCGGGTGCATGACGATCACTTCGTCGCCCGGCTCCAGCATATTGTTCATGAAGATAAAGATGCCCTCTTCCGGGGTGAGCTCGAGGATGTCGGAGGGACGGATCGAGGTGTAACGCTGGGATATCGCCTCGCGCAGGGGAGCGAAGCCCGCCGGCCTTGTGTAACCCAGGCTCAGGTTTTCCCAGAGCTTCTTGCATTCCGGGTCGGCCATATCCAGGATCTCTTTCATCGAGCAGCTTTCGCAGGAGGATTGGCTCAGCATATATTTAGCCTGTTCCGCATACCTGGCAAATAGTCTTTCGAGCTTGAACGCTTTAATTCTCATTAAAGTTTCCCCTTTCATCTATAAAGTTTTCTGTGACGTTTAATAATCGTGCTATACGCATCGTTATTCATACAGTATAACCTTTTTTTCAAAAGCTGTAATCCCTCCTGTCAATTATTATTCAGCAAATCTTATCTTGATTTATAATATAATAATGTAGTTCCATAGCTGCCTGAAAAATTGGAGAGAAATTGTTTGAAAAATATCACGGAAAATTCGAGAAGGCATAAATAAAATCCTTGCTATAGCGAGGTTGCCTAAATATTACAAGAAGAAGGTTTAAAATATATTTAAAAGTATATTGTAATCTGATATATCTGTGATACAATTAGCCTTAGGGGAGGAGAATATCCTAATGACGTGCGAATCGCAATTCACACTAAAGTCGCTCAGAGAACAGGTTTACGATTATCTCCGCATTCAAATGAATGAGGGAAGGATTCGTGCGGGTTCATTCCTGAATCTCAACGACATAAGCAGAGAGCTGGGCATGAGCAGGACGCCGCTGCGCGACGCGCTCTTTCAGCTTGAATCCGAGGGATTCATCACCATTTTCCCGAGGCGCGGAGTCGTCGTCAACGCGCTGACCCTTGAAAAGATACGCAACATCTATGAGATGCTGGGCGCTCTGGAGTCCGCGGTGCTTGTCCTCGTCGCCGTCCGGTTTCGCGAAAGCGACGCCGAACTGATGGAACGATACAACCAGCAGATGAGCAAGGCGCTGGACCAGAACAATTTTTCCGTCTTTTACGACGCAAACCTGAAGTTCCACAACGTGTACCTTGAAATGTCGGATAACGCCGAGATGCTCCATTCAATAAAGATACACAAGGAGCGCCTCTATGATTTTCCGAGAAACAAGACCTTTGTCAAAGAGTGGGAGCTTCACTCTCTTGAAGAACATAAAACAATGATCGAGATGCTGCGGAACCATGACTTCAACAGCGCCGCGGACTATATCAGGGACGTGCATTGGTCATTTTCCGTACAGGAACGCTTTATCCGTAAATATTATTTTGCCAAGCACCTAGACCTTGACCTATCTGAGGAGGGAATCGGCGCAGTTGAGTAAGACGGGAATCATCTTCGACATAAAAAAATATTCGATACACGACGGCCCCGGCACGCGCACCACGGTGCATCTCAAAGGATGCCCGCTCGCCTGCTGGTGGTGCCATAATCCCGAGAGCCAATCGGTGATGCCGACGGTGCTCTTCCGCGGCGAAAAGTGCATCGGCTGCGGCTCCTGCGTCAGGAGCTGTCCTCACGGAGCGATCTCCGCACGCGGCGGCACGCTCGTTACGGACGACGGCCTCTGCGACGGCTGCGGCAAATGCTGCGACGTCTGCCCTCCCGAGGCGCGCGAACTTTGCGGCCGGCGTTACACCGTCGAAGAGCTGATGACGCAGCTCCACAAGGACGAGATATTCTTCCGCGACGGCGGCGGCGTCACCTTCTCCGGCGGCGAGCCCTTCATGCAGCCGGAATTTCTCCTCGAGGCGCTGGACGCCTGCGGGAGGGCCGGTTATCACCGGGCGCTCGACACCTGCGGCTTCGTGAGCAGGAGCGTCATCGTCGACTCTGTGAAACGCGCGGATCTCTACCTCTACGACGTAAAGCACATGGACCCCGAGAGGCATAAGGAATACACCGGCGTGGACAATGTCGTCATCCTTGAAAACCTGAGGGCGATATCGGACGCCGGCGCGAAGATCAACATCCGCGTCCCCTTCATGCCGGGGCTGAACAGCGGCGACGAGAACATGCACGCGCTCGGCAGGTTCGTCCGCCCCCTCAAAGGGATCACGGGCGTGAACATCCTGCCGTACCACACGGTGGCGAAGGGCAAGCACGACCGCTGGCACATGGAATACAAGCTCGGCGACCTGCTCCCCCCGACGGAGAATCAGACGCGCCACGCGGCGGCCATCCTTGAAAGCTACGGCCTCAAGGTACATATCGGCGGTTGACGGCCGGCGGCGGGATGACGATAAAACGCCGGCAAAGATTTCACTGTTTTTTAAATAAATAAACTTATTTCACATCAAGAACGGGAGGCAATAATTATGAACGAAAGAATCCGGCGTCTGCGTGACGAAAGCTTTGACACACACCCTTCGATCGACATCGAAAGGGCGTTGCTTGAGACCGAGTTCTATCGCGAGAACGAGGGCAAGCTTCCCATGCCCGTGCTCCGCGCGGCGAATTTCAAGCACATCTGCGAGAACAAGACGATATACATAGGCCCCGAAGAACTGATCGTCGGCGAGCGCGGCCCCAAGCCGAAGGCCGTCTCGACCTTCCCCGAACTCACCTGCCACTCAAGGCACGACTTCGAGATCCTCACGACGCGCGCCCAGCAGAACTACACCGTCGCGCCCGAGGATATGGAAACCTACGAAAAGGTGGTCGAGCCATATTGGCGCGGACGCTGCATGAGAGACCGCCTCTTCGAGCGTATGCCCGAAGACTGGACGCTCCTTTATGAAGCCGGCACCTTCACGGAATTCGGCGAGCAGCGCGCTCTCGGACACACCGCGCTCGACGGGCTCATCTATCAGAAGGGCGCTCTCGACCTCAAAAAGGATATTGAAGAGGCCCGCGCGAAGCTCGACTTCATCAACGACCCCGACGCCACGGCGAAGGACGAACAGCTTCAGGGCATGTCCATATCCTGCGACGCGGTGATCATCTTCGCCGAGCGCCACGCGGAGCTTGCCGAAAAGATGGCCGCCGAAGAGAAGGACGAAAGACGCAAAGCCGAACTGCTTAAAATAGCCGAAGTCTGCCGCCGCGTCCCCGCGCACGCGCCGAGCAACTTCTGGGAAGCGGTGCAGATGTACTGGTTCGTGCACCTTGGAACGATCACCGAGCTCAACGGCTGGGACGCCATGAGCCCCGGACACCTTGACCAGCACCTCGCCCCCTTCTACGCGAAGGGCATCGCAGGCGGCACGCTCACCCGCGACGAAGCGAAGGAGCTCCTCTCCTGCCTCTGGATCAAGGTCAACAACACCCCCGCGCCGCCGAAGGTCGGCGTCACGGCGAAAGAGAGCGGCACCTACAACGACTTTACGAACATCAACCTCGCGGGACTTAAAAGAGACGGCACCGACGGCTCCAGCGAAGTCACCTACATCTGCCTGGAAATATTCGACGAACTGCGCCTCCTTCAGCCGCAGGGCAACATCCAGGTCAGCGAACGCACGCCGGACAACGTGCTCCGCGCCGCGGCGCGCGTATTCCGCAACGGCATGGGCTACCCCTCGATGTTCAACGCCGACATGGTCATCCAGGAACAGATGCGCGTCGGCAAGACCCTTGAGGATGCCCGCGAAGGCGGCACCAGCGGCTGTATCGAGACGGGCTGCGCGGGCAAGGAGGCCTATCTGCTCCACGGCTACCTCAACGTGCCGAAGCTTCTCGAATACGCCCTTTCGAACGGCGTAGACCTCCTCACCGGCAAACAGGTCAGCATCAAGACCGGCGAACTATCGGAGTTCAAGACGTTTGACGACCTCTACGCGGCCTTTGAGAAACAGATGGCCCATGCGATAGAGACCAAGATCGGCGTCGACAACTACCTCCGCTACCAATACGCGACCAACATGGCGGCCACCTACCTCTCGTGCGTCATCCGCGACTGCATCCAGAAGGGCAAGGATTACTACAACGGCGGCCCGCGCTACAACAGCGACTACATCCAGTGCTGCGGCATCGGCACCATCACCGACAGCCTCTCCGCGATCAAGAAGCACGTCTACGACGAGGGCGCCTATACGCTGCAGCAGGTGGTCGAGGCGATGAAGGCCAATTGGGAGGGCCATGAGGAGATGCGCCTCACGCTCTGGAACAAAACGCCCTTCTTCGGCAACGACGACGACTATGCCGACGACCTGATGAAGAGAGTCTACAACAGCCTCTTTAACAACATCGACGGCAAGCGCAGCATCCTGGGCCCCACCTACCACCTCAACATGCTTTCGACGACCTGCCATAACTACTTCGGACAGAAGCTCGCGGCGACCCCGAACGGGCGCTTCAGCGGCATGCCAGAGTCAGACGGCACTTCGCCGAGCCACGGCGCCGACAGAAACGGCCCGACGGCGGTCGCGAAGTCCCTCGCGAAGATGGATCAGGTCAAGTCGGGCGGTACGCTGCTCAATCAGCGCTTCCTGCCCTCCGTGCTCGCGGGCGAAGAGGGGATCGAGGGCGTCAAGAACCTCATCCGCTCCTACTTCAAGCTCGGCGGCCACCACATCCAGTTCAACGTCGTCGACGAGGAGACCCTCCGCGACGCGCAGGCAAACCCCGACAACTATCGCGGCCTCCTGGTCCGCGTCGCCGGCTACAGCGACTACTTCGTGGACCTCGATAACTATCAGCAGGAAGAGATCATAGCGAGGAACGCGCAGGAGGGCTTCTAAGCTCCGGCGTTTGCGATCCGCTGAAGAAAAAAACTACTGAACAAGAAGCCGTCGGTCCCGTGAATGTTGTAATTCACGGGACCGATGTTTATGAGGGGCGGCAAATGGGGTATAATTAATCAGACAAAAACTTGTCCGGCCCCGGGGAGAGTGCGCGCTGCTTGAATATTTACGCTGACGATAAAAATAACAAGCCTTTGGCTGAAAAGACGGTCGAAGGGCTGATAGGGATCATCAAGGGCAACGGCCTGAAACCTGGCGACCGCCTGCCCAATGAATTCGACCTCGCGAAGATGCTCAACGTGGGGCGCAGCACGCTGCGCGAAGCGGTGAAGAGCCTCGTTTCACGGAATATCCTCGTGACGCAGCGCGGCGCGGGGACCTTTGTCTCTTCTCTCAACGGAATCCCCACAGACCCGCTGGGACTCACCTTTATCGAGCGCAGCGACGACGAGATCGCGCTTGCATTCAACGAGGTGCGCCAGGTGTTGGAGCCTGAGATCGCGGGGCTTGCCGCGCTCAATGCCACCAATAAGCAGAAAGAAGAGATCATGCGCCAGTGCGAGCTGGTCGAGGGACTGATCAAGCGCCGGGCTCCCTATTATTCCGAAGACATGGAATTTCACCGCCTGCTCGCCCAGGCGAGCGGAAATGTCGTTATGATGCAGCTTGTGCCGATACTTCACCACGCGATAGGCAAGAATATTGACCGCACGAACAATGAGCTTGCGGGAGAAACCGTGATATGGCATAAAAATATCGCCGTCGCCGTGCAGAGGAGCGACGCCGTCGGCGCGCGCAACGCGATGTTCATCCATATAGAACTGAACCGCAGGATGATCTACGAGAAGATCGTCGCCGGCAAGAACGCCGCGGCGCGCTGAAGAGCGAACTCTTTAAGAGAGCGAAAACGGACGGAACGAGGCCATATAAAAAGCCTCGTTCCGTCCGTCGTTTGTCTCTCAAGTAGTCAGACTTATTCCGGCCAGCCGTCCATGCCGCCGTAAAGCAGTTCCAGGTGACGCCCGACATGTTTTTCAATGTCTTCCGTGTAAAATTCCCGCTCTTTGCGCCACAGAGTGTAAAGCCTCTCGCGGAAGCACGTCGAGCCGTCAGCGTTTTTCGCCGTAAGGATGGGGCCGTATGTGATGTGTATGAGCTGCCGCGCGTCGTTCTGCGTAAAGAGCTCCGGCAGTTCGTCGTCCGTAAGTCCGTCTATGTCGGGGACCTTGGAGAGATCCGTCGTGACGTGGTAATATTTCTTCGCCCCTTCAAACACTTCAAGCGCGAACTTGTGTATCTCGCGGTAAAGCGCCGGATCCTTTATCGCGGCGGCCTTCATCGCCTCTAGCCAGTTTGTCCCGCAGATCTTGACGTGGAAATTGCCGCGCGTCTCGCGGCCGTACATAGTGAACACGGAGAATTTATCCGAGCCGGAATGGAGGCTCAGCTTATATCCGAAGTGCCGCGCTATCACTGCGTGAACATGCATCTGCTTTTGCAGCTCGTCAAGGTTTCCGATATAATCGACGCCCTTTTGGAACTCGCCGACGAAGCGCGGGGCCAGCGTCGCGAAGCGCACGCCGCGGCGGCACAGCTCGTTCGCAACGAAGAAGTGCTCCAGCGGCGACGTCGGAGTCGTCGTTTCGTCTATCGATATTTCAAAATCTGCGTCGTATTTTCCGGGAGCGAAGAGCTCGAAATAAATCTTTGCCGCATAGTCTATCACGTCTCCGTATACGAGGCTCATGCGCTTGAGCGACGGCGCGTCGAAAGTAAGTGTCACGCCCTCTCCGATGTCAAAGTTCCTGCCGAGGTATTTTTCTTCGATCTCCGCATTGGGCGCGTAACGCGCGTCGACCTCGGCCTCCGTCATGGATTCCGCATCGTTGTGCATCTGGTTGCAGCAGTCGAGCGTTATCATCGAATAGCCGAGAGAAAGCGCGCCGCGGATCTCGTCCGCCGTTTTCAAGTGATCGCCGTCCGCTCCGTAGCCGTCCCTGTAGCCCTCGCGGAAGACGGCGAAAGAGGCGCAGTCAAGTATGTCCTTATAGCTCCTGTCCGTGAGCGTAAGCTCGCGCATCGACTGCTGCGCGAATACGGGGCGCGCGTCGTAACGCCGGATCGCGCGGATGTGTCCGGGCGTGGCGATGCCGAGCCTGTCGCCCGCGCCGAAGGTCCTTTTCGCGCCCAGCACCCTGACGGGAGCGGTGAACGGAAAGAGCTTTCTCAGCACGCAGCCGTTTTCCCACGTAAGCGGGGCGGCCGTATATTCGCGCCCCGCGGCGGAACCGCGCTCGCCGACGAAGCCCACCGAGGGACCGACGGTCACGATGACGTCGTTTTCTCCGTCGGCGGCCATCATCACCGCCGTATCGCCGATTTTATTGACTGACAGGGGATATATCCCGAAATCCTCCGCCCTTCCGGCGCAGCCCCCTTTTATATAATCGAGATAGCTTTTCATCCGCGCTATTTGGTCCCCTCGTATTGCGGGTCGAGCTTCGCCAGGTCGTAGCGGCGCTGTTCCGGCGAGAACGAGGCGAGTATCCACAGGTAGGCGTTCACGGTCCCGGGGCTCGATACGGTCGGGTGATAGCCGCACGGCGCTTCGACCATGGTGCCCGACTGCACCGGATGCGCGACGCAGTCCATCGTCCCGCCGCTTGTGAGATAGCTCACGTGGAAACCGAACTTCGGCGCGGGCATGTCGAAATAGCAGTAGACCTCTTCAAGATCCTTTTCATGCTGATGCGGCGGCCAGCTCGTCCACGCGCCGTTGGCGCTCCACGTCAGCCCGCAGATCAGGCGCGAGGCCGGAGTGGCGGGGTCGAGCGTAAACATTACCTCCCGGCGCCCCATGCCCTCGCCGTGAATCTGGTGAATGTCGCCTATCGGAAGGTCCGGATCGAAGGCGCGGAAGCATGCCGCTCCTATCCCGTCGTACGGCGCGGCGCCTATATAAAAAACGCAATCTTCGTCTGCCGTGATGTTGACGGCAGTATTTGCCGGTATGTAGAATGAGTCGAACTTTTTCATCGTCTTCAGCTCGAGCTCTTCGCAGCAGCCAAGACTTGCCGAGCCGCTGATAAGCACCGGATGCATTTCAAGCTCTCCTGACTCCAGGCGGAAACTCTCGCCTTTCCGAAGATTCAGCCTGTATACGCGCGCCGCGCGGCATTCATTTTTTCCCGGGACTATCACCGCGTGGAAGCCCGGTGTCTCAGGCGACTGCGCGCGCCATTTTTCCATTCTCTTCTGATTGTCCGACCACATGAAAAAGCCTCCTTTTTATTGACTTCAACTAATATCTGTCCGCCTAGAGCATGAAGGTGCTGATCTTAGCCACTAACACGACAAGGAAGAAGACTCCGGTATATCCAACGAAGAACGGGATCTCGCCCTTGACGATATCGCCCATTTTGAGGTGTGTGACGCTGGCTGCTGAGAATATGTTGACGGCGACGGGCGGCGTCATCGTGCCGATGACGTTGGAGATGCTCACTATCATCCCGAAGTGGATGATGTTTACGCCGAGGCTGTTGGCTATCGGCCAGAGCACCGGCACGAGAAGCACAGCCGTGGCCACGCCCTCAAGAAACGTTCCGAAAATAAGGAGGATAATCGCAACGATCAGGCAATAAAGCGTGGGGCTCAGGTGCATTGCGGTTATCGACGAGATCATGAGCTGGGCGAGCCCGGAAAATGTGAAAAGCCAGGCAAAGGCCGTTGAGGTCGCGATGATGAAGAGCACCATTGTCGCGCTCTTGCCTGATGAGAGGAATATCGGCCAGAGGTCTTTGAACGAAAGCTCTCTGTAGATGAACATCCCCACCACGAGGGCCCAAATTACTGCCACGGCTGCCGCCTCAGTCGCCGTAAAGAGGCCGGAATAGATACCGCCGAGGATTATGATGGGAAGCATCAGCGCCGGTATAGCGCCGAAAAACGTCTTTACGAGTTTTGCGAGGCTGAACTTTTCCATGTTCTTAGGCCAATTCTCTTTGCGCGCGTAAATGAAAACGAGCACTAGCAGCGCGGCTACGATCATCAGCCCTATATACATGCCTGCTTTGAACATCTGCGAGATAGAGGCCCCGGTGATCGTTCCATACACTATCATAATGATGCTGGGCGGGATGATTGGACCGAGCCCTCCAGATACTACAAGAAGTCCCGCCGTACGCGTTTTAGGGTAGCCGAGCTTGACCATATCAGGATAGAGCATCGCGCCAATCGCGACCACTGTCGCCGGCGCGGAGCCGGAAAGCGCCGCGAAGAAGGCGCACGCTATAACAAGCGCCGCGGCCATTCCTCCCCGCACGTTGCCTACGATCTGATTGGAAAAATCTACGAGGCGGCGCGATATGCCGCCCTTCGTCATCAGATTGCCCGCTAAGACGAAGAAGGGGATCGCCATTATCGATACGGAGTCCATCGCCGCGAACATGCGCTGCGTGACGATGCCTAGCGAGAGCTCCGGGTAGATGACCTTCAATGTGAGAAGCGTGGCGACGCCGAGCGCCATGGCGATAGGTACGCCGAGCACTAAAAAGAGAGCGAACGAGCCGAAGAGAAGTATTCCTGTGATCATCTTAAGCGGCCTCCTCAGAGTTTGGACCTTTGTTAAAAAACTCTTTTAGCATTACTGCGAAAACCGCCGACTGTATGACGGTTATGATTGCAAAGCTGAGCGTTATTGCGAAATATGGGATCACCATCGGGATGCCAAGCGCCGGTGACGCCTGCTGCGAGATCAGCTGCATACGCAGCATGTCTATGGAGGTGTAGAAGATAATGGCGGAAAATGTGATTACTATCGCCTTTGCGACGAGCTGGACGAATATTTTCGGTTTGCCGGTCAGTTTATCGGTCAATGCGGTCACCGATATCTGCGTGCCGTCGCGAAGCCCTGCCTCCGCCGCTAGGAAGGCCATGTAGATCATGCAGAAGGTCGCGAGTTCCTCGAACCACGACATGCTTAGCTTGAATATATTTCTGTTGACGACCTGCAGGAAGAAAGAAACGACCATCACGCCAAACGCGATGACGAGGATGCCGTCTTCTATCGTCTGAAGCGAATTGAGTATCTTGTTTAGTTTTTTGCTGGGCATTTTATCGCTCCCCCGTTTTCAAAGCTGCCTGGTTTTGAATGAAAAGGCGCCGTCCGCAGCGCCTCTTCATTCTCTATTAATCTGTGGGAAAAGTTTACTTGTTCTCTTTTATAGCCTTCTCGACGAGAGCTACGTACTTCGGATCCATTTTTTTCAAAGCTTCTGCCTTTTTAGGAGCGTAGAGCTTCTGGAGCTGGGCGCGGTCGATGTCATAGATATTTACGCCAAGTTCTTTGAGCTTCTTTGTCGCGTCGTTGTTGGCTTCGATAAGGTATTTGCGCTGTATCTTGCAGCCCTTGGCCACAGCCTTAGCGAATGGTTCGCGCAGATCCGCCGGGATCTTGTTCCACGCGGCCATTGAAACGCCGACGGGGATATATACGAATGCGTGGTGCGATCTTGTTACGTGGCGCGTAACCTCGTAATAACCGGAGGCGATGCAGTTGCTTATCGCGTTTTCCGCCGCGTCTATCGTACCCTGCTGCAGCGCCGGGAGAACGTCGTTATAGGCCATCGGTGTAGCGATGGCGCCGAATGAATTGAAGGCCGCCATGTGGTACTCGTTCTGCATTGTGCGGATCTTAAGTCCCTTAAAATCCTTGACCTCTTTGACAGGGCGTGTTGCGAATACGTCGCGGAAACCGGACTCCATCCAGCCGAGGAGCTTGATGTTGAGCTTCTTTTCACACTCGGCGGCTATCAGCTTGCCCATTTCGCCGTCGACGCAGGCGTTGGCCTGCCTGTCGTTGTCCCAAAGGAAAGCGATATCGAGTATCTTCATCTGAGGAATGAAGTTCGCAAGCACGGAGCTTGCTGCGGACCACATATCAAGAGTGCCCATCATCGCTGCTTCGACCATCTCTCGCTCATTGCCGAGCTGTCCGCTCGGGAAGACCGCTATCTCCACGCGCCCGTTCGTCGCCTTGCGTACTTCGTCCGCGATCGCCTTCGCGCCCTTGTAATAGTTGCTTGAATCAGGGTCGTTGATCCCAAGCTTCAGCTTGATCGGCTCTGCCGCCGATGCCGCGCCGGCAAAGCAAAATACGAGTGATGCAACCATAAGAACCGCCAGTAACTTCTTCATTAGTGCCGTCCCCTTTTTATTTAGGATTTTATTTATTCCAGACACCTTGTCTGGATCAAACCTTAAATCTGTCATTCTCAGCGGAAATAATCTTATTAATTTTCTTATGATCCGCTTTATCCCTAATATGTGCTGTGGCTATTGTAAAATTAGTCTGATGAATACGATAAAAATATAGCACTATTTTTGTGGTACTGTCAATATAAATTAAAAAGGAAAAGCTGTTTTTTGTGGAATATATTTTATGTGTTTCATTTTTAGGCAGAGAGATTGCGTAAAAATAAATAATCTTATTGACGATTCAAATAAAAATAGGTATGATTATTCATAAATTAATATGATTAATTTATTCGGCCATAAGGCGGTCACATATTGGCTTTGAGAGCCGGTATATAAAAACCAAAGCTATAGAGGGTGTATCTTAATGCTAATATTGGTCCTGGAAGCAAGTACTACATCCGCAAAGGCAATGCTGTACAATTCTGACACGCATGAATCGAAGGTCCTTGTCAAAACGTATGGCAAGATGTATGACGATGTGACGATACACAAGGCGGAGCAGGTCTTTATGGAGATGGCCGCGCTTGGCAAAGAGCTTGCCCAATGGCAGGATGTAAGCGTCGTATCGCTGAGCGGCACGTGGCACAGCATTCTCCTCTGCGATAAAAACATGACGCCTAAAACGCCGGTCTATCTTTGGTCGCATACCGGCGCGGCCGACATCTGCCGCGGCATCAGAAAGGACGCCGCGTTCGTGGATTCCTACTATCATAAGACGGGCTGCATGGTGAACGCCATTTATCCCGCCTACAAACTTTTAATGCTCAGAGACAGAGGCTACGATCTGGGCGGTTACTATATTATGGGGCAGGGCAGCTATAATACCTACCGCCTTACTGGCTGCCGTGTGATCACGGAATGCCTCGCTTCGGGGACCGGCCTGCTCAATATTCATGAGAAAAGGTTCGAACGCTCCATACTGGGCGAGATCGGCGTCGGGGAAGACCAGCTTTCCGAGCTCGTCTCATACTCCAAAACATTTCCCCTTTCCGACGAGGGGGCGGCGCTTCTTGGCATCAAAGCCGGCATCCCGGTCATTCCCTGCAACTCCGACGGCGGCCTCAATCAAGTTGGGGTCGGAGCGCTGGAGGAGGGCGTCATGACTTTTTCCATAGGCACGAGCGGCGCGATGCGGCTTACCACGCCGCAGGCGCTGATACCTGACGTTCCGAGCACGTGGTGCTATCTGTCCCCTAAATCGTGGCTCAGCGGCGCGGCGACTTCCGGCTGCTGCAACTGCATCGACTGGTTCAGGAACAGCCTCCTTGAGACGCGCGGCTCTTATGCCGAGCTTGACGGCGAGGCGGACGCGGGAGCCGATACTCCGGTGTTCCTACCGTTCCTTTTCGGCGAAAGGTGCCCGGGGTGGGATGACGAACGCCGCGGGGGCTTCAGCGATATAACGCCGCAGATGGGGCGCCGCGATCTCTACCGCGGAGTGCAGGAGGGTGTGCTGTACAACCTTTATCAGTGTTATCAGCATCTGGTGAAGCTCAATGGGAAGCCGAAAAAGATAAAACTATCCGGCGGCATCCTTCACTCTCAGAATTGGACGCAGATGTGCGCCGATATCTTCCAGGAAGAGATGGAGATAGACAAGGAGAAACAGGGGTCGCTTATCGGCGGCGCGGTACTCGCGATGGAGTTGCTCGGCGTCATCGGCGACGCGAAGGATTACAGGCCCGAGGCCTGCGAGAGGATAAAGCCGGATTTTCAGAACGCGCAGCTTTACGCTAAGAAATATCGGCGCTATCTGGACGTATATAATGAAAATTTTTGCAAAGGGGGAAATAAATAATGGATATCTATAAGCAGATCGAAGCTCTTAAAATCGTGCCTGTGGTGAAGCTTGACGCGGCGGAGGACGCCGTGCCGCTGGCAAAGGCGCTGATCGACGGCGGCCTTCCCATCGCGGAGATAACTTTCAGGACGGCGGCGGCCGAGGAATCGATCCGCGCCGTTTCCGTGGCTTTTCCGCAAATGCTGGTGGGAGCCGGTACTGTGGTGAATGTGGAACAGGCGGAACGCGCGGTGAAGGCCGGCGCGAAGTTCATCGTTTCGCCGGGGTTTTCGCCCGCAGTTACAAAATTCGCCGTGGAAAAAGGCATCCCGATCTTCCCAGGAGTCTGCACGCCGACCGAGATAATGGCCGCGTTGGAATTCGGGCTTAAAGTTGTAAAGTTTTTCCCCGCCAAGCAATACGGCGGGCTCGCGACGATAAAAGCGCTCGCCGCGCCGTTCCCGGGGATCAGATTCATGCCCACCGGCGGCGTCAGCGCCGAAAATCTACTGGAATATCTCTCTTCTGATAAGGTTATCGCCTGCGGCGGAAGCTGGATGGTAAAGGAATCGCTCATCGGCGCGCGCAGCTTCGGCGAGGTCGCGAGGCTTACGAGGGAGGCCGTCGCGCTCGCCGCCAAGGCGTAGAGGAGGTACAGGCAATGGCAAAATATAAGGTTATCGTGACCGCAAGGTCATTTGGCAAGACGGACTCAAAGGCGCGCGAACTGCTTGAGGAAGACGGCTGTTCCGTAATAAAGCTTGAAGAGGCGGGCGGCCCGATATACGAACAGCTCAAAAACGAGCTGCCCGATGCCGACGCCGTGATCGCCGGGCTTGACGACTATGACGAACGGCTGCTCGCCCGCGGCGGGAAGCTTAAAGTCATATCCCGCTACGGCGTCGGGTATGACAGGGTTGACGTCGGAGCGGCCTCCAAATTCGGCATCAAGGTCACCGTCACGCCGGGAGCCAACGGCGACTCCGTCGCCGACCTCGCAGTCGGCCTCATGCTCGCGGCGGCGAGAAATATCCCCCTGATGGACGCCGCGATGAGGGCGGAGGCGCAGAAGCGCCCGCAGGGGGTCGAGATGTTTGAAAAGACCCTCGGTGTGGTAGGGGCCGGCCGCATCGGCCAGGGCGTCGCGAGAAGATGCCGCGGATTCGGCATGAAGATCCTGTGTTACGACGTCTATCAGAACGAGGCGTTCAAAGACGAGTGCCGGGCCGAATATGTCTCCTTCGAGAGGCTGATCCGCGAGTCGGATTTCATCACGATACACTCGCCATTAACGGAGGAGACGAAGAATATGTTCGGTGAGCGCGAGTTCGCCGTGATGAAACGCGACGCGATCATCGTCAACACCGCGCGTGGCGGCATCATCGACGAGAGGGCGCTCTGCGCCGCGCTGCGCGGCGGCGTGATACGGGGCGCCGCGCTCGACGCCACCGTCTCCGAGCCGCCTTACGGCGAGGAGATACTCACCCTTCCCAACTGCATCGTAACGCCCCACGCCGGGGCGGCGACGAAGGAGGCAAGCGCGAAGATGAGCCTGATGTCGGCGCGGAACGTACTTGACGTGCTGACGACGGGAGAATGCAAATACGCTGTAAATTGATTTGAAGAAAGAATAAAGGAGGGGCAAATTATGGCAAAAAATTTTACCGATCTGACAGGCAAAAAAGCGATCGTGACGGGCGGGGCGCAGGGGCTAAGCTATGGGGCCGCGGAGGGGCTCATGGAGGCCGGCGCGGAAGTCTGCATCATGGATATCAACCCCAAGGTGGCCGACGTGGCGAAGGCCTTCTGCGAGAGGGGCTTTAAATGCTCCGCGGTGACGGCTAACCTTGGCGACAAAAAGGAGCGCCGCGAGAAGTTCCTTGAAGCAGTCGAAAAGCTCGGCGGGCATCTCGACATCCTGGTAAACGGCGCGGGGGTGCAGCGCCGCCATAAATGCGAAGAATTTCCCGAGGAAGACTGGGAGTTCGTGCTCAACGTCAACCTCAACGCGGTCTTCGCGCTCTCGCAGATGGCGGGGCAGACCTTCATCAGGCAGGGGAGCGGCGGCAAGATAATCAACTTTGCCTCGATGCTCGCCTTCTTCGGCGGCTACACCGTTCCGGCCTACGCCGCCTCGAAGGGCGGGATCGCGCAGCTCACGAAGGCCCTCTGCAACGAATGGGCCGAAAAAAATATCAATGTGAACGCGATCGCCCCCGGCTATATGGACACTGAGATGAACACGGCGCTCACCGATCCGAACAACCCGCGTTTCAAAGAGATAACGGACCGCATCCCGCACAAGCGCTGGGGTACGCCCGAAGACGTCAAGGGGCCGATCATCTTCCTCGCCTCTTCGGCGTCGGACTATCTTGACGGCGCCATCATCCCCGTAGATGGCGGCTATCTCGTAAAATAGCGAAGAAGCGGAATGATGAAAAAGGCTGACATCGGCCTCATCGGCCTCGCCGTGATGGGCGAAAACCTCGTTATGAACATGGAATCGCGGGGATTCACCGTCGCCGTTTACAATCGCACGGCGGAAAGGGTCGACAGTTTCGTAAAGAGGCGCGCGGGCGGCAAAAATATTGTCGGGACAAAATCCCTCGCGGAACTTGTATCAACGCTCTCCCTGCCGCGCAAGATCATGCTGATGGTGAAGGCGGGCCCCGCGGTCGACTCGCTGCTGGAATCGCTGCTGCCGCTGCTCGAACCCGGCGACATTATCATAGACGGCGGCAACAGCCGCTACACCGATACGATCAGGAGATGCGCCGGCGTCGAAAGCAATGGCCTGCTGTATATCGGCATGGGCGTAAGCGGCGGGGAAGAGGGCGCGCTGAAAGGTCCCGCTCTGATGCCGGGAGGCTCGCCCGCCGCGTGGCCTTTCGTCAGGCCGATCTTTCAGGCGATAGCCGCGAAGGCCGGAGGCGAGGCCTGCTGCGAATGGGTCGGGGAGAACGGCGCGGGCCATTTTGTGAAGATGGTCCACAACGGAATAGAATACGGCGACATGCAGCTCATCTGCGAGGCGTACAGCCTCCTGCGCGTTCTTCTTGGAATGAACGCGGAAGAGGCCGCCGACGTTTTTGAGAGCTGGAACAAAACGGAGCTTGACAGCTATCTTATAGAGATAACGAAAAATATTCTCCGCTACAAAGATAACGACGGCGCGCCGCTCGTCGGCAGGATACTTGACGCGGCCGGGCAGAAAGGCACTGGCAAGTGGACCGCCGTCTCCGCCCTGGACGAGGGCGTTCCTCTCACGCTCATAGGAGAGGCGGTGTTCGCGCGCAGCCTCTCCGCGATGAAAGACGAGCGCGTTAAGGCGTCGGAGGCCTTTGCACGGGAAAAGACGCCGTTTGACGGCTGCCGGGAGAGCTTCATCGAAGATATACGCCGGGCGCTGCTGGCATCCAAGATTGTCTCTTACGCGCAGGGCTACATGCTAATGCGCGCGGCGGCGAAAAGCTACGGCTGGAATCTGAACTATGGCGGCATCGCGCAGATATGGAGCGGCGGCTGTATCATCAGGAGCGTCTTCCTCGGTAAGATAAAAGAGGCGTTTGAGGCCGAGCCTGAGCTCGCCAACCTGTTGTTCGCCCCATACTTCAGGGATAAGGTGAAGGACCTTGTCCCATCGTGGCGCAGAACGGCGGCGGCCGGCGTTCTGCACGGCGTGCCGCTTCCGGCCTTCACCTCGGCCCTCTCATGGTTCGACGGCTACACGAGTGCCGCGCTGCCCGCGAATCTCCTGCAGGCCCAGCGTGACTACTTTGGCGCCCATACCTATGAGCGAACGGACAGGCCCCGCGGCGAGTTTTTTCACACGGACTGGACCGGCGAGGGCGGCGCGACGGCCGCGGGGAACTACAACGCCTAAAAAAGGGGGCTGAAGCCGCGCGCCTCTTCCGGCGATGATTGGCGCCGTTCACGCTTTCGCCTTGCGCTTAATGAACATAGTTTCCGCATTATGGTGACGAAAGCAGGGCCGCGCCCGAAATTCGCGGAGCGCGGCCCTGCTTTATTTGTCAGTCCTCTTTCGAGGGGATATTATTCCTCCGGCTTCACCGCGAGGAAGCGCAGGCGGACGTAATCGGCGGTCCAGCCCTTCTTTTCATCGTAGAGCGTCGGGCGGCAATAGTCTTCGACCTCTTTGTAAAAGGCGTCCCTTTCACCGTCTGTGAATCCGGCGGTATGGCTTGCCGAGAAGACTTCGAGCCAGCCGCGCAGCCCGGCGGGAAGCGGCGTCGGGCGGTCGATGCGGGCGATGAACTTTACCTGGAAGCCCTGATTTTCAAGGATTTTTGAGAAAGCGCCGAGCTCGGGATATTTCCACGGATTGCGCGCCTTGTAATCTATGCCGCGTTTGATGAGGGCGATCTTCATCCCTTCGCGGATGATGCGCACGCAGCCCTCGCCGCCGCATTCGGCGGCGAAGCGCCCGCCTGGCTTCAGCAGGTTCCAGACGCGGCGCACGACGGCGTACTGGTCGGGCATCCAGTGGATGGCGGCGTTGCTCATGACGGCGTCAAATTTTTCATCCATCTTCAGCGTCTGCGCATCGGCGAGCAGAACGTCAAGGCCAAGCTCCTTCGCGGCGGAGACCATCTCCGGGCTCGCGTCGGTGCCGACGACGGAACAGCCCATGTCCGCCAGCCTCTTTGCCAGAATGCCCGTTCCGCAGCCGAGGTCCAAAATCCTCTCTCCCGCCTTTGGCTCAAGGAGCTCTATTACCGGTTCTCCGAGTTTGGAGACGAAGTCCGCGCTCTTCCTGTACTCTTGCGGGTTCCAGATTTGATTTGTCATAAATGACGGCACCTCTTTCTTAGAGCGCCGCCGGACGCCGCGCGCCGTTGCGCGCGTGCTGAGCGGCGGAAGCTGAGTTGTGTTTTGCTGTACCGCCTCTATTATATCTGAGTTGCGACCTCTCTGCACATCTTTTGTATCTTGGGAACGAGATTTAACGCCTGCTCTTCGGTAAACCGCTGGATCGGTCCCGCGACGGAAAAGGAGAAGGCGAGTTCGCCGCGGCGGTTGAAGATGGGCACGGCGACCGAGAGGATGCCCTCTTCACGATCTCCGTAACTCAGCGAGTAGCCGAGGGTGCGGACGTTGGAAAGCTCTATCCGCAGCTTGTCCGGTTCAAAGAGGGTCGTCGGTGTTATCTTGTGGGCTTTTTTGATCTCGCGCTCGATGATCTCTTCGCCGAGGAAGGCGAGCAGCGCCCTTCCGCCCGCTCCGGCCCAGAGGGGGAGACGGTCTCCCACGCGCATTACGCACTGCATCGAGAGCAGGCTCTCGACGTGCTCGAAACAGGCGCGGTCTTCGCCGATGACGCCGTAGAGTGAAACGGCCTCCTTCGTCTCGTCGCGTATCTGCTTCATATAAGGGTAGATGATCTGCTGCGGGCGGAAATTGGCCTTCGCCACGCTCCCGAGCAGGTAAAGCTGATTGCCGAGCGAATAGCAGCGGTCGCTGTGGCGGTGGAGCATGTTGAGGTTCTCCAGCGTATTCGCCAGGCGCAGCGTGGTCGTCACGGGCAGCTGTATCCTCTCCGCGAGCTCGCTGAGCGTGAGCTTGTAATCATCTCTTGTAAACGCCTTCAGTATGGAAAAGGCGCGTTCGACCGAACGTACTGAATCTTCCTTCATGGCAGCCTCCAAAATATATCAAATTTCCAATACATGGAATAAAATTGCATAGTGCGATATAATGATAGTGGAAATGGGGCAACTTTGCAACCGGAGCCTTAACTTTTTTCGTATTTTTACCGCCCTGCACAAAGCTTGCGGCGGCGCTCCAATATGTCTGGGCAGACCTGACGGCGTTATCTTTCAGAAAGATGTCTCTCCTTGACGAAAACAGCCTCTTTGTTATAATCTTAAATGAATAAAACTGAATAATACCCCGAGTCAAAGCTCCTACAGAGAAAAATAATTCTCAATGGAGCACGACCATTGGGTGTCTTTGGAAACGAAGGTGCCTCCCGTCTGGAAAGGGGAAAGGAGATCGCGGGCGCAGCCTGTGTAATGGCCTTTTCCTCCCCCTCAGCGGAACACCAAATCTTACAGATAAGAGAGGAGGAAGTGGTTGAAATGCGCAGTTTGAAAGTCTTGATCGCGGAGTCAGATCCGCTTCTTCAAAAACTTTATTCCGATATCATCATCAATGACAGCGCCTTTACGCTGCTGAAATGCGTATCGACGGGGCCCCAGATGTTCGAGGCGATGCGCTGCGTCGATGTCGATCTCGTGCTGCTTGACCTGTTTCTGAAGGATTTCAGCGCGATAGAGGGCCTTGACGACCTTCGCAAGTCCTTTTCACGCACCGACTATATCGTCGTATCCTCGGGGGAAAACCCGGAGCTTGTCCGCAAGGCGCTCTGCGCGGGAGTTTTTGAATTTCTCGTCAAACCATTTTCCTTCGACCGTCTGCGCGCCACGCTGAAAAATTACCAGATATACCATCATTCCTTGACCGGCAGAACGCGCCCCTGGCAGCAGGAGGATCTTGACGCCCTCGTCTCGATGAAGAGCCACGACCCTTCATGGGCCAACAACCGTTCGATACCAAAGGGGCTCCAGCTTAAGTGTCTCAACGACATTGAATCCTTTCTGAAAGCGAATGAAGACACCTTCTCGGCGCAGGAGGTCGGCGAGCACCTGGGCATTTCCAGGTCGACCGCGCGCCGTTACCTTGAATTTCTCACGATGAGCGAGCGCGTCGTCGTCGAATATGCCTACCGCCGCGTAGGCCGCCCGGAAAAACGTTACCGTATGGCGCTGCTTTAGGGCTGGATCCGCCCGGCGCACGTATAGCAAAGATAATGGGGGAGAGGCGGCTCTCTTTCATTATCTTTTTTTTGAACGGCGGAAGATGCCTCCCTGTACTTTTGTGAGGCAAAAGTTTATTTTGAACTTTATGCAACTGACCTTCGTAAAAAATTTACTAAACATAAACTAATCAAAATAGCGCATAACATCTCATATCCTACCTAAATATTGCTCATTATTCTGTACTTTTGTATAATTTGAATAGAAAGTTTAGACAATTGTTGCAACTTAGTTGCAACCCCGAGTTTCATCTCCTAACGCGTGATGCCATGGAGGTGGGACCAGTGAGCCGAAGGGCTCCAAGGGTTTTTGCGGAAAACCGCGAAGCCTCCCGGGATGCGCAAAGTGTCCGAATTGGAAAGGGGTAAGTCTCGATCGTTTCGTCGGCAGGCGGGCATATCATACTCTCTTTCTTTCCAATGAAAACGCAGTCAAGGTTTTTTAATTTATTTCCGAAGTTCCCGATGCGTGGGATATGGAAAAATTTATTTCGAGAGAGGAGATTTTCAATGGCAAAGGAAATGACAGAGGCACAACTCGCGGCGAGCTATGTCATCAAGAAACTCACTATCAACGGAGTTCCGCGCCGTGTGATGGGCAAGCCGGACGTAACGCTGCTTACAGTCCTCCGCGAACAGCTCAAGATGACGGGGACGAAGCGCGGCTGCGACTGCGGCCAGTGCGGCGTCTGCAACGTCATACTCAACGGCAAGGTGGTCCGCGCCTGTATCACGCGCTGGAAGAACGTCCCCGAGTTTTCGGAGATCACGACGATCGAAGGGATAGGCACCCCCGACAATCTTCACGCCCTGCAGTGGGCGATGATAGTCTGCGGCGCGATCCAGTGCGGTTTCTGCACACCGGGCTTCATTACCTGCGGAAAGGCGCTCCTTGACCAGAACCCGAACCCGACGCGCGAAGAGGTACGCGACTGGTTCGGCAAGAACTGGATGGCCTGCCGCTGCACCGGCTACAAGCAGATAGTCGACGCGGTGATGAAGGCCGCCGCGATCCTGCGCGGTGAAGAGAAGATCGAGGATCTCGCGAAGATGTACAAGCCGGGCGACAAGGTCTGGAATTCGAGCTATCCGCGTCCGAACGCGGTGTTCAAGGCGACAGGTCTTTGGGATTTCGGCGACGACGACCGCCTGAAGCTGCCGGAGGAGTTCCTCTTCGCTTATCCCTACGCCCTTGAGGGCGTGCGCCACGCGAAGGTCAACAAGATCGACGTGAGCGAAGCCGAGAAGTGCGAAGGCGTCGTGAAGGTCTGCACCTATAAGGACGTCAAGGGCACGAACCGCCTGCGCGGCCAGATCGGCTGTGACTCCGCCGTTGTCGACGGCTGGGAGCGCCGCATCATGGTCGAGGAGGGGGACAAGATCCGCCAGTGGGGCGATATTGTCGCCGTCGTAGTCGCCGACAACGAAAAGCACGCGCGCGCGGCTGCGCAGAAGATCAAGGTCGACTATGAGCAGCTTCCCGAACTCGTCGACGTCCGCGAGGCGATCAAGGCCGACGCGGTCAGCGTCTTTGACGACTGCCCCGGCATCGACGGTATGCCGAACGCGTGGAACAAGCGCTGCTTCGCAAAGGGCGATGATCCGAGCGATATTATCGCGAACGCGCCGCATAAAGTTGACGATGAATTCTACAGCTCGCGCCAGCCCCACATGGTTCTCGAGGCCGACTGCGGATATGCGTATTACGACGACGAAGGGCGCGTGACGATCCATTCCAAATCCTGCGCCATCTACTTCGCGATAGTCAAGCTTGCCAGAGGTATCGGCCTGCCGCCGTCGAAGATCCGCATTATTGAGAACAATATGGGAGCCTCTTTCGGCTACAAGACTACGGTCACCAATGAGCAGTATCTTGCCCTCGCCCTGATGGCGACGGGGCGTCCCGTATATATGCGCGTCAATATGAAAGAGCACAACCAGCGCACACCGAAGCGCTCGCCCTCCTTTATGCATATCAGAGCCGCGGCGGACGAAAAAGGCAAACTCATCGGCGTCGATGGGACGTGCTGGATCGACCACGGCCCGTGCAGCGAGTCCGCGAACGACCTTACAAACAAGAGCGGGCAGTTCTTCTTCTCACCCTATGCGTACGACAATATGCGCGTGACGGCATATACGATCTGGACCAACCATCGCTGGAGCTCGGCCTTCCGCGCCTACGGTTCGCCGCAGATATATTGGGGCGCCGAGACCGCGATGGATATGCTCGCATACGAATGCGGCATGGACCCGTTCGATTTCCGCGAGCAGAACCTTCTCGAGTGGGAGCCGTTCACGGAGAACCCCCGCGGCCATTTCCCCTCCGGACACGCGCCGGAAGTCTTCCCGCTGCCGGAAATGATGAAGAAGGCGCGTCCCGTCTATGAAGAGATGAAGAAAAAGGCCAAAGAGCTTTCAACGCCTGAAAAGAAATACGGCGTCGGCATTTCGGTCAGCATCTACAACGCGAACGACGACGGAGCGGACGAATCCGCCAGCAACATCGAGCTGCTCAAAGACGGAAGCGTCATGATCTATAACACGTGGGAGGACCACGGACAGGGCGCGGATATCGGCACCGTGGGCACTGCGCATGAGGCGCTGAAGCCTCTCGGCATCGCCCCCGAGCAGATAAGGCTCTTTATGAACGACACCGCGCGCTGCCCGAACAGCGGCGCCGCCGCGGCGAGCCGTTCGCAGACGATGACCGGCAACGCGATCGTCGACAGCTGCAAAAAACTCCTTGACGCGATGCGCAAGCCGGACGGCACGTACCGCACGTACGACGAAATGGTCGCGGAGAATATCCCGACCTTCTACGAAGGCAAATCGCAGGCCCAGGTCCTTCACAAGGACGGCTCCGTCGAGAGCTGCGGCGGCAACGACAAGGATACCGGCATAGGCAAGCCCTTCGCCTTCCATATGTTCGCGGTCAACCTCGCGATGGTCTCCGTCGATATGAATACCTTCAAAGCGCATTGCGAGAAGTTTGTCCTCTGCGGCGACGTCGGCGTCATCAACAACTATCTTGTTGTCGACGGCCAGCAGTACGGCGGCATCGCGCAGGGCATCGGGCTCGCGCTTACGGAAGATTTCCTTGACGAGTCGAAGTATAACAACTTTGTGACGATGGGCTTCCCGTACATCAAGGACATCACTGACGATCTCACTCTGATACAGTCGGAAGTGCCGCGGCCGCTCGGGCCGTTCGGAGCTTCCGGAACGGGCGAAATGCCGCTTTCCGGCCCGCACGCCGCCGTAGGCAACGCGATCTATGCGGCCTGCGGAGCGCGCGTAAAGACGATCCCGGCGATCCCGGCGAGAATCAAGGCGGCCCTCGAGGAGACAAAGAAGTAACAGGCGCGCAGGCGCGATAAAATCTAAAGGGCCGGCATGGGATTTTTTCATGCCGGCCCTTGCCGGTTTATGATAGACTGTCACATAGAAGCAACCTATGATTTGGGGGGATACGTAATGAGCGAAGAGAAAAACTATGGTTCGATATACGACCTGCCGCTGCAGAACGCCTCCGCGCTCGCACCGGAGATAGAGAAGAGGACGATATACGGCCCGGAGAACTGTTGGGGCGATTACGTCATGCGCCATTTCATCCTGCCGGCGCATAAAGGCATCCCCGCGCACGAGCATGAGTGGGATCACCTGATGTTTACGCTCTCCGGCGACGGCGTCGTCGAGGTCGAGGAGGAACCGGGCAAAAGGGTCCCTTACCTCATGAAGACGGGCTATTGGACGCGCGTTCCCGGCGGCCTCGTCCATGAATATAAAAACGACGCAGACGTGCCGCTTGAGTTTTTCTGCATCGTGCCGACCCGCGGCGACCCGCACGCGAAGAAGTTCTCGATGCGCGAGGAGCGGGCCCAGCGCAAGGCCTGCGAAGGCAAAGCCTAAATATTTAGAGAGCTAAGGAAATTTGTATGATGAGCGGAGCGCGCCGAGTGAGAGATTCCGGCGCTCCCCGCTATTGACGGCGTCCGCCGTAGAGGAAATTGCGAACGATGAACGAGGCGATGACCTGCCCCGTGATCTCGATGACGGTTTTCTCTTCTTTGCTGAATACCCGCGACGGATCGCAGCAGTCGAAGCCGAGAAAACCGATAAAATCCCCGTTATCCATTACCGCCGTCTGGACCAGCGTGTGTATATTCTGGTTGTCGAATGTTTCAAACAGCTCCGCGTCGACGCTCTCTATCTCCATCCAAAAGATGCCGTCGTCGTTGAAGTGTTTCCGGTAATCGGGGCGCTCGTCTTCGTAGCTTCTGTTCTGAAACATCTCCTTCGTCGCCGCCACACCGTCGTTGCAGAATTCATATATTTCGGAAAAATGCCTGCCGTCGTCGGAATTTCTGAAAATGTAGCCGCGGGAAAAATTGAAGCGGCGCACTATCAGCTCAATAATGCCGCACACAGCCAATTCCGTGTCTTTCGCGTTATAGAGGATGCGGAGAATGTGACGCGCCGGGTCCTTCGCGAAGAGGTCGGTCGTGTCGCTTCCGTCCTGAGCCTCTGTCCCCATCTGCGCAAAAGAGAGTCCCATCGATTCCTTATAAAGCTGACAGCGCGCCTTGCCGCTGTTTTTGGAATGATAAAGCGCGATATCGGCTTTATTGTAAAGATCCAGGAAATTTTTACCCTGCTGCGGGAAGAGGGCGACCCCTATGCTTGCGGAAAACTGCAGCATGCCGAAGTAATTTCTGTGCAGGGAGCTTAACGCCAGGCAGGCCTCCTCCGCCATCCTTTGCGCCGCGTTTGCGTCCGCGCCCGGCAGGAAGACGACGAATTCGTCGCCGCCGGCCCGCCCTAAAAGAGAATCCCCCGTGAATATCCCGCGCAGCGTCTGCGCCACCGAGACGAGCACGGCGTCGCCGAAGAGGTGTCCCATGAGATCGTTCACATTTTTAAAGTTGTCGAGATCCACCATGATCATGGCAGCCGGCGAGTCTGTTTTGCCCAGCGATTCTATCTCCTTTTCCACCATCTCCCGGATGCGCGTTTTATTGTAGAGTCCCGTGAGAGAGTCCCTTTCCGCCATCATCGACAGACGCTCGTTTTTTTCGCGTTCGTCAGTGATGTCGCTTATGAACCACAGGGAGCGCAGCGAAAGGTCGTCCGGGTCCGTAAAGACGTTATTGACGGCCGATTTCCAGCGATAAGAGGCGCCGTCCGGCGTCAGCGTCCTGTATTCGATGTTCGCCCCGGTGACGCCGTGCTCAAAATCGTCTCTGTTGTTCTCCGGCAGCGCGAACCGCAGATAGAGCTCCCTGTCGTCGGGGTGGACGTGGTTTTGACAAAAGTCCAGGATAGTCTGACGCTGGTCGTTCGCGGCAAAGCCGTATCCCTGAAAATGCTCGCCTCCGGCGATGATCCTGTTGTGCGTAAGGTCAAATTCATAACAACGGTCATAAAGGCTGGAGAGCGCCTCTTTGTACTTGTCCGCCCGAAACGCGTCCCGCCGCCCGGCGTGCGGCTTTTCGCCATATTTATCGCCGCGGCGCGGCTCCGCGCCGGACGCCATTTTCTCCATGGCGGCGACGTACAGGAGCATCAGCGCCACAGTTGCCGTCATACAGACCAATGCGTAAGATCTGTAACACAAAAGCCGATCCTTCCATAATAGAAGGTTTCCGTCAGAATCCGTCAGACATAGAAACTCCAGCGCGGCGACGCCCGCGGCAAATAAAATGAAAAAAACGAGGGCGATGACGAGCAGACGGCCGCGCCGGACATAAATTTTTAGGAACAGGTCCTCTCGCAGGTGGCGGCAACTCATAGCAATGGCTGATCCGACTCCTTTCGTCATAATGGCGGCTTTGAAATGACTTTTATGCTTGTAAAAAAGGCTTTATGTAAATGTTGCTAAATCTGGTTTCAAGATTATATCACCTTAAATGTTGAACGGATATTTTCGCTGCCATAATCTATCAAAATGTCAAAGGCGGCGTCTGAAAGAAAACAGCGCCCGGCCTGCGGCACATGGCGGACGCTGATTGGATCTTAATGCCGCCGCCCTTTGATCTCTGCGAAAGCGGCGGTCTGTTTTTGTCGGGGGATCGTTTCGTTACTTTTCCAGATTCATATCCGCTATCGGGGGAATGAAGGCCGTCGTCGGCGCGGTGTCCCAAGGGAAGAGCACCCATGTGTCCTGGCTGACCTCCGTGACGAAGGTGTCGACCAGGGGGCGTCCCTCCGGTTTCGCGTAAACGGTGGCGAAGTGCGCGGGGCCGAACATGCCGCGGACGATCCTCGCCGTCTTGCCGGTGTCCACAAGGTCGTCGATTATCAGCCATTTCTCGTCGACTCCCACGAGATCCGGGCGTTTCAGTATATCGGCGGCTGTCTGGTCGCGCATCGTGTAGCTCGAGATGCAGACGGTGTCTACGAGGCGGATGTTCAGCTCTCTCGCGATGATCGCAGCCGGCACCAGCCCGCCGCGCGCCACCGTTATCAGACGGCTCCAGTCGCTGCGGATGTCGAGCAGCTTCCAGGCCAGGGCGCGGCAGTCTCTCTGCACCTGTTCCCATGATACGGGATAATTCTTATGATATCTCGAGGCGGTTTCAGCCATTTATATTCCCCTTTTCGTGATAGTTCGGATAAAAGCCTTTTTTATTGTACTAACAGAGCCCGCGCTTGTCTATTATCCATCAGGGATCGTCCCCGAGCTCTCCGAGCAGGGAATCGATCTCCGCGCGGTCCCCCGAGTCACACAATAATTTCGCGGAGATCTCGACGCGGCGGCCCTCGCGCGCTCCCGCCGGCAGCAGCGACGCGGGAAATTCAACGGCGCCGCCCTTCTCTGGCAGCAACCGCGCGGTGTTGCCTTCTATCGCGTCGATGAAGAAGATGCCATTTTTTGTCCCATCTCTCATTTGACCGCCCTCTTTCTCTCAAACGTGATGCTTTTGCCGTCTGTGCGCAGCTTGACGGCGCCGTCAGCGGTGTCGAAGCGGCGCACGCCGGCCTCCCTTATCGCGCGGACCACCTCTTTGTGCGGGTGTCCGTAGCTGTTGCCCTTCGCGTAACTGAGGACTATTATTTCAGGCGAGACCTCGCGGAGCGTCCTCTTGTCCGTCCCGTTGCGGCTGCCGTGATGTGCCGCCTTGAGGACGACCGCCCGCGGAAGCGGCGCTATCGTCGCGCGCTCTTCCCGTTCCATGTCGCCTGTCATGAGAAAAGAGATGTCCCCGTATGTGACGAGGAGGACCAGACCGTTGTTGTTGGCGTCGCTGTTTGTGTTTTTCAGCTGTTTCACTGGGGCCAGCACCTTCACCTCGACATCGCCGAACTTATCCGAAAATCCGCGTTTGGGGCGTCCGAAGGCGATCTTCCCCTCCTTTATGGCCCGGTAGAAGTCACGCTGTATGCGCGATCCGTGGTTGTACCCCGAATCCCATATCTTTTCTACCGGAAATGCGGAAAGCAGCTCCCTCATGCCGCCGATGTGATCCTCGTGCGGGTGCGTAGCGACCAGCAGGTCCACCTTTTTTACGCCGCAGGATTTGAGATAGCGCACGGTCTTCTTCGCGTTTTTCTCCGGCCCGGCGTCTATCACTATGGTCTGTCCGTTCGGCAGTATAAAGAGCGAACAATCCCCCTGCCCGACGTCGACGGCGTAATAGCGCAGCGGCGGCGCCGCGCCGGCCGCGGGAACGACGGAGAACAGCGCGTATGCCAGCAGGAGCATCGTAAGCAATACTTGCGGGAGGATTTTTGTTTTGTTTTTCAATTTTGTGCCGCCTTTCGAGTTACGTCAAAATAAAACGATATGGTCTATAATAATTGCTTAGTTGAGACTGAAAGGGAGAGCCGAATGTTCGGATTTTTTCTTGTACTGCCCCTCGTCATTATAATTATAACCGGAAATCAGCTGCGTGCCCGCGGTTTTTATTCCGCAAACGACATCTCCGCCCTGATGAAGACCCTGTACTGGGTCATATTGCCCCCCCTGCTCTTTCGGACCACCTATATAGCCGGCACGGAGGTTTTGAGGCAGCCCAATCTTCTTATCGCGAGCACCCTCTGTTACATTATCACGATAATCGCCGCCTACGCGGGCTCTCGCGCCTTTGCCCACAAGGGGGACGTCAGACGCACGGCTGTCTCCGTTTTTTCCTCGTTCCGCAGCAACAACATATATCTCGGTTTTCCCGTCATCCAGCTGGCCATGGGGGAGGCTGGGCTTCACGAGGCCTCCATATATGTGGCCGTGACGACAGTCTCATTCCAGCTTCTCTCCATCGCCGCGGGAGAGGCTGTGCTCTACGGCCGTCCGAGCGCACGCGGCATTCTGGACATGCTCAGGAAACTTGTCCTGAACCCGCTGATAATCTCCTGCGTCCTCGGCGTTATCGCCGCGGCCTCCGGCTTCCCGATCCATTTCGTCTTCGACGAAGCGATGAAGCTGATGAGCGGCGCGGCGACGGCGGTGGCGCTGCTGGCTCTTGGCGGTTCTCTCGACCTCTCGCGCATGGGCAAAATCGTAAAGATACTCAGCCGTACTTGGTTTGACACTCTGATCAAGCTGGCGGTGAATCCGGCTATAATGTATGCGGTGCTGCTGCTTTTCCCTATACCCAAGGACCTTTTTAACGTTACGGTAATGCTCAGCGCGATGCCGAACGCCGTGAACTGCTTCATCCTGGCGCGCGGCATGGGGATGGACAGCGAGTACGCCGCCGACCTGGTCGCCGCGACTACGCTGCTCGGGATCATCTCGATACCGGCCTGGGCATACATCCTTGGTATGGTGTAGTAAACCTATAGTTTCTAATAAGTTTAGACGAGATATCGGTAATATGCCGGGGCGGCGCAAAATTGCCGAAAAACTCTCCCTGATAAAATTAGCATATTGAACTTTTTGGTGGTTTGGGTTTATAATATAGAGACAAAAAATTATTTATCCATCCTAAAAATTTTTAATATGAAGGAGTGCCAGATAACAATGATTCCGCATCCAATAGCCACGAACGACAATCCCTCAAAAGCAACGAAAGTAGTGATCGCCCTTGGCGGCAACGCTTTAATGGAGGCCGGCACCCCGCCGACGGCGGAGGAACAGCTCAAGGTCGTCAAAAAGACCTGTGACAACCTCGCAGATATCAGCTGCAACGGTTATGAGATGGCTGTCGTCCACGGAAACGGACCGCAGGTCGGCCGTCTTGTGCTCCAACAGGAAATTGCGGCGGCCTCCCAGCCCGACCAGCTCCCGGCGATACCCTTCGACTGCTGCGGGGCGATGACCGAGGGCTATATAGGCTATCAGATACAGCAGAGCCTCCGCGACGCGCTCCGCAACAGGAACCGCAACGTTCCCGTTGTGACGCTCGTCACGCAGGTCATCGTCGACGAGAGCGATCCCGCCTTTGAAAAACCGACGAAGCCGATCGGACGCTTCTACAGCGCGGAAGAGGCCGAAAAAGTGGCCAAAGAGAAGGGCTGGACTATGAAAGAGGACTCCGGCCGCGGCTGGCGCCGCGTCGTCCCCTCTCCGAAGCCGAAGCGGATAGTCGAACTTGACTCCGTCAAGCGCCTCTGGGATTCAACGATCGTCATTACGGCCGGCGGCGGGGGCATCCCCGTGATAGAGAACATGGACGGTTCGCTTTCAGGCGTCGCGGCGGTCATAGACAAAGATCTCGCGGCGGAGCGACTCGCGGAGGACATGGAAACGGACATCCTTCTCATCCTCACCGAAGTCGAGAACGTCTATGTCAACTTTGGCAAGCCCGATCAAAAGGCACTTTCGCACATCACCGTAGCCGAGGCGATCCAGTACATGGAAGAGGGGCAGTTCGGTTCCGGAAGCATGGAGCCGAAGGTAATGGCGGCGATAAAATTCGCCCGCCGCTTCCCCGGCAAGAAAGCGATCATCACCTCGCTCGCGAAGGCCATCGACGCGCTTGAAAACGGAGCCGGCACCATAATCACAATGGCATAGTATCCCGTCGTCCCGCGAGAAAAACGGCGCGCGGGTTGACAAAAGCGCAATATCCTGTAGAATATTTTCCCGTGGTGCTGTGTTGAGCGGCCCATCTGTTTTAGTGGTAGGATGGCCGAGTGGTCAAAGGCAACAGACTGTAAATCTGTCGGCGAGAGCCTACGTTGGTTCAAATCCAACTCCTACCACCATCTCTTAAAAAAGTAAGGCCGCCCGCGAGGGCGGTCTGTTTTTATGTCTAAGCCCTATGATTCATCATTTGGCCTCTCGTCTTTTTCTTCAGGCAGTTCTCTGTATTTCTTGATATCCCATATTTTTTCGGCCTTCGAGCCGAGAAGCCAGAGGCTGCCTCCCAAAATGAGGAAGAAAAGCCCCTTATCCATGCTGTTCCAGAAGGTCTCAAAAAAACGAGTGTAGAGGTTTATCCCTAAAAAAGTCAGCCCGTAGCCGCGAAGCATCGCGTCGTCGCGCCTGATCCCCAGCCACAGAGAAATGCCGGCGGCCGCGGCGAAGATTACGGACCAGTGAAAGAGCTCTGCCTGGCGCACCTTATGCCAAACATTTATATCGCCGTAGTTGCCGAAGATCGACATGATCCACAGGCTCACAAAGAGGAATAACAGCCCGACGCTGAGCGTGCCGCGCCGGAACGGCGCAAATCGCCCATACCTTCCCATTTGCCGGGAAAGAGCTGTGAGAAAGGCTCCATAAAGCGAAAAACGGGCCGGGTAATTAAGTCCGAGCCAGTAGGCTCCCCATCCCGAAACGTAGCCGGTTTCGGCTCCGAGCCAGCTGCCGAGCGAGAAGAGCGCGAATATCCATATCAGGATGGAATCCAGCGTGAGCGCGATAACTCCGTAGGTGAGCGCCGCGAGACCCAGGAGAAGCGAAAAGTGGCCGCCGCCATTGTCCAGCGTTTTGCCGAGCCATGCGATAGAGGCGGCCGTCGAAAGAACGCCAAGGAAAAGCACCGCCTCGTTTGTAAAGGCCTTTTCCGGAAATTTCACCCTGCGTTTACCTGCCCATATGTAGAGAGCGGCGGCAACCACCGCGAAAAATACGCATCTTACGATCGCCCTGCCTCCGAAGAGCCAGAGCATGAGCTCCAGCGCCCATCTGGACCTCGTAAGCGCCGCGGCCCCTACAAAAATACAGCAGAGCGCCGCCGCCAAGAGGTAACGCGCCGCACGCTGCCAGTCAAACGGCATGGGAGCGATGTTCTCCCGAAGCTTTTCCGCCGTCTCCGCATCGAGCTCACCGCTCTCCTCCCATAAATCAAGCATCCCCGATACTATATTATATTGGCGTTTTGGAAGCTCACGCATGGAAACAAATCCTTTCCGAGTCCCCTGCCTGCCGGACGAAGACGAACTCTTTCAAATTAAATATTCAGTAGATATTAACACCGCCGTAGCCCCGGAGCAAACGTAATTTCAATCCCAAATTCCCAAAACGATCCGTTTTTTTGCCTGTCAGTTCGCTAAAATCTATGCCTCATAGCGACATTATCTCAGACCGCTTATGGGGCGGTTTTATTACAGAACAACAACACAAAGGCTTCAGGGCAGACGCATCAAATATTCTGCAATAAACTCAGCAGATAGGCATCATCCCAACCGGCCTTAAGCCTTCGGACGCGTATACTCACCTTGGTATTTTTATCCTGCTTTATAAGGTTGAGCGCCATATGTCGTATGACTGTCATGTTTGCTGCGCTGTTTTTTTGCGCGGTTCCTCAATTGGTCTTCGTTAAAAACCATGTCCAGCACCCAGTGCAGACTGTTTTCAATTCCCCAGTGGGAGCGGATTTGAGAGCCTATTTTCTTCGCTGTGCCTGATATCGATGTAATATAATATCGCGATTCAAAAGTGCGCTGCTCAGCGGTTTCCCTTGTAGAATCGACCTTAACTACGCTCCGCAGGCTCGGCCATTTATCTAGAGACGGCAGATCGAGGGATTCAAGGTCCGTTATGACTGTGACTTTTCTTGTCTCTATCCTTCCATGATCCTTCTCGACAGTTGTACCGTTTGTTGACTGAACGCTTTCATAGCCGTTTTTCTCTTCCCATTTAAACAGGTGCTCCACAGTATCCAACGTATTGCCTTGGTTACCTTTTAAAGAAAAGAGGTAATTGCCTTTTTTATCAAATATTTTCTGGGCAATCTCTGTCTGACACCCCATAGCGTCTATCGTAACGGTGCATCCCTGGATATCTAAAATATTAAGAAGTTCAGGGATAGCAGTGATTTCGTTTGATTTTTGGTCTGTCACTGTCTGGCCTAATACTATTCCCAGATCTGAACACCAGGCGCTGACCATATGGATACAATCTCTTTTATCTAGATTATTAAAAGACCGGCGTTCTGTTTTTCCATCGATTGCAATTACGCCTTTTAGGCTGAGCTTTCTTATCCATTTTGCAAAGCACTCAGAAAACTGCTGCGTATCAAGAGACGAAATTACTCGGTTCAATGTATCATGTGACGGTATCCCGCCCGGCAGTTCAAGAAACGACTCAAAGAATGGAGCCTTACATTTGGCAAAGAGCTCAATGCCGTTAAACGTGTCGGCGCCGGATATGACAGCGCAAAGCACGATCGTGATAATGTCTATAAGTTTATGGCGAGTCCTTCATGTTACACGCGGAGCTTCAATACTTTCAAAGTGTTTTGTTATGATAGTATTAATTTTTCTCAGTCCAATGCTTTAAATAGAACTAATATATCATATTAAAACCAACTTTTGATCTTTCGACAATATAGTGTGTAGGGCAAATATATTTTGATGCGTTTGCCCTGACAAAGGCTTCAGGTGCCTTGACAAATGTGCGATATCATGTAGAATATCTTTTCGTAATGCCGCTTCGTGCGGCTGTAGTATTGAGTGGTAGGATGGCCGAGTGGTCAAAGGCAACAGACTGTAAATCTGTCGGCGAGAGCCTACGTTGGTTCAAATCCAACTCCTACCACCATTTTTATGTAAAAATGCCCTTACCGCATTTAAGTTTGACCGATGCCGACTTAGCTCAGTAGGTAGAGCACATCCATGGTAAGGATGGGGTCCCCGGTTCGAGTCCGGGAGTCGGCTCCATTTTTTGTAATATGTGTTCCAAAAGTATAGATGCCCCCGCTTTTGCGGGGGCGTTTGTTGTTTTTATGTATGCTTTTTGTCTTATCTGTCTTTTGTGTCATGTAACAGCGCCTCTTTACACCGGATAAATCACCGTATAAGATTTTAGGCACCGTATAAGGATTTTGAAGGTGATCGGACAGGGAGTGCTGATATGCTTACAGAGCTGCAGGCAAGGAATGCGAAGGCCGAGAGCAAGGTTTACCGACTTAAGGATGAAGCGGGGCTTTATTTGGAGGTCCGTCCTTCGGGTAAGAAGGTATGGCGGATGCGGTACTGGATTGCCGGGAGGGAACGGATTCTTACTTTTGGTGATTATCCGCTCTTCTCGCTGAAGGAGGCGCGTGACCGCCGGGATATCGCCAGGCGGATTATTGCCGACGGCGGAGATCCCGCCGAAAAGTGGGCGGAAGAGCGCGCCGCGGTTAAGGCTGCCGAGGAAGCCGCCAAGGATACGTTTGAGGCGGTTGCACTTGAATGGCTCGACATGCGGTTGTCTGAGAATCTTTCAGACAGGTATAAACATAAAACTGAGTGGCGCCTGCGAAAGTATATTCTGCCTTCAATCGGGAAAATCCGCTTTTCCGAGGTGTCTCCCCTCGATCTGCTGGGTATGTGCAAGGCGCTGGAGGCTCGCGGATTGGTGGAGACCGAGCATAGGCTTGTCGGTATTTGTAGTCAGATTTTTCGTTATGGGATTATTTGGCAGAAGAGGACGGATGATCCAACTTATTCTTTGCGCGGCGCGTTGATGTCGCCTACGGTGAGGCATTTTTCGAGCATTCAGGATAAGTCTCTTTTAGGCGAGTTTTATGTCGCCATAGAATCATGTACGGGATCAGAGATCATAAAGGCTGCCTTGCGGTTTTTGGTGTTGAATTTTCCACGCCCGGGCGAGCTGCGACATGCCGAGTGGAGCGAGTTCGATTTTGATACAAATATGTGGTCTGTCTCAGCGGAGAAGATGAAGATGAAACGACCCCATATGGTCCCGCTGGGAAGTCATTCTCTGGCGCTCCTGAAGGCGCTGCACCCCTTAACAGGACATGGCCGGTATGTTTTCCCGTCTCCACGAAGTGGTACAGGTTCTGTGCCTCTGAGCGACATGGCGCTTAATGTCGCGATGCGGGCGATGGGATATGAACAGGAAGATGTCAGCGCACACGGTTTTCGGCATACCGCATCAACGATGTTGAATGATTCTCTGCTGTGGTCGCCAGACGCCATCGAACGGCAGCTTGCGCACGTGGACGGGAATAAGGTGCGCGAGACGTATAACGCCGCCGAGTATCTTGAGGAGCGTAAGCGGATGAAGCAGTGGTGGGAGGATTTTGTGATCGGCGAGGCCGAGGCCGCCAGGAAGAGGGCGGAGAAGAAGAAAAAAGAGAGGGAACAGAAGGGAGGAGATTAGCCTCCCTTTTTTTGTTCTTCCGCAAGTTTTTCAAGCTCTACGTCATGGTATATCTCACTTGATATGTAGCGAATGGCCCTTTCCCTGTTTTCGTATGGCCCCATTACTTTTTTACGAGGATGAGAGACATAGTAGCCAGGCTTCGGAGATTGTATTTCTGGAAAGGCTGCGGCCGCCTGCTCTTTGTCGTAGTATTCGGTTTTGTATTCGATGAATTTAGACATGGGATTCCGCCTTTGCCTAAAATGTTCTGTCCTCGTATGCCAAAATTTCATGTTTTGTATCTATCATTGCAACCCTTGATACTTGCTGGGCTGGAAAATAGAAGAACCCCAGCGCCTCTGTAGGGCTCATTTCTATGAAAACAGCATTTACTTCCTGATTGTTGACGTAATGGATTTTCTTTCCCTGTGTAGAAAAACTATCTCCCAAAGTTTTTAGGTATTTTACACCGTATTGATGGATATGGATTGCTAAATTTGTAGCCTGAATACCGCATTTATCTTCCATTTCTTTTCCAAGTTTTTCTATTTCCGCGCTCGGGGCTAGAGGATCAGTTGGCGCTTCGTTATTGCGGTATTCCTCAGAGTCGCGTAGATCACTCCAAATTTTTGAATAATGAGTTCGTTCTTGTGACGTTATTTCTCTCTGTTCGCCGTAGCTTGCTTCCGGTTCATTGTAATATAGTGGCTCCTCATGGATTTGTGCCGTTTGCTGGTGTCGGGGTGCCTCATGTGCTTTTGCGGAGGAACCGCGTACGATTGCGTTGATCAATATTGCACCAAGTAAAACCCCGACGGCTGTCCCTGGAGAAACGGAGGGAGCATATGAAGAACTTGGCGAAGGATTTCCCATGTTTGGGTAATAGGCATGGCCTTGCTGCCCTGGGGTGTCATACAGGGGATGACCGACCGGTGCTGTCGCTCCGTTGTGATAGTATTGGTCGGAGTTTGGGTCGTATTGGAAAGCATTGCCGTTCTGATCGTAAAGGGTCTGCGGACGCACACCCGAGCCGTAAACAGAAGCATTTGCGGGTATAACGGATAAGGAAAGCATTGTAATAATAATTACTATGGCGATGTTCTTCATAATGTACCCTTCCTTTGTTTTATGCATGTCCGATAAAACTTGCGGCAATACCTACGGTAACACAAAGAATTGCTAAATACTCAAACCATGCAAAGACTGTTATGATTTTTACAAAGAAACTCCATTTAGTAGGTCCATCGTAATCATTTGCTGAACGCCACATTCCTAAAAGTACAAGGGGTTTATATACCAGCGCAAATATAACTAAAAGGATGAAGGATATAATAGGAGCACGAAATGTAGTAAAGATGAATAGAAATAGTACATAAGCGACAAAGGATACGCCTACGTTGCAAAACCAGAATGTTACCGGCATGGAGAATTCTCCGTTTTTAAGTGCTTTGAACCATTCCATGAGTAAGCCTCCTAGATTATCAACTTACATATAAAGTGTTTTGTGCAGCTATCAAGGATAGAGCTGTATCACGCCGTCTTTTCTGAGTCTCCCGCGTAAGCGGAACTTTCTTTCTCAAGCGTTTTTAAGCATCGCTTGAGAAGTATTTGAGCTATGTCGATCTCTTCCTCTTCAAAGGCTTTTGTTTCAGCTTCAATCTCTCTGTTTACACGTGCGATTGTCTCTATTATCTGTGAGGGCTTAGTATGATCTGTCTGCTGTGTTGCAGGCGTGTCCCATTTTGAGGTTGCAGATGATCCAGGCAGTTTAAGTTCACTTTCATCCTGCTTTTTTACATAAGTATTTATTATTTTGTCAAGGTCGCTTGAAAGCAAATCCGGGTCTGAGACCTCTCCCGTAAAAAATGCGACCGATGTTTTTAGTGCATACGCGAGCTTATAGAGGTTATCTATGTCCGGTTGTCTCTCTCCTGATTCCCAACGCCATACGGTATTTGCCCTAACCCCTATTACCTCAGCTAACGCTGAGCGGCTTAGTCCGTTTTTTTCTCTGGCTGTCTGAATATTAACCCCGACATTTTCAGGAGTCATAAAATCACCGCCTTGTTATGAAGTCTATCCCAATTTGGTACTAATTGAAATAGGACAAAGTGGGATTATTTATTTCCCAATATGGGAATATAGTGCTTGAGAACTATTGATATGTTCCCGAATTGGTAATATATTATCTGTTGAAAGGCGGTGATGTTGTGGAGGGGCTTAAAAAAATCAGGTTGGCTAACAAATTATCATGTCAGGCCCTTGGTTCCCAAATTGGAGTAGGAGCTAATACTATTTCACGCTGGGAAAGTGGTCAGAGAAGCCCGGATGTGGAAACTCTTGTAAGGCTATCCCAGATTCTTCACTGTACCGTTGACGATCTCTTAAACCCTACGCCGCCCCTGCCCAGGCTGCAGGAGCAGGGGGATGCGGCAACGGCGTAGAAGAGGCTACAAGGCGGGGCCGGGTACTGGCAAGAGCCGCGAAGAGGTTAAGCGATCCTGAGTTTGTGGTCGGGCTGGTGGCGGACTGGTGTGACGACGGCGATCTGGACGAGCCGGAACACATTGAACTGGTGGAAGCTCTTTCGGGAGTGGCAAGAACCGAGCTTTAGTTTCTCCGAACTATGACAAGCGTATAGGGGCATCGCGGGTTACGTAGAAGATTTTATTTTTCAGGAGGTGTTCGTTATGGGAAGGAGGATTGCCGGCAGTCTGGACGATATGGGGCGCGTGCGGCGCGCTACGGTAGAGCTTATAGAACGGGTATGTTCCGGGCGATATAAGGATAGTTCAGAGGTCGCAGTTTTACCGGATGTGCTCGCATACTACGAACGCGCCTGCGGAGGCGGCGGTCCAGTACCGGTGAATGTTGCTGCCGGCGAGGACGCGGCGGAGGTAAACGAGTTTGCCGGGCTTACGAAGGAAGAGGGGGGAGCACCAACGGCTGATTCTTTCCCGCAAACGGGGCTGGTGTCGGCGGCGCAGATCGCGCCATTTCTCGGTTTTACGAAAGCGACGCATAAGCGCCCGGAGAATTCGGTGCATAGGCTGGCCGCGAATGGCGATATCCCGAAGCCTGTCTATCAGGGCAGCAGGATGCCGCGCTGGCGGGCCGAGGATATCAGGGAGTACGCCCGGACACGGAAGTACCGGAGCGAGGATGAATAGGAGGTTTTTGTTTTGGAGAACAAGAGCAGCAGGGTAATTTTTTTCGATGAGCAGGGCGAGCCGGTACCGATGGAGTTTGAGGGAGCGTCTGCAAGGTTTTTAAATGTGGTGCGGGATTGTTTCTGTGATCCAGAGAATAAGGATTTGAAGGCGATCGCTTTCAATGCGTCATTTATTCACGACGGGGAACAGGAGCTGTTCAGCGGCGGAATGTGGGGCGACGGAGAGACGCTGGTTCGTCTGATAGCTAATCTTGTCGTTGGGTATGCGGTGAATGTTTCTGGCCAGCCTATGGGAGTATCGGTTGCGGATATAAACGGCTATGCGCTGAAGCTTGTTCACGGTATTGAGCGGGAGGCGGCGAAGTCAAAGGGCGGGATTATTCTGCCGAAGGGGGTGTAGGTCTTGGGAGAGTTTTTCGCGGCTGTTGTGGTATTGCTGGTCTGCGCGCTTGTTGAGCGTATACGTACTCAGCGTCGTCAACGAGAACAGATGAGGTTCGCGGTACGCGAGTGCGCGGCTAGAGAGGAACGGAGGCGGTGCTGGGAACAGGAGGCCGAGTGATGGAGCAATTAGTAACGATGATCGCGGCGGAGGTCGCTCGGATGGCTGCGGATTATGCGGCGTTGCTGGCCGCGGCGAGGATCGGAGGGTAACGGTATGGAGCAGATCGCGCAGAGTGAGTTTTTTTATCATCATATCGCGCCGAATTTAATGCTGGTCAAGGCGGTGTTTTTCTTCGGGATCTTCGGGCTGATCGGCGTGGTGGCGCAGTCGGTGCGGATCGGGCAGGAGAAGGAGGAGCTGGAGGAGAAGAATGGGTAGGCATTATGTGTATCGCGGGAAGGAGGTAGCGGCGTGTCAGGTGGATTTCAGGGACTCGTCTGCCTTTTGCACTTTCTGGAAGGCCAGTGACGGTAGCGCGCGGAGGCTAAGACACCCGGAGTTGCCGGAGCAGGCGTCGCGGAGCGCCGCGCAGGGAGATTTGGACAGGTTTGCGGAGCTGAGGAAGTTAAAGGTACTGGAAAGGAGTGCTCGTCTTGTCGAGTGAGACGTTGCGGACCACGGACGGCAAGGAATATGGCGAGTGTACGGAGTGCGGAAAGAGCGGGCGGGTTTATTGGTGTTTTTTCTGCGACGAGGGGCCGCTGTGCTGGGATTGCCTCGAGGAGCATAAATCGGATTATCACAATATCAGGTAAGGAGGAGTTTTTATGAAGGAATTTTTAGAGGATCTGGGACAAAAGCCTCTTACCCCTGACGTAATAAGGGAGTATCTGAATCAGGGGTGTGAAAAGGTAAAGGAGTTTGAGCCTGAGGCTTTCCTTATTGTCGGCATCAAGGCGGAGGGGGAGGATATCCATTCGATGGTGGTCACGAGGTTTTCCTGTCTTGAGTTTGTAAATATTTTGAATGGCATTTCAAGGATATCCCCTGAGATTCACCAAGCGATGTGTGCTTTTTCCATAGAAATGCTTTGTGACTGCATTGAGGAGAAGGACAAGGACGACTGCCGTGATTGTCCTGACGAGTTTCGTGGGGATAAGTCCGATGCGTAGCGTAACGCGGGCATTTCTTAATTTCTATGGCGGGGATATGGGAACGCCTTGGGTGGCGGCAAAAAAGAGTGCCTCCCTTTAGGGGAGGCGTGGTTACCGGTTTTACGGCGGCAGTTGGCGCTGCCGCCTCTATTGTAGCACGTCGTGTGCTGTGAAGGAGGTTAGTTTTATGGAGGATTTTTTTGAGGGTCTGTGCGATTGGCTTGGTAAATACGGCGATATTGAATGGTGGGTGCTGAGATGAGCGGGCTGAAGCAGCGGGTTTTAGAGGCGATCTCCGAGACGGACGACGTTCTTCTGGATGTGCTTTGCGGGAATTGTCCCGCGAAGTATCTGGAGAAGGGGGCTACGGAGGGCGGGCTTGCAATCGAACCCGACGAGTGGACTTGCCCTTGCAGTTTTGAGTACGGAGATCCCGGTTGTGAACGGTGCGGCGATTATAAGCGGATAGAGGAGCTGGCCGGCAAATTGGCCGACGAGATGGAGCGTATGGAAGGAGCGGTATCAGATGAGTTCTAAGGGTTTGGAGAAGGGGCCGGCGAAGGCGGCAAAGGCCCATATCAGATATAAGACGGCTGACGGCAAGGTGGTTCCTGGTGTGACGACGGTGCTGGGGGTAATTAATAAGCCGGCGCTGGTGAAGTGGGCGAATAATCTTGGGCTGCAGGGTATCGACAGCAGCGCCTATGTGGATGAGACGGCGCGTATCGGTACGCTGGCGCACGAGATGATTCAGGAGTATTTGGGTGGCCCGGTTGTGGACAGGGGCGCGTATACGAAGGATCAGATCGACGCCGCGGAGAATGCCCTGATTTCTTTTTTTGAGTGGGAGAGGCATCAGGAGGGGGCGAAGATGGTGACGCGCGCCATCGAGCTGCCGCTGGTTTCGGAGGCTTACCGCTTCGGCGGCACGATTGACTGGTACGGAGAGATCGGCGGACGGATGTGGCTGGTGGATATTAAGTCCTCGAAGGGGCTTTTTACGGAGCATGAGTTGCAGGTGGCCGCCTATTACAAGATGCTGCAGGAGAACGGCTATGCGGTGGACGGGGTACGGCTGCTGCGCGTCGGACGCACGGAGGACGAGGGGTTTGACGATCATGTGCTGTCGCCGGTGAAGCTGGACGCCGGCTGGGAGGTTTTCGAGAACGCTTTGCGGCTGTACCGCACGAAGCAGCAGTATGAGGCGCAGGCCAGGAAGGGGGCGTTTTGACGATGGCACAGGAGGCTGTGACGGCGGCGGAGGCGCCGCGTTTCCGCCAGTTGAGCGATAAGGACAGGGATCTGCTGCGTAAGGGGCTGTGCGCGAAGTGTACGGCGGACGAGTTCGAGCTTTTTGCGGAGACGTGTAATAAGACGGGGCTGGACCCGTTTATGCGGCAGATTTATCCGGTGTTTCGTCCTGACCGCAAGCAGAACCGCGATGTGATGCAGATTCAGGTTTCGATCGACGGGATGCGTCTGGTGGCGGAGCGTTCGGGGCATTACGCGGGGCAAGTGGGGCCTTTCTGGTGCGGCAAGGACGGCGTGTGGAAGGATGTCTGGCTGTCGGATAAGGAGTTTCCCGTGGCGGCGAAGGTCGGCGTGATGCGGCATGATTTTAATGAGGTTCTGTGGGCGGCGGCGCGTTTTCAATCTTATGTGCAGACGACGTATGAGCGGAGGCCGAATCAGATGTGGAATAAGTTCCCCGACGTGATGATCGCGAAGTGCGCAGAGGCTTTGGCGCTGCGCAAGGCGTTCCCGATGGAGTTGTCGGGGCTTTATTCGACGGAGGAGATGTCTCAGGCGGATAACGCCGAACCGAGTACGGGGAAGGTGAATGTCTCTCCGAATACTGCCCCAAAGGCGGAGACGCCCGCGCCGGCAAAGCCGGAGCCCGCAGCTCAGGAAGCGCCGCAGCCCGCTGAGGATAGGAAGAGCGCGCCGCCGCAGGAGGCGGACGATCATACCGTCTTGTCGCGCACGTTGATGAATTTGCTGGTTTCGGAGCAGGGGCTAGGTTTTAAGAAGTCGGAGATCGCCCCTTTTATTGTCCGCGTGGTCGGACGGAGTAATTTTAAGGCTTTGGGCGAGCTTTCTTTGGAGGAGCTGAGCCGCTGTGTCGAGGTCGCCCGTGACGAGTTGTCGGCTCGGAGTGTGGCTTAGGAGGTATCGGTATGAAGAAGTGGCGTTGTCCGAGAGGTTTGTTTGAGCGTACGGGCGGTATTGATGGTGATTTTCTGGCTGAGTCGAGGGGCGCGGCGATGGAGACTTTTGACTGTGATCCCCAGAATGCCGGGTGTGACTGTTATGGCTGCGACGGGCCGTTGGAGGTATCGTCGCACGGGAGGGTAAAGCATTCCGAGGTGGAGGCCCGTTCTGAAGGCTGTGTTCCGGCTCCTGTGGACGGCGGCGTGGTGGAGGGCGGGATTGTTCCCGCCTCTTCCGCGGCCGTGATTTTTGGCGGCGAGGTGCGCGAGGATGATGTCATCGAGACGGAGTTTGCGCAGGGGCAGCAGCCGCTCGGCGGAGAGGATGTTTTTCCGCCTTCGTATGAGGAGGTCGTAGGTTCCGCTCCCAATGTTACGGAGGCGCAGCGGAGGCTGTTGTTTGTCCGCGAGCAGATGCAGGCGGCGGACAGGGCGATTAAGGATATCAAGAAGGACGCGGTGGCTCCCTTTCAGGGTGAGATCACGGAGAATCAGCGGCGCAAGGATATGTTGGCGATCGCCTTTGATTTTTATGTGGTGCAGAGCGCGATCGAGGAGGCCCGTGTGAAGAGTCTGCACGAGGACCCGATTTTCTGCGCCTATATTGCCGCCACCGAGAAGAAGTTTCTTAAGGTGAAGGTGGGGACGCGGCAGGATGTGCGCGAGGCGGCGGTCAAGTATGGCGAGGCCAATGTTTATGTCTTCGGCGAGTTTCAGGAGGGGCAGGATGTAAACGCCCCCGCGGCGGAGGCTGGGAAGGACTGCCGTGAAAGTGAGGAGGGGGCGGCTTAACGCCCCTTTTCGCTCATGAACAGCGATATTCGTATTCCCGTATCTTTTATCGGACACCGGAAGCGCCGGAAGTTGAGTCTCGCGCTGGGGGTGCCGGAGTGCGCGGGCTATTTGCTTGATTTGTGGCTCAACGCCGCGATGAACCGCCCGAAGGGCGTTTTGTACGATATGGACGCCGCCGATATCGCTTTGGATGCAGGCTGGGATGGGGATGTCGATTTTTTTGTCGGAGCGTTGGTGAGCTGCGGTTTTCTGGAGCTGAATGAGGACGGGGTGTATGTGCTGCATGATTGGGCGGAGCATCAGGGGTATGCGCAGTTCGCCGAGGAGCGGCGCGAGCAGGCCCGTAACGCGGCAAACGCCAGGTGGGCGAAGCACAGGGCGCCGGCGGGCAGTGCTGTCGGTATGCCCGAGCAATGCGGCGAGCATGATTCAGCATTGCCGGCGGATACGGAGAGCAATGCCCCATCTCCAGTTCCATCTCCATCTCCATTACCAGATCCTAAAGATAAAGATATATGTCCGTCCGTTCCCGCCGCCGCGAAGTCTCAGCGTGGCAAGGCGGATTTTTCGCCGGAGTTCGAGGCGTTTTACGCGGCTTATCCGCGGCGGGTGGTGAAGAAGCGGGCGTGGAGGAACTGGAATGTCTGTCTTAAGGGCGGGGCGAGTCCCGATGAGCTGACGGCGGCGGCGGTGGCATACGCGGAGAGGTGCCGGCGGCTGCGGACGAGCGAGGAGTTTATTTTGCATCCGTCAACTTTTTTGGGGCCTTCGGAGCCCTGGCGGGATTATGTCCATCCGCCGGCGGCACGAGAGGATTCCGGGGTGATCGGCCGTCTGTCTCCCGAGGAGGAGGCCCGTCAGCTCGCCGATATCGAGAGGTATCTCTCTAGGGGGGTGGCATGATGTATACGGCATCGGAGGCATTGAGGTCGTCTGTCCCGAATTTGATGGAGTATCGGGATGAGGCGGCGATGAAGCGCCAGCACGCCGAGATGTGGCAGGAGGTCCTCGTCTGGATGAACAAACGGTTTAAGGACGTGCGGCCGGAGGATTTGTATGACCAGCAGCTTTTGAGCCTGCACGCCGCGATGTGCATGGAGGAGGACTGTAAGTATTGCATAGATGTTTCGCAGTGTCCTCATTCGCGGGCCGCTTTGGTGGTCTGCGAGGAGCAGGAGCGTGGCAGACGGGCCTTTATGGTCCGCGCGAAGGTATGTGATTTTCTTTCTCAGCACCGGCAGGAGGCGCGCCGGCATGATTTGCTCGAGGAGAGCGGGATTCCGAAGGCGCGGCGCGGAAATAGTTTCCAGGCTTTTGATACGCTCGGCGGTTCGATGGTGCTGCAGGCGACGAAGGCGAAGGCACAGGAGTGTTTCGAGAAGGGGCGCGGCCTGGTTCTCGGAGGGCCTGTGGGCTGCGGCAAGACGCATCTGGCGATAGCTATGGGGCTTGCGGCGGTGGAGCAGGGGCAGTCGGTGCGCTTTTTTCTGCTTCCTGATTTGCTGGAGGATTTGCGCTCTGCGATGTTCGACCATCGTGAGGAGCTGCTTTCGGAGGTGAAGTCATGCGGCTGGCTGATTCTCGACGACGCGGGAACGGAGCGGAGCACGGACTGGAACGACGAGCGGCTGTTCGTCATGATAGATCACCGCTGTAATCATAATTTGCCGGTGGTGGTGACGACGAACGCGGTCGGCGAAGACGGGCTGCGCAGGATTTTGGACGGAGACCGCGGCGCGCGGACGTTTTCTCGCCTGATGGGTATGACGGAGCAGGCGTGGATGGTGGGTGTGCCGGATTACCGGAGGAAGGGGCGGCAGTGATGGGGCTGATAATTGATCTTTTTGCGGGCGGCGGCGGGACTTCGCTTGGGATAGAGCGGGCGCTTGGCCGCAGCCCGGATATTGCGGTAAATCATGATCCGGAAGCGGTCGCCATGCATAAGGCGAATCATCCTCATACGAAGCATTATTGTGAAAATGTGTGGGCAGTCAACCCCCGTGAGGCGACCGCGGGACGGCCCGTCGATTTTCTTTGGGCGTCCCCGGATTGTAAGCATTTTTCTAAGGCGAAGGGCGGGAAGCCTCTCGATAAGAAGATCCGCTCTCTGGCATGGGTGATTGTGAAGTGGGCGGCATGGACGCGGCCCCAGGTGATCGCGATGGAGAATGTCGAGGAGTTCCGTAAGTGGGGACCTCTGGACCGCAAAGGCCGTCCGATCAAGGCTCTCGAAGGAACGACGTTCAGTAATTTTGTTTTTGCCCTTAGAAAGCTGGGGTATAAGGTGGATTACCGCGATCTTAAGGCCTGCGATTACGGCGCTCCCACAAGCCGTAAGCGTTTTTTCCTTGTCGCACGCCGCGACGGCGCGCCGATCGTCTGGCCGGTGCGGACGCACGGCGTCGGCACGGGACGCCCGTATCGGACTGCGGCGGAATGTATTGACTGGTCTATTCCCTGTCCAAGTATTTTCGAAAGGGAGAAGGAGTTGGCCCAAAACACTCTGCGCCGAATTGCAAAAGGGCTCGTCAGGTATGTTTTGTCGAACCCAAGCCCGTTTATCGTCTCTGTGAATCACGGCGGCGATGCTTTTCGCGGCGTCGGGATGGATGAACCGATGCACACACTGGCGTTGGACGGTCCGCTTATGGTGGTAGACGCCAACCCGCGCTACGCGATATGTGCCGCACATCTTGCGAAGCATTACGGAGGGGTGGTCGGACAAGCGGTGGAATCTCCTGTCGGTACGATAACGGCGGCGGATCACCACAGCTTGGTGGCCTGTACGCTTATGAGGCAGTTCGGCACGAGTACGGGAGCTCCTGTAGACCGCCCTGTCGGGACGGTGATGCCGGAAGGCCGCGGCAAGACTGGGCTGGTAGCGGCGTTTCTGACGAAGTATTACGGTGCCGAGAGGGAAGGGATGCAGCTGAATGGTCCTCTGCATACTATCTGCGGTAAGGATAAGTTCGCCGTCGTTACGGTCAGTATCGGCGGAGAAGAGTACGCGGTTTACGATATCGGCATGAGGATGCTGCAGCCGCGCGAGCTGTTCCGCGCGCAGGGGTTCGGCGACGATTATATTATCGATCTGATTTATGAGGGTAAGTATCTCAGTAAGTCGGCTCAGGTCCGTATGGTGGGCAATTCTGTCTGCCCGCCGATTGCGGAGGCGATCGTCAAGGCCAACTGTGCCTTTATGCAGGAGGAGCGGGAGGTGGCGTAGATGGTCTACACGGGCGACGCTTTTGAAATTCTAAGCACCATGCCTGGCGGAAGTGTGAATTGTATTGTGACGTCCCCTCCCTATTATGCGCTGCGGGATTACGGTGTGGAGGGACAGATCGGGCTTGAGGCGACGCCTGAGGAGTATATTTCCCGACTTGTATCTGTATTTGACGAGGCAAGAAGAGTACTGCGCGGCGACGGTACTTTGTGGCTGAATCTTGGGGACTCTTATAGCGGCAGCGGCAAGGGAGCCGCAACCGATCCTCTGAACGCGAGTTTGTACAAGCAGGGGACGAACATGGGGCTGCTGGGCTCTCAGATATTACGGACGTGTGGAAAGCCGAAGAATTTGCTGGGGATTCCGTGGCGGGTCGCTTTGGCGCTGCAAGAGCGCGGATGGATTCTCCGGCAGGATATTATCTGGAATAAGCCGAATCCGATGCCTGAGAGTGTCGTGGATCGTTGTACGAAGTCCCATGAGTATATTTTCCTTTTTTCAAAGCAACAGCGTTATTTTTTTGATGCGGCTGCGATGAAGGAACCACGCGTTTCGGATGAAAATGCCAATGGATTTCGTGGCGGTTCATATATACATGATAGCCCTTCAAAGAGAAAAACTGTTGGAAATATCAGGTATGGCGGCCAGAAATATACGGAGAACCCTGACGTTTTTTTTCGTACCAAGTCAGGGAATTTGTATGATGAAAATTATTTGTTACGCAATAGGCGTTCTGTGTGGACTGTTGCTACGGTGCCTTTCAAGGGAGCTCATTTCGCTACGTTTCCTCCTGAACTTATCCGCCCATGTGTCCTGGCTGGGTGTCCTGTAAACGGCACTGTTCTCGACCCATTTTTCGGTTCTGGTACGGTGGGCGTAGTTTGCCGCGAGGAAAACCGCTATTACGTTGGAATCGAGATTAATCCCGAGTATGTGCGAATAGCGCGGCGGCGTATTGCCGCGACGGAGGGAAAGGGGAAATTGAGGATGGATGTTGACGGAGGTGCAATAGATGAGTAAGGCGGCTTATCACAGGGATTTTTCTATTGAGTTGAGCGGGCGGGAGTCGGAGGTCTGGGAATTAGTGGCAAAGGGGCTTACGAACGAAGAAATTGGTAAGGAGCTGTATATTTCGGTCCGTACCGTACATACACACGTTAGGATTGTTTGCGAGAAGATGGGGTTTCGCAACCGGACCGAGGCGGCGGTGGCGTGGGTGAAGCGCCGGATCGCTGCGGAGCTTAGGGAAAGAGGGATGGCTGATGTCTCGTGGATATAATAAGGTCATTTTGTCCGGGAATATCGTTCGCGCTGCCGACGTCCGCATGACGGCCGGCGGGCAGAAGTCGGCCCGTTTTACGCTTGCGGTGGGGCGGTCGTGGAAGGATAAGGCGACGGGAGAGAAGCGGGAGCGCGCGGATTTTATCTCTTGCGTCGCATGGGGCCCCACTGCTGATTTAATCGAGAAGTATACGGACAAGGGCAAGTCCCTGCTGCTGGAAGGCCGCATTTCGGTGCGGGATTTTGACGACGTAAAGAGTGGTACCCACAGATGGGTGACGGAGGTTATTGTCACGGAGGTGGTGCTTCAGGGAGGTGCCGCCGGAAGGGACTCTAACAGCGCCCATGACGGTTATGGCGACGCCCGCCCTGGCGGCCCTCGTGATTTGGGGTATGACAAGCCCGATCTCTTCGAGGATGATTTCCCGATAGATTTTAGCGAGCTCGGCGGCGGCTCGGATGAGATTGAGATTCCGTTTTAGGCTTATGGTATGGATGTTACGCTTGAACGGAGCACATGCGAGCTTTACCGGACTATATATGCCGATCCTCCGTGGATGGAGCGCGGCGGCGGAAAGATTAAACGTGGAGCTGACAGGCATTATGCCCTTATGAAGACCACGGAGATAGCTTCTTTTCTGCATGACACGGGGCTGGAAAGTTTTATCGCACCCAACGCACATCTTTATCTTTGGGTGACGAATAATTTTTTGACGGACGGTTTTCGCGTCATGGATGCTTGGGGTTTCAGTTTTAAGACAGTCATCACTTGGTGCAAGGAAGGGAATATAGGTCTTGGGCAATATTTCCGAGGCCGCACGGAGCATTGTCTTTTCGGGGTGCGCGGGATGCTTCCGTATAAGGTTAAGGACGGCAAACGGCAACAGGGCGTTACCGGATTTACAGCGCCGCGCGGAAAGCACAGCGAGAAGCCTCTTTTTATGCGGAGGATGGTCGAAAAGGTTTCGTATCCGCCGTATTTGGAGCTTTTCGCGCGGCAGCGGTTCGAGGGATGGGATTGTTATGGCACAAAGGAGTGGTGTGAGATGAGATGTGTGGACGACTGCGAGTTTTGCGCCGGTATCGACTGGAGCGGGAGGAGTCCCGCGGTCGAATGTACCTGCAGCGGCTGCGAGGGGCGGAGTATCGATCCGTTTGCGTATTGTTATTTCGGAAAGAAGAGGTCGGTTGAAGAGGTAAGGCCGGTAGATCCCCGTCAGAGCAGCCTTTTTGATTCGCAGGGGGCGCTTTTTTGATGGCGTCCTCTGTCGCCTTGCCGGTGCCGAAGGAGCACGAGGAACAGAAGGCTTTTATGACGCTGGCCGAGTGTCTGCTGCCGTCGGAGTTTCGTCCGCTGCTGTGGGCGACGCCTAACGCCGCGAAGAGAAGTCCAAAGACAGCTTCGATTATGCTTGCGGAGGGGCTTAAGAGCGGGGTGCCTGACCTGTTTCTCGCCATTCCCTGCGGCGGCAAGGCAGGGCTGTTTATTGAGATGAAGCGGCGGCGCGGCGGGACTGTCTCCGCAGAGCAGAAGGCTTATTTGGCGCTACTGCGTAAAATGGGATACAGGGCCGAGGTCTGCCGCGGGTGCGATGAGGCGCTGGCGGTGTTTAAGGATTATCTGGGTATTTCTGACGGATAGGAGGAGGTGGCGTAGAAATGAGTAACATGCTGATATACCTGCTGGCCTGGCTGTGTGTTAATGCGCTGCTGTACCTTTTTGCAATATGGAAAGAGGCTGGGGTTCTGGAATATGTGGCTATTTTTGTTTTTATGATCACGTCTGTCCCGTGGAAACAATGGCCGCAGTTTTAACCGAAAATTTTTAAGAAGGAGCTGAGGCCCTTGTCCAGAAAGGTGAGCTATATACCCAAAGAGGTGTTGCGGATAGAGGATATAATCTGGCTGTTTGCGGAGTATTGTCCCACTGGGCTTGCTTGCTTTTTTGGAGAGGCAGAGTTTCCTGCGGCGGAAGAGCTGTCGTCAATGGTAGCGGCGAGGTATACGCCAGCGGCTGATGTTGGGCGTATTGATGGCGGACAAAGCACACCACAACAACAGATCGTAGTGGAATCTGCGCTTTCGGTGAAAGATATTCTCGATTCTGTTGGCGGTCTTGAAATGGTGCGAAAAGTGTTCATCCTATACGGCGCCGAGAAGCCGGATAAGGCACGCATACTGAAAGAGATGTCTTTTATCGGCAGGAGCTTTCGATATCCGTCAGCAGAAGAGTTCGCGTACAGGAATCACATGAGCCCGCGGCAATTTTATCGCTGCAAGGAGAGCTCTATTCGGCAGATCGCCTGGGAGATTTACCGCAGGGCAACGCTTTCCGGATTCTGCGCATAAAAATAGTGTCGCAAATCCTGTCACAAAAAGAGGCAGAGTTTTTGTCGCAAAAGATGACAGAGACAAAACAGGTTACACATAGTATCCTGTTAGTGTGGAAATTTTGACGCAACTGTAGAAACATGAACTAAGGAGCCCTCTCTTGCCATGGCAAATGGAAAAGTGAGGGCAAGTTTATTTATTTTTGTCGAACCAATATAGCGTAGATAAAAGCCAAGCTATGTTGTTGATGGCATCTCTAATTTCTGGGGATAGAAATGGAATATTTAAAAGGGAAAAGAAACCCCAAAATATAAATATAAATGATATTATTAGGTCCTTTTTAGATATGTTAACCCCTCCTTTTAAAATGTGGAAGAAAAGCCTCCTACTATTAACTTGTGTTGTTTTTTTGAATTTTGTTGAAAAACAAAAGGCAACTTTTTTAATATATGAATTAGCTTTTTACTAAACAACGCACATTAACAATCTCTGCTATGTGGGAGCTTTTATCGGTTCGAGCGTAGGAGGGGAGGGGATGCCAGAGGAGGTGAACCTTGTGAGGGGGAAAAAACTGACGCCGAAGCAGGCCCGCTTTGTCGAAGAGTACCTGGTTGATCTCAATGCCACCAATGCCGCTAAAAGAGCAGGTTACGCCGCGAAAACCTCATATTCCATCGGACAGCGCCTGTTGAAAAATGTTGAAGTACAAAACGCTATCAACGTAGCGCAAAGACGGCGCTCGATCCGTACTGAAATTAGTCAGGACGCCGTGATTAAGGAGATTGCCAAGATTGCTTTTGGCGATCCGCGAGCTGTGATGAGTTGGGGGCCTGACGGGGTGAAGCTCAAGGACAGCAAAGAAATCTCCGATGACGCAGCGGCATTTGTTGCGGAGGTATCCGAATCGACTACGGAGAGTGGTGGTAGTCTGCGGCTTAAAACGAACGACAAGCTCAAGGCGCTTGAATTACTGGGGAAGCATTTTGGCATGTTCAAGGAGCAACAGCCTGTCCAACAGAGTACAAATAACCTGATTTTCGCTGACTCAAATGCTCTGATTTATCAGGCCGTGCTGGATACAGTGCGCGACACGGCCCGGGCTGTGCGCGAGGGGGCCGTTCTTAGTGGTGATCCCGTCCGAGAGGGCGATATAACGGAGGTATGAACAATGAAGAGGTTGAGGGCGGTACCGACGACGGTTCGGTTTTTTAGGGATAAGGATAGACGCTGTGTCCGTGTCGATTTTAGAGGTCATGCGATTGCGGATGTCTCTACTAAATACGAGGAGGATGCGCTGCTAGACGGAGTGTGTGCCTGTGCCGGTGTTTCGCTGCTGAGCAGTTTTATGGAGATACTTGTCATGTTAGGGGGCGCTGAACGGTATGAGGTGAGATCTTTCAACGACGGACCGGAGGAGGTTCCGGTGAAGTCTTTTAGGTGGGAGGCGGACGCGGAAGCTATGCAGATCCCTGTTGAAGCGCTTTACCGGACGGTACAGGCGTTGTCGGTAGAGTTCTATCCTTTTGTGCATGTCCAGGATGTTTTGGGCGTTTAGCGTTGTTTTGTTTGGAGGAGGTTGCGAGGCATGTGTAAGTATGTAAAGAGACCGGTGGTAGTTGAGGCTGTCAAGTTTGAGGACAGCACAGAGTGTTTTGATAAGCTGCAGGCGCTGGGACTTGATCCTGTGCGCGTTAATTACGCCGATAAGGATAATCCGGTGATCAAGATCGATACGCTGGAAGGTGAAATGACAGGGCAAGTCGGCGATTACGTTATCCGCGGCGTGAACGGTGAATTTTACCCCTGCAAACCAGATATTTTTGAAAAGACGTATGCAAAAGAGGGCTCGTATCCTACGAAACATCTTTCTTTTGGGGCGGCATTTGATTACCTCAAAATCGGCAACGTGGATTACATGCGCCTTCCGCAGTGGAAAGAGGATGTGAAGATAAGAATCCAGCGCCCGGATGAAAACTCGAAAATGAGGGCGCCATATCTCTATGTTGAATCCCGTTTCGGGCGTGTGCCGTGGAAGGAAACGATGATCGAGCTGTTTTCGGATGAATGGGAGGTCGGGTTTGATGAATAGCGTAGACCAAATTATCGAGGCTTATAAGCGTGGGCTGGAGGATGGACGGCGCGGTAGTGACAACAAGAGACCGGCAGATCCTTATGGCGGGTGGATACGTCGTCAACAGTCTGGAAATTCTACCGGCAATTCTCCGGTAAATACGCCTATGGTCACTTGTGAGTTGGAGCGGCAGACGCCTTCGTGTTCCGGGGATGTGCGATAAAAAAAGGTTCATTGAAGGCTAGGAGGTGTCCGCATTGAATGATGTGTCTGATGTGGAGGCCGTCCGCCGGATGGCGGAGGATGAGACGCGGTGCGCATCATCGTTGGTGGCATTTCGGAAACAGTACCTGGCAGCACCCGATGATGTAGATGCGGCCCCATTTCATGAGGAGTGGAGCCGCCTTTTGTTGTATGGCCGCGAGCATGAGGCAATAGAAGGCTATCGTTCTTCGGCGAAGGATCAGTATGTTTTTCAGGCGTATATTATGTATTGCCTCAAGTATCCCACTTATGAACGGAGCTATATCGTCATTATCTGCGCCACGGCGGAGATGGCGGCGCGGAAGCTGTTGGCGATCACGCGCCGCTTCCAGGCCCCGGACTGTGCCTCGATGCGTGTTCATCTGGAGAAGGTCGTCGAGGATTCCGGCAAGGCTTTTCAGGCGCTGTATCGTGACGGCATGCAGGTCAGGGTTGAGGCGTTCGGCAAAGGCGGCGCTATTCGCGGCCTCGTCTGGGGGGCGAAGCGCCCGGATATTATCATCATCAATGATCCGCAGGATCTAGAAGACATGAACAGCCCGGCCACGATGGAGAAGGATTGGGATTGGTTCACATCGGACGTTATTTTCCTTGGGAACAGCACGCGGATTTTTCTCATCGGCAACAATCTTGGTGCGCTCTGTATTATTGAGCGTGTCTTTCAGTTTGCCAGGCAGCTTAATTTCGACTGCCGCCGGTATCCCGTCCTGGACAAAAATGACCGCAGCACCTGGCCGCAGAAGGACCCCACGGAGAAGATGGTCGCCGAGCGGGAATCGTTCCGCGCTCTGGGTAAGATCGATTCCTGGATGCGCGAGAAGATGTGTCAGGTGATGGCGCCGGAGTCGAGGCCGTTGAAGCCGGAGCTGTACGGCTATTACGACCCGTTTCAGCTGGATTTGTCGGGCAGCGTTGTTAAGATTGTGCTGGACCCAGCGATCAGCGAAAAAAAGGATTCTGACGAGTCGGTTATCACGGCCTGCGCGATTCGTGACGACGGGCATAAGGATATTTTGGAGATGGACGTTGACCGGCGTAATCCGTATAAGATCGTGGACGCGCTTTTCCGCATGGTGGCGCGCTGGAATCCCGTAATGGTTGGCGTGGAGGCGATCGCCTATCAGGAGATGTTGGCGCAGGAGATTGAGCGGCAGCAGATCAAGAGAGGTATATATTTTAACGTTGTGCGTGTGCGCGGTATGCGCGGCCGCGCGAAGACGTCGAAGGAGCAGAAGATCCGTATGCGCCTGCAGCCGCAGATGGCCGTGGGGGCGATTCGGCTGCCCTCCGGTGCTGGCTGGGTACCTAAGCTGCTGCAGCAGACACAGGAGTTCCCTTATGGTGCCCACGACGATATGTTGGATACGCTCGCCATGCTGGACGACGTGCGCGAGGATATTCTTGTGCCGAATTTCGACCAGGCCGCCTGTGTCTGCGGCGAGTTTCCGCTTCCAAAGAACTGGCCGTTCTGGTGCTCTATTGTGGCCGACGTCACGGGCGAGTGCGTGATGCTTTTCATGTCCTGTTCGCCGGAGGGCAGGCTTTTTATCACGGATCAGATTTTTATACGCGGCACCCCCGAGGCGTTGTACCGCCGTTATCTGGGGGTGATGGGATCTCGGCAGCCGTTGATGACGGTAGCGCCGGCGGTGATGTTCAAGGATACGCCGGTTTCCCGCGAGGTGTGGGCGGACAGTTACCGCGGCGCGGGGTTCAGGCTGTCGAGTGCGCCGGATGATTACGCGTCGATGTTGACGCATTTGAATCAGTCGTTCGCCGTCCCCTATGCCGGGTCGCCGCCGCATTTGCAGATTTTCCCGCGGTGCAAACGGCTGATTTGGGAGCTGTATCACGCGGTCTCCGGCGAGCAAAAGCAGCCCGACCGTAAGAGTATTCAGGCGCTTATGCTGCTGCTTTCGTGCGGACCGAAGTGGCGCGATATGGCCACGATGCCGCTGCGAAGCGGACGTGCGGTGAATTATCCGCCGCGCGACGTGCCGTAGAAAGGATGTGAGGTTTTTTGGCTGTTTATGAGGATGGTACAGCGCCGCAACTGCCCGAAACGGGACAGTCGCAGCAGGACGGAGAGGGAAAGAAGCAGCGAGCGAATTTGAAGCAGATGGCGCTGCGGGTGGTGAAGAGCGATATTTCCACCGCGAAGTCCGCCAGTGACGCTGAGCAGTCGAAGCGCACGCGGTTTTATAGTCTTTACCGCGCCCGCGGAGATGAGGGGAAGAGCGAGCGTTCGCACAGGAGCACGTTCACTTCGTCCGATGTGATGAATTGTATCGAGTGGATCATGCCGGATATGATGAAGGCTTTTGCCGGCAGTCGTAAGGTGATCGCGGTGGTTCCTCGCGGCGGCGAGGATGTAAAGAAGGCCGAGAAGATAGAGAAGCTACTTAACTGGCAGTTTATGCACCAGTGTCAGGGATTCCTTACTTTGCAGGCGTGGATCAAGGCGGCGCTGGTATACGGCATCGGCCACCTCAAGACGGGCTGGGAGGAGCAGTACGCGCGGAAGGGGTTCGCGCAGCCGGAGGTCATCGAGCCTGATTTTATGCAGATGGTAGAGGACGATTCTATTGAATCGCTCTCTTATCTGGACAGCTACGAGGTTCCGGTACCGGCACAGCAGGCCCGTGGGATGCCAAACGCCGCCTCTTACGGCTTTTCACCGGCACAGGTGGAGATGATGCGCGTCTATACGGACGTGCAGGGAGAGCAGAAGATCAAGACTTATTCCGGCCCGAAGCTGGAGGTTATACCGCCCGAGGATTTTCTGATCGACCCCGAGGCGAAGGACGTGGACAGCGCCCGTTTCGTGATTCACCGCGTCATGCGTACTATCTCTTATCTGCGTGAGAAGGAGCGCGACGGGATTTACGCGAATATCGACCGGGTGGTTCAGCTGTCGGGAGAGGGCAATAACGGCGATTATGACAGCACGGAGGAGGTTGCGCGCCTGCAGGATTCTGCTTCTTATTCCGCTATGGGATATACGGACGACAACGAGGCGCAGCAGATCGGCCGCCGTAAGGTGGATGTGTTCGAGTGGTGGGGAGAGTTGGATGTCGAGGGAGACGGGCGTACGGAGAGTTATCTTGTGGTGGTCTGTAAGAATACGATCATCCGCATGGAGCGCAACCCGTATGCGCACGGCAAGTCTCCATTCGTCGATTTGCTGCCGATTCCCGATATTTTCAGTTACGAGGGTATCGGCTACGCGGAGCTGGCGGGGCCGCATCAGGAGGTCAAGACGGCTGTTATTAAGCAGCTGCTGGATAATGCGTCGTTCACGAATAATCAGATGTGGGAGGTGGATGAGAACGCCGGCGTCGATGTGGACGCGCTGGCGAATCCTTTTCCCGGCAAGGTGGTGTTCACGAACCGGCTCGGCGGCTTTAAGGCGATCACTCCGGCGCAGCTCGACGGTTCCTCTTACAACCTGATCGAGTTCTCGCAGGGGCAGCTTGAGCAGCTTACGGGGGTTACTCGCTATAACCAGGGGCTTGACGCTAATTCGCTGAATAAGACGGCGACCGGCATCTCCGCCATTATGGACGCCTCGTCGAAGCGCAAGGAGTTGATCGCGCGCACGATCGCCGAGACTGGTCTGCGGAAACTCTACCTGAAGATGCTGCAGCTCGACCAGCAGTTTATAGACCAGAATATCGTGATCCGACTGTTCAACGCGCCGCTGGAGATTTCTCCCGACGATCTGGCGGGGAATTTCGATGTCTCGGTGGATATCGGCAGCGCGGTGACGGACGACGATACGGAGGTGCGGCAGCTGTTCATGATGGTTCAGCAGTACCCGATGTTACAGCAGCTTGGCATTATGCGGCCGGGAAATGTGTTCACGATCTGTAAGAAGGTCCTCGATATTTGGGGATATAAGAATACGGAGATGTATTTGTCCGACCCGCAGGAGACGGAAACGGCACGGCAGGCGATGGTCGCCATCGCCCGTCTTGCGCAGTTTGTGCAGGGTACGGGGCAGGTCCCGCCCCTGCAGGTGATTGCAGAGGTATTACAGGCGGCCTATGGGGCGCTTGCGAAAATAGCGGGGCCAGGCCCCGGAGGAGGAATCGTAAATGGAGAAGACGGAGCACCAGCGCAGGCTGGAGGCGGCGCGCCGGGACATGATGGTAAGTTTGTACCCTCTGTTGTCGCGTCTCGATATGGAGGTGCTGGTGAAGCTGGAGGCGGTTTACCAGCAGGAGGCTCACAACCAGCTTTATAATATCGCCATCGAGGACCGTGATGAGTTGGTCGGCGCGGTGGCGAAGATTAAGGGCGCGCGCGATTTTGTACAGTCTGTACGAAGGTGGAAGGGACAGGCTGAGGCGATCGTCTCTGCGGAGGAGCGAAACAACGTATGACGAAGGTGCGGGTCTTTTACGCGGGATCGCCGCCTGATGCGTGGGTGCAGGGTATCGAGTGCCGCGGCCATGCGGGCGGGACAAGGGACGGAGGAGCGGATTTAATCTGCGCCTCCGTTTCTTTGTGTATGGAGATGTTGGAGGAGGGGCTGCGCCATGTCGCTGACCCTGACGTTGTCACCTCGGTGTGGATATGTGAATCCAGGAATCCGGGGGGAAAGGCTATTCACTGGGAGGGGGACGGCGCGGAGGTCCTGGCCGAGACGGTGGCCGCGACGCTGAGGAATATCGCCGCCGCCAACCCGCAGAATGTTTCTGTCGAAGATGTTTTTAATGGGGAGGATAAAAAAGATGAGAAGGTTGCTGAATCTTAGGTTTTTTGACGGTACTGCCGGTTATGGTGAGATGTCGGACGAGGATTTCCAGAATGTGATGGACAGTGTTCGCTATGCCGGGTTTGATGAAGATGATCCCGCGCCTGTGCCTGTGCCGGCGGATGATGACGCGGGTAACGGCGATGATTCGGGGGGTGGCGAATCGACGCCAGTGCAGAATGAACCGCCCGCCGCTCCGGCTGCGGAACCGGAGGTTCCCCCTGCGCAGCCGGAACCGCCGGCACAACAGAGCGGTATCCCCCCGCATCTGGCGGATAGGTACGCGCCGATCATCGACGCTCTGGAAACGGACCCGTCTTTTCGTCAGGCGCTGGCCGATGCGATTGCCGCGCGGCGCAGCAGCGCATATGTTCCAGCCGCCGCGCCGCAGCCTGAGCAGGCGGCTAAACCGGCGGATGAGGATGTCGAGCCGGTATGCGGTGAGGACGAGCTGCTTGAGGATTTCGAGCGGCGTCACGGCGAATGGGAGCGGCGGCAGCAGGATAAGCGGGTGCGGGCGGAGGTCGAGAAGGCGCTTTCAGAGCGGCAGGAGGCCTTTCAACGGGAACAGTTTATCCGCCGCTCACAAACGGTCAACGAACTGGTGCAGCAGGATACGGAGGCTCCGGCAGTGGCCAGTTTCATTCAGAAGAATCCTGCGCCGGCAAGGCTGATGCAGCTGATGAACGAAGATCCAGATGTATTTATGTACGTATATGACGGCATGAGGCAGATCGTCGGTAAGGGTAATTATTTTAAGGAGATTGCTATGAGACAGCGTGGCGTACCGACCACGCAACCCGCCGCTGCCCCCTCTCAGTCCGCTGCCCAGCCGTCCGCCGTCCGTTCTCCGGCTGCTGTGCCGGTAAGGACACACGTGAAGACGCCGCAGGCGCCATTCACGGAAAACGGAGGTGTAAGCAGTAAAGGAGGAGGTGGAGGCGGTGTAAGTTTTGCGGAGATGTCGGATAAGGAGTTCGCAAGTTATATGAAGCGAGTGAGTATGCAGGGCCTGTAGGGCTGGAGGAGGAAAATAATGTTTAATGTTGCAAGAAGGCTCAATCTGAGCTTTTTCGAGGTGAATACGCGGAATTTCCCGACGGAGATTAAGAATTTTTATGACCGCGTGGCGTTGACGACGGCGCTTCCGTTTCTGCCTTTCCGAAAGTGGGGACAGAAGCGGCCGCTGCCTAAGAACAAGGGCAAGGTGATATCTTTCCGCCGCTGGGGCGTGCTGGCTCCGGCCACTACGCCGCTGACAGAGGGTATCACTCCGACCGGCAGCTCTCTGGACTATGAGACGATCACAGCCACGGTACAGCAGTACGGTGACTGGATACCTCTCACGGACCAGGTGCAGGATCTCGCCATTGACGCTGTGCTGACGCAGGTTGTCCAGCAGCTGGGCGAGCAGCAGGGCGAGACGCTGGCGATTTTAGCCCGCAACCAGATGGTCGCGGGGGTAAATGTCAGCTACGCGAATAAGGTCACGTCGAGGTCGGAGGTGGTGGCGAGGGTCAGCGCCGACGACTATGACCGGATCATCCTGAAGCTGAAGATGAAGCTGGCCAAGCGCCACACCGAGATCATCATGCCTACGGTCAAGATAGAGACAAAACCTATTCGCGCCGCCTATATCGCCATCATCAGCCCTTACACGACTGTGGAGTTGGAGAGGCAGCTTGGTAACGGTTATGTCCCTGTAGCGAATTATGCCAGCGGCGTCGGCGTCATGGAGGGCGAGGTTGGCAGTTACAAGGAGATCCGCTTTATCGAAACGACGCACGCGATGGTTTACGAGGACGCCGGCGGCAATGTGGCGGACGGCTGTAAGAGCACCAGCGGTACAAAGACGGACGTCTATGCCGACCTGATTTTTGGCAAGGAGGCCTATGGCGAGACGATGGTTGGTGGTAAAGACACTCACACCGTCATCATCAAAATGCATAAGGACGACGATACCAGCGACACGAGCGACCCGCTGAATCAGCGCGGTACCGCGGGCTGGAAGGATTATTATGTCGCGAAGATTTTAAACGACGACTGGATCGTGCGCTATGAACACGCCGTCAAGTCGTAGGAAGGAGGCGTAGAGATATGACCTGGCCCTATGAGCAGGAATGGCTGGATTATAAGGCGGCGGCCGCCAATGTCGTAGTTTCCGAGACGGCTTTTACGAGCGGCACGACTAAGACGACGGACGCCGGTTTTGAGGACTGTAAGGTGGGTACGCTGCTGATCACGAATGTTACGGCAAGCGGCGGTGCGGCTACGACGACGGTCTATGTCGTCACTGCGGTAGCCGAGGATAAGATAATCACCGGCAAACAGATCAGCAACGCCTCTTAAGCAGATGGCGGATGGGAGGGCGGAGGGATTTCCTTCCGCCTATTTTATTTATGGGTAGGAGAGGATTTTTATGAGCGGATTTTTTGAAGCTGGGAGAAAGTATCGGGTACGTGTAACGGATCTGCATTCGCCGGACGCGGTAACGTTTTCCGTCTCGCTTAACAATATGACTGGCAGATACTATACGAACGAAGATATTGAGATGCCCGGCGAGCTGATCAACGTGCTGCTGGATGCGACGGTGCCCCACGAGATTATCCAGATGGAGCGCGGGTATCCGAAGATTGTCGGTGTTAAGCTGCGTCCGCGTTTTTCCGTTACGCCGCTGGGGATGCCAGCGGTACCTACGGCGGACGCCACGCTTATCACTCCGGGGGTCTCTGCCGGTACCGGTGTGTTGGGGGGCGAGATGCCACTGCCACCGTCTGACGACGGCGTGCCACTGTTTGACCCGCACGAGGGCGCGGAGCCTGAACCGGAGGCCGAGGATGGCGCTGACAGGCAGGCGGAGCTGACGGGCATGAACAAGGGGGCTCTTATCGAGATCGCCCAGGGATATGGTCTCCGCTATACGGAGAAAAATAATAAGTCGGAGATGATTACCGGGATTCTCGCGGCTGAGGCGGGGGTCTAAGATCTCATGAGCACCGCGAGAGATTTGCTGTTGGAGATCAAGCGGCAGATGGGGAAGGTGAACGCCGCCGAGCCGGAGGAGACGGATGTGCTTGCGTTTCTAAACCGGGCGCTTGAGGGCATCTGGAATTACGGCGCCAGGCTTAACTCTCCGGTGCTTTTTCGGCATGAAGTTTTTACCTCGCCTGACGGCGGTACGGTGCAGATTCTAGGCGGCGCGATGAAGGTGAGGAGTGTGCGCGACTGTGACAGCGGTCTGTTGCTGCCGAGTGTCACGCTCGACTATGCGGAGGCTGCTCCTCTCGCCTCGGGGCGTAGGTGCTACGTGGCGTATCCGGCGCGGGTGGATATCTACCCGCTTGATATGCCCGTTACCGCCGAGATTACCTATCTACCATTTTTCTCCAGGATTAAGGACAGGGCGGATGAGCTGCCATTTTCCCCGGAGTTGGATAACTCGGTTGTTGCTCTGGTAGTGGGGATGATGGGCGGGGCGGAGCCGGACGAGCTTATGAGCCGTGTTCGGTATGGCAACGCAGTCAGCCGCTATTTTAGGCCGCGCGGTGCTGATTGTGTAGTCTGCCGCGGCCCGTGGTGAGGTGAGGTTATGAAAGCACAGAAGATTTTAGCGCAAGTCCGGCTTTATGTTGGCGATGCGGCGAAGGCGAAGTTCGCAGACTGGCAGGCGGTCAGGGCAATAAACGACGCGCTACGGGTGATGGCCGAGGAGAACGCGAAGTCTGCCGGGCTGCTTTTCCGCCGTAACGCGGATGTCGTGCTGGAGGAGGAGAGCGGCGTTCTGCCGTCGGATTACCTGAATGTGATCCGCGGCTTCGGTGCGGAGGGGCGGGAGCTGTTGCAGGTACACGGTGACAGCCCCGGCGCGGGGGAGTATGCCATTCGCGGAGACGTTCTTTGTTCCGGCGAGCCGCAGGTAACTTTGTGGTATTTCTCGACGCCGCCGGCGGTGACGGACGGGGAATCGGAGATCGAGGTTCCGGAACGTTACGCTACGGCCATCGCGCGCGCGGCGGCCGCACTGCTTGCCGGCGGCGAGGGCGGGGCGGTCTCGGTAGTGAATTATTTCCTGCCGAATATGCGTCCAGCCGCGCCGCAGCGTAAGGAGGCGCAGTCCTGATGCTGGTCAACGAGTTTATCAAACGTGTATCCGTGCGGCTCGGCGACGAGGCGCGGATCACCTACAGCTCTAAGGAGCTCATTTCATGTCTCAACGACGCTATCAGCCAGCTCTCTTTGGAGCGTATCGCGGCGCACGACCCGTTAATGATTCGCGAGGTAACGGTTACGCCGGGGCGTACTACGGTACCGGCGGGCTTCGTGCGTTTTGTGGGGCAGGAGCCCTTTTACATCGACGGTGCGAAGTTCGCCTCTCTGGACGGCTCGACGGAGAAGCGGACGGCGCGTTGTTATATGGCGAAGGCCCATGTGGAGAGCGCCGGGGATGATCTACCCTTCGACGACGCTACGAGCCTCGGTGCGCTTATGGATTATGTGGTGGTGCTGGCTGGCGCGCGCGTCGGCTATGCCTCGCAAGTGGAATCGACGCTTGCAGACAGGATGAGCGGGGCCTATACGGGAAGGAGTGCTTCGGATGCCGGTGCAGTCGCGAAAGAATCCTAACTCCAAGGATAAGGTCTATTCGGATTTTCGCGGCGGCGGCCTGAATCTCGGCGCTTCGGAACGGTTCCTGTCGGAGAAGGAGGTCGCGGGCGGCAAGAACTTCTGTTATGAGCGCAACGGCGGGCGTTTCCGGACGCTTGAGCCGCTGGAGCTAGTGGCCACCGCGGCGGGGACGGTGACAAGTCTGTACTGGTCCCTCAACTTCGGCATGATCTTTTCCTGCGGCCAGGCTTTATATCGTATCGTGGACGGCGCGCCCGTCAGTATCGGCACCCTCTCCGGCACTGATTTGCCGGTCTACTGCGATTGGGGCGAGGAGGCGGAGAGGCGGCTGTTCGTCGCCTCCGGCTCGATAATCCAATGGTATGACGGTAAACAGTTTGTGACGCAGACCCCCGTGCCGGTAGACAAAACCGACCCCAGCGGCGGCGACAAGTGGAATACCGCGAACGACGTAATGGTCCGCGAGGGACGGCTGCTGCTGTCGCGCACAGGCCGCGACCGGCTGCGCTACTCCGGCATCGGCGACCCTGAGAACTGGCAGAGCGAGGATGAGGGAAGCGGGGACGATATCGACGTCCACACCGACGCCGACGCGCAATGGCTCGACGTCGGCTATAAGGAGGGCGGCGACATCGTGCGTATCCTGCCCATCAGCCGCGATCTTGTCATCTTCCGTTCGGACGGGAGTTTGTACCGGCTGTTCTCGTCTTTCCCGGACTGGACGGTTATAAGGGTTGCAAGCCAGGTCGAGCCGGTGAACCGCGACGCGGTCGCCGCCGTCGGCAACGACATTATGTTTCTCGACAAAGATAGGGGTATCCGCAAGGTCTCGGCCATCTCGGACAACGATACCGACCTCGCGGTGACCGAGAAGGAGGGGCAGAAGATTAACGCATGGCTGGCGGCGCACTTCACCAACGACGCCAGGCTGTGGACGCTGCCGGACAGGGGCGAAATATGGGTAAAACCCAACGCCCTGAATGACGTTTTTTGCTGGAACGAAAGATACCAGGGCTGGACGCGTATCGATCTCGGTTCGCCGGTGACGGCGGCCTGTGAGGCTGACGGGACTGTATATCTGGCCTTGGGGGCGAAGATATACCGGCTGACGGATTCCTCAGTCTCCCCGGCGATCAGACCGGAGATGGAGATAGAGCTGGCACCGGTATTCGGAAGCGATCGGGCGATGACTGACTATCAGGAGCTTTGTGTGACAAAGGACGCGGCGGCGGTCGCGGAGCTGGAGATCGGGCGCTGGCGGTTTGCCGCCTCTGGAAGCAAGACGGTCAAACATCAGATTTACGTGGCGGATGAACTGCGGCCGGTGCTGCGCTCATCCGGCGGCACGGTGGTACTCGACAAACTGACCATAAGGACGGCGGAGGTGGTGTAGGTGGGCAATCTGGCAAATACAGAGGCGCGTATTAAAAGGCTGGAAAATCTGCTCAAGGACGAGACGGGGACTGGCGGCACAGGCCAGAATGGGACCGTATTGTACCCCGTTCGGCAGCTCACGCTCACGGAGGAGACGAGCCACGACGACGCGGGGAACGCGGCGGTAACGGTGCTGGTTTCGTGGAAGTCTCCCGCCGGCAGCCTCGTGCCGGATAAGATAAAAGTAATGCTGAACGGCGTCACCGCCGAGCTGGCGGGCGGCGTCACTGAGTACAGGAAGGGCGGCTTTGCGGCGGGCGATACGGTCAAGGTTATTGTCACCGCGGTCTATTCGACTGGCAGCTCGTCGGCGGTGACGGCGCAGCTTATCATCACAGGCTCCGGCGCGGCGCCTGACGTGCCCTCCGGTTTCTCCGCCGTCGGCGGCTTCTGCACCATAACTCTGCGCTGGGGAGTACCAGCGGGGCAAAATCACAGCCATATGGAGATATGGGAGAGCACGCGCAACGACAATCTGGAGACGGCGGAGCGTATCGCGCAGGCATACGGCACGGACTTCGTGCGCGCCAACTGCGGTGTCATGGAGACAAGGTGGTACTGGATTCGTTCGGTAGATACCGGCGGCAACAAGAGCACATTCGTCGGTCCGGTATATGCCATCACAACGCCCATCGAGGCGGAGGAGATAAGAGACGGCGCGGTCACCGAGAGCAAGCTCATCGCTGGGCTTGCGCAGAAGATCAACGACAGCGACGCGGCGGTGCAGATAATAAATCAGGTGCGGACGGGCGAGGTGGACCTCTTCCAGCAGCCGACGGCGCCAACGTCGGGGATGGCCGCGGGCGACCTCTGGATTGACAGCAACGAAGCCGTTTATCGGTATATCGGCGGCGCATGGGTCAAGCAGGAAAACACCTCGGCCTACGAGCTGCTGAAGGCGGCGATCGCGCAGTATACGGTCAAGACGCAGGTCGCAATGGATGGCAAGTTAAAAATCGCGGGGTTTGGGGTGTTCAACGACGCGACGACTGGCAGCGAGTTCTGCGTGCTGGCCGATCGCTTTTACATCTACGGACAGAGCCAGGATGGGAGCTATACGAACGTCAAGGTCTTTGCCGTGGACACGACGAAGAATCCCCCGGTGGTTGGTATCAACGGCAGTCTCATCGTCAACGGCACGATCGATGGCAGCAAGATCAACGCCGCCTCTAAAATCCAGCTCGGCACGCTGGTAAACGGCGTGCTCACCGACGGGCAGCTCATCATCGGGGCCGGGGGAAAAATACAGATCGGCGACTCCATAATCCTTGACGGAGGAAGCGGCTCTTTTTTCTAAAATCCTCCGCCAATGAAAAGAATAATATATATATTGGCGGAGGGTTTGTCAGAATAATGCGTGATTTTGGAGACATCAATCCCGCCGTCTATCTGCTCTCAAGGCTCGGCACGGCCTCCGGACTGAGGGATGGCGTATCGGTGGCGTTATCGGGACAGTGGAGCCAGGAGCCGGCGGTGGCCGTAGGGCTCTCGGATATGGTCACATACGACCCGAGCAAGAACGCGACGATATATCTTGAATCAGGGGTAGAAAAGACGGAGTATGCGGGAAACGGCGTTTATAAGGTGAGGGCTTACGCCACAGCCGCCACCTCTGGCGGACAAAGTACATGGGGGGTAAATGAAAGAATCCCTGCCTCCGGGTTCTATAGTTGGGATTATAACAGCCCGGCTTCGCCGCCTATAACGTATACCTTTGGCTGGTTCGGCACGATGCCCAACATAAAAACTATAATCTTTAGCTTAGAAATACAATCGGCGCGTAAAGACGCAAGAGAATGGTATGGCTGCGGCTCCATTGCGAATATCTATGTGGATTATATCGACCAGGCGAGCGGTACCATGAAATCTTTAGGCGTTAGAACGGTGACGTTTTCTTTAAATAGCCATCCTTTGGTAAATGAAATATATCAACTTTATAACATTAAAGCCACACTGAATAGTTTGGCTTCTAATGTTCGTGTTCGTGTGGTGATAAGCAACAGCGCAGAGAGTTTTGGCGGTATGAACTGGGGCTTAGGCGGTTATAACGCCAATGAATATGTGAGGTTTCTTGGCGGCGTAGTCCAAAAAGACCCGGCGGCTGGGAGTGTTACCACATATTCCGGCAATGTCTTTGCGCTTGCGGTGGGGAGGTAGATATTTTATGGGAGGGTATCTCAAGTGTGTTTCCCCAGACAGTCCAAATAAGTACGTAGTCATTTCAGAGGGCGATATCGGCTTTTATGAAGACGTGAATGGAAGTCCTAAATTGGCGACGGCGATTACGCAACTGGGACTTTATAGTGTGACCAATGGAGGAACCGTCCGCACGGAAGAGAGATTCGTCACTAAATATGGCATGCCGCAAGTGTTCGTCTCGCCGCGTTCTGTGAACATCTTTAATGTGAACGGTATAGAGCTGGACCAAGAAATAAATATTAAATCTCCTGTAGTCGCCGTTGACGATGCTGGGAGGGCAACTTTTGGCGTATCTGGCGGTTTGACAAAAAAAACAACCGGCAACGGTTCTTTGCTTGTACCGAGAATTGAACAACGAATCTGGCACGACCATAACGATTTTTTCGATGATTTTACGAGTGGCGAGGGCTATCACGATTATGTGGAGAGGTTCTCCGCCGAGTGGGCTGTACCGGTGATAAGTGCTAAATCTGCGGTAGCTTGCGCACGCGTGTATGGAAACGCCATGCGCACAAGATTAAACCCTCAGCAGCCGACAGGGTGGGAATACTGCACCTCTTCCTGGAATTACAGCTTGAGGGTTGGTATCGGCAATGGAGCAGGCGTTTTTTCCTGGGGAACGGCGACGACCGGCGTAAAACCCAACAACGCCGATCCTCTCTTAATCTCGGCTTCCGTAAGCGGTTCTCAAAGCGGCTCTCATGTGCATGTAAAGGTCGAATGCTCTGCAAGTCAAATGAATGTAATAACAAATTCCGCGTCGTTTTATAGCCAATGGTTTGGTGGAAATAACCCCATGATACCGCTATATGTTAACTGCCTGCCAGATGAAGGGGATATTTCCGCCTCGTCATCAGGTGGGTTTACGGCGCTGGTGGTGGGCAGATGAGCGGCGAAGCTGTTTTTAAAGACCCCAAAGATTTGGCAAATGGGGATATGGTGGTCTTAGATTCCGGCAGGCTTGATATATACAACAAAATAGACGGAGTACGGACGGTAACGCCGACGACGACGCTCAAAAAATGTGAATCGAAGAGCGCGCCGCTGAATGCGTGGACGGAGCTTGAGGGCTATTGGCAGGAGCCGCCAGCGGTGCTTGTCTCGCCGAAGCGAGTGCCGACATATTTTTCACGGGGGAGATATGGGCGACAGAGGTTTCAGTTGGGATGTAGCGTAGCCGCTTCCGATAGTCCGTTGAAGTACCGCATATATCCATCTTGCAAATTTACAATCGAAGCCGGTTCGTCGGGGACGATTAAAGTTGGCGAATCTATAAACCTATGGCCGGAAGGATCTTTTTACTTTCCCACCGGAAACAGTCTGTCAACGATTATAACCAGTGCTCAGAGTGGTATGGGTAGTTTAACGGTTAGTTTCAGTTGGCGCACGATGTATGGATATAGTAATGCAACTCCGGGAACGGCGGACTTCCGTGCCAACATCTATCTGGATGTGCTGCGGGCGGGGGCATCCGGTTCTCCTGTACTGGAAACCCATCTTTTAGTAAGCGAAAGTTTTTTCGCAATGGAGCAGCCTGTGCAGACGACGGTAAAAACGGTCTCTTTGGGCGGTGCGCCGTGCGCGTGGTGGCTGCGTAAAGAGGGAGATATTCAGAATATACGGACCGGTACAAGGGACATCGGGTATGAGCATTCCCTGACGCTGAACAGTTACTCGTGCGTAATCCCAGGTGAGGAGTTCTATCCCACCGACGGGGAAGTATTTTATCTGGCAATAGGACGGTGAGACGAGTGGCACAAAACAAGACAATAAAGATAGACGCGGGGGCGGACTATTTTTTGACGGTGCGGCTGCGCGACGAGGCGGGGGAGCTGATTGAGCTTACGGGCTGTTCTGCGCGCATGAAGCTGAAAAAAGAATATGATTCCGCCGACGCTATGGTGAGCCTTACCTCCGACGCCGGCGGCGGGATAACTTTTGAGAGGTTTGACGACGACAGCGCATTTGTAGACGCTTGCTGCGTACATATTACCAACGTGCAGACGGGGCCGCTGGTGGACTACAGCATAAAGGACGGCGACGGCGAGGTTCAGCCCGGCGAAGGGGTTTACGACCTGGAGATCGTGGACACGGCGGGGGTAGTGCTGCGCGCGATTAACGGCATGTGGATCGCGATGCAGGAGGTGACGAAATGAGCAATATAAAATCGGTGGAGGTTGTGGAGTCCGCCAACCGCATCGCGGAGATAGTCGAGGTTTCCTCCAGGCAGGGGCGCGCGGCGACAATCGCCGTAGGCACGGTGACAACTGGCGCGCCGGGGAGCATGGCGCAGGTGACAAATTCCGGCACGCTGGGATCAGCGGTCTTTGATTTTGTCATCCCCGCCGGCGAGAGCGTGGAGTTCCGCGTCAGCGACGGTAATGTACAGTGGAAGACGACGAACGCGGAGGCATGGACGAACCTTGTTTCGGTCGCCGGGATTCAAGGTTACAGCAATTATGCCGTCTGTTCCACGCCCGCGGCGGTGGCGGAGAAGTCGGTGAGTATTCCGGGCTTTGTCTTGGATACGGGTAAATCCGTGCTTGTAAGGTTTGCCAACGCGAATACGGCGAACGCTCCGACTCTGAATGTCAGCGGCACGGGTGGGAAGGATATAACCTTTCAAGGGGTGGCGGTTCCCACGGGCTGGATACGGGCGAATGTGATATACAGTTTCGTCTATGACGGTGTCGGGTGGAATATGGACGCTGGGTATCAGCTCGCCGAGGAGTGGGCCTGTAAGACCGGGGATACGGTGGACGGCATAGCGTATAGCGCGAAGGTGTATGCGTCATATGCCAAGTCTGCGGCGGAGAGCGCCTTATCTTCGGCGGCGACCGCGGTCGATGCGAAGTCTGCGGCTGAGCTGGCCAAAGCAGGGGCGGAAAACGCCAGAGACGCAGCGGCGGGGAGTGCGGCGGCGGCTGGTGCGGCGGCTACGGCGGCGGGCTCCAGCGCGTCGGTAGCTGCGGCGGCGGAGCAATCGGCGCTGGCGGCGAAAGAGTCCGCTGAGGCGGCAAAGGCAGCGGCGGAGAATGCTCAGAGTGAGGCGGCAGGGAGCGCGGCAGGGGCGGCGGGCTCTGCTACTGCGGCGGAGAGTGCGAAGGTTGCCGCGGAGAACGCCAAAGCGGCGGCGGCAAGTTCTGAGGCTGAGGCATCGGCTTCGGCAACGGCCGCTGTAAATGCGAAAAACGACGCCCAGGCTGCGAAGCAGGCGGCGGAGAGTGCGGAAACCGGCGCGGAAGCGGCTAAGAATGCGGCTGAAGCCGCTGCCGGGAATGCCGCGCAAAACGTGAGCGACACTCTTGCTGGGTATGTTTCCGATGCGAACTCGGCGAAAAATGCGGCGGCAAATAGCGCTGCGGCCGCCGCCGGCAGCGCGCAAGAGGCCGCCGATACAGTGGCGAGCCTGACCTTCAGCGCGGCGACACCGGCGGCGGAGAGCGAGGCTGGGGCTCCGGGAACGACCAATCAGATTCCGCGGGCGGACCACAGCCACCCGCGGGGGCCTAAGACGGCGGTGTTTGTAAATGGCGAATCCGACTCGGCGATCCTTGCCGATACTAAAGTTGGCGACATAATAATCAGGAAGGTGACGGTATGAGCGACATCCTAGAGATATTGGCGCGCGGTGACGGTGGGCTTGCATCACTGCTCAAAAGCGTTTTGCTGGACTCCGAGGGCAAGGTCCCTGCGGACAGGCTGCGCATCGTCGGTGCACTGGCGTCCGGGGCGATCATCGAGAGCGGCTCAAACGCCAATGGCCGATACATAAAGTATGCGGACAATACGATGATCTGCACGCAAGTTGTAAACCTCGGTACGATGACGGTTGCACAAAACGATGGTGCGCTTGTAAGTTGGGCATACCCTGCGCAATTCGTAGATACGGAAGATTTATGTATAATTGCCCAGCCGACAGGTTGGGCATCAAATAGATTCGTGGCAAATTTGTATCCGAATACAACGACATATGCCTACGGTGGATGCTTTGCAATTACCGGTACGTGGAATTTAACAGGCGCAACATATCTAGTTCAGATAGCCATAGGCCGTTGGAAGGCGTGAGGCTATTTCCAGCGGCCTATAGACCTCCATTGAATAAGGAATGTACCAGACCTTGCCGCGATATCAATAACTCTAACTATTAGCTCATTTGATGACTTTAGTAAACAACTACACCATACAGATTGTGACGGGAATTGAACAGACGCAATATTCGCCACGTTATCATCCACATATTGCGCCGGATATGGTATCCACACGGAACCATCATATAGGCTGCCGTAAGCCGTGAGCGTTAGCGTGCTGCCAGTTATACCATAGCATTCCATTATTCCATTGGCGTATTTTATCCAGTGCCCGTTGGCGTTTGAACCTTCCTCAAAAATGGCCCCGTCCGTCAGTGCACCGACGATGTACAGGTCAAGCAGGCAACAGAGCGGGCTCGGAAACAATAGGCTAATACTCGTGTAATAAGACAAAAAGCATAAATACCCAAATCACAGGCCACCACCTGACTAATGATGTGTGGCTGAGTAAAAAGCGTGTAAAGGAGAGATAAAAATGTTCAAAATCAACCTTAGTCCACAGGTGCGGGAGGATACCTTATCTGTATCTGTCAGCGGCTCGACAATAATCATAAACGGCCAAACTTTTGACCTTGAACCTCTGCAAGACGGGGCGACATTGCCTTGCGATGCTTTTGCCACGGAGTTTATAGTGTCGGACGTTGCGCGCAGCGGAGACACTATTGAACTGACACTGCTATTCCCGATACCTAGCAATGCGACGGAAGAGCAGCGGTTTCCCAAACCCGTATATGTCGATGCATCCGGGCAGGTAATAGCGATAGATGAATTAGGTGCCGAAGACCAGGCTATTGAGCCAGAAGTTGTATAGGAGAATGACAGGAGGACGTAACAATGATAACAACTTGTAATGTAGCCAGGGGGGGGGGCGCTCCTAGGTAACATATGTCCCATAGTTAACATTTTGGAGTGTGCGCACTATGCCTGAGAAATATCTTGTGCAGAGGCGCACGGCGGATGGACTTGAGACTGTGGCCGAGCTGCCGATGTTAGATGGGGATAAAATAGATATCTCTTTGTTGCCGGTTGTCGGGACGATAGGAAGCGCCATAATAGAGCGCGGTTCTAACGCCAACGGAGAATATGTCAAATTTGCGGATGGTACGATGCACTGCTGGTCTGTATATATTCCTTTTGGAAGTGACCCTGGTGTTATGCAAACATTTACATATCCAGCAGCATTTGCAGCAGTGCCTATTGTCTTGCCTTCTGTTGCAATCTATATGGGAGATACAGATACTACTTTGGCAACGTCGTTCCTATTTGCCCCTGTCAGTAACGGCGAAAGAACTACTTATTGCCAGATGTGCTGCCAAACTTTGGGTGGCAACACGCCGCTGCTGAACGGAAGGGCAAAATTTGTTGCCATAGGCCGCTGGAAATAGAAAGGACTGGTAAATATGGGAAACATTAACTGGACAAAACTAGACACGCCCGAGATGAAATTTGCGCGCGCAAAAGAGGCGAAGCGCCGCCAGATATGGGCGGCAGGCGACGCCGTACTCGCCGAGGTAAAGGCGAACTATACGGAGGCAGAGATAGAGTCGTGGCGCAAGCAGGAGCAGGGGGCGAAGGATTTTGCCGCGGGCAACACAGAAACGGAGGCGGCGCAATTTGTCGCGGCAATCGCTACCACGCGGGGCATAGAAACCGCCGTGCTGGTGGAGAAGATACTCGCCAATGTGGCCGCATACGGCGCGTTATCTGCCTCGGTGATCGGCAAGCAGCAGCGGCTTGATACCGCCGTCACCGCAGCCACGACCCAGGCCGAACTTGACGCGATAACGTGGGAGGCCGCCAACAATGATAACAATGTGTAATGTGGACAGGGGGGGGGGGCGCTCCTAGGTAACATATGCCCCAAAGTTGACATTTTGGAGCGTGCGCACTATGCCTGAGAAATATCTTGTGCAGAGGCGCACGGCATCTGGACTTGAGACTGTGGCCGAGCTGCCGATGTTGGCAGGGGATAAAATAGATATCTCTTTGTTGCCGGTCGTCGGAACGATGGGAAGCGCCGTGATAGAAAGCGGCGAGAATGCAAATGGCCGGTATATAAAATGGGCCGATGGCACAATGATCTGCACCCATACATATGTTAAAGAGCCTAGGTATTCTGATTTTCTCTTTCTCACTGGAGAATGGGTATTGCCTATAGCCAACGTCGGGACAGTATATAAATTAGTTGTTGGTTTTGGCGCAACAACAAACGACAGCCCTACGGCTAATCATGGTGTATATACAAGTATAGGCTACCAGGGGACAGAAACATATGTATGGAGCACCGGCAGTAATTCAGCGGTAAAGAGGCTTGCCGATGCGATAAGGACCGGAGGCAGCTTCGGTGTTGTAAGTTACACCGCATATCTGGTCGCCATAGGCCGCTGGAAATAGCAAAAACAACGTAGAGCCACGGGAGCCGCAGGGCTCTTTTTTTTGTGCTCGTTGATAGGGGGGATTGAATGAAGGTTTTGACGCCGCGCCCTTTTGGCTGGTGGATGAAGCGGTATTTGGATAGGGTGGGCTCTTCTGATTGCCGGTTCGGCGAGTATGAGGAGCTTTTTTTTGATCCTCTGCGCGGCTTTATGTGCTGGGAGGTTTCGCCGGGGATGCGGGAGCTGTATGTCACAAAAGTCTGCGGGGACGGGCGGTTCTGGCGCGATAAGGCTTATGAGATGTTCGCCTGGGCAAAGGAGCGGTACGGGGTGCGTTATCTGTGCTGCTGTACGCGGCGCGGGCCGGAGGCTTTTTGTCGTCTGTTCGGCGGCGATGTTTTTAAGGTAGAGGAGCGGGACGGCCGCCCGCTTTTCTGGATCAGGACAAAGGAGTTGATGTGATATGGGCGGAGGCGGCGGCAGTTCGCATTCGGAGACGGTGCGCAAGCGGGACCCGGACAGCGCGGAGATTTCAGCACTCCAGAGCCTGCTATATTCTCAGTACACGCCGATGGCCTCTCAGTTGGGAGGCGATTATGCGGCGGCGAAGGAGAACGCGGCGAAGTACGGGCAGCAGTACGACAAGGCTTATGGCGGGCTGGCCGATTTAACGGAGTCGGGGAATTTGCCGGCGGGGCTGACTGACGCAATGAACGGATACATCACGCGGTCAATGGACAAGTCTCTCGGCTCGGCGATGGCGCAGATGGGCGGTAAGGGTATCTTGAACAGCTCGGTCACGGGCAGGGCGATCAATGAGATTGGAAGCAACACCGCGGATGCGTTCGCGAAGAATTACATGGACGCTTATAAGGCGGCGTCAGGGAATTATGGCACGCTGATGGATGCTGCGGGATCGGCGCAAAAGCAGCAGTACGACAATCTTACGGCGCAGTATGCGCCGCTGATGGAGTTTTTTAAGACGGTGCGGGCGTCTGAGGACCAGGATGACTATGACACGGTGGTTTATCAGGACGGCGGGAAGTAATGCAGGGGCCGTTTTATAACCGCTATAATTCGGCGCTGTCACCGGAGGAGCGTCAAGGGCTGTATGAGCGCCTTATGGATATGTCTATGTCTGAGGGCCGTAATCGCTATAACGATATGAATGATTACGACATGGCGGGGGCGTATCTTGCGGGAGCGATGGAGCCGGGCGGCAACGGGCATTTCACAGATGAATGGAAAAAACCGAATCATCCGACTTTCTCCCAGGAGAGCCGCTATAACGGCGTGGATGGGTATTCCGGTGGTGTGTGGGCGGAGGACGGTTCAGGTGAAACGACGTTTACACCTTCGGCGTGGAATTTGGAGAATATGCCGCCGGAGGAGATGCAGCGTTATTTCGGGATCGCGGAGCCGGACGCGAGGCTGGTTCTGCCGGGTAATGGAGGAGGTAATAAGGATATGGCGGTTCAGTATGTGCAGAATGGCGGAGGCGGCGGCCCCTGGGGATTAGTAGGTTCGCTGTTGTCTTTGGCTGTGCCTGGCGCCGCACCCTGGATTGCGGGCGCTAAGGCGGTGGGGTCGGCGGTAAAGGGGGATTACGGTGGCGCGGTGAAGCAGGCTGCGGGATTGCTTGCTCCCAATATCGGTGGTGGCTCCAATGGAAAAATACCCTCTCTATCAGGTTCGTCTCCAGCGGATTTGACAGGGATGTTAAAGCAAAATCTCAGCAACGCCAATCCTACAGCCCTGCCGGATTTTAGCAAGATTCCAGACAATCTTTCCGATATGGGGACGCGCTATGTCGGAAATAGGATGCAGAGCCCCGGGTTTGTCTCCAATTTGATTGGCGGTGGCGGGAATGGGTATCGGCTCTCCGACGCGGATAAGCGCCGGTATGATGAGCTGCTGGTGCAGTATGGCCTGTCGGATATGGATTATAGCACCCGGCAGCGCAGGAATATGATGTAAGGAGGGGTTGGCATGGCGGTATATTTTGCTCCCCGCAATAGTAACAGGATAACGATCAACGACATCCTGGGTATGGTGGGAGGCCGGTTCCTGGATAGTATGATGGCCCGCGATGAGGCGGCCAGGCAGTATAAGTATAGGAGCAGGCTTGACGCGGAGGCGGCGGCGCGGTCGGAGGCCGAGAAGCGCGGATATATCGACATGATGCGCTCCGGAGTAGATAACAATCCGAATCAGCAGGCGGGGGCGGCGGATTTTCTCGGCGGCGCGGTGGGGGCCGGGGCCAATCTCCAGCATTTACAGAATTATTGGCTGCCGCAGATGCTTACGGTGGATCAGGGGAATCAAAAGACGGTTGCTCCAGCCTGGTCAAACGGTGCTGTCGGCGACGGCCGTTCGTATGATATGGGCGTCGATCCCGCAAAGGCGCAGGAGATGTCCGACAAGTTGAAGATGTATAACGCCGGTCTCGCGTGGGATAGGGAGCAGGGGCTTTGGGAGAGGGATTATAAGAACAGGGCTCTTGCGCAGGAGGCGTCAATCCGGCGCGAAGGACAGCGTAGGCAGCAGCCGGCACAGCTGATGCCTGACGGCAAGGGCGGCATGGTATGGGTCGATCCCGTATCGCGTTCTATTGTGCCTGCGGAGGGGATAACGCCGGGCAGCGGCGGCAGTATGCTTGAGTCTCTTTTTAAGGCGTCTGGCGCTTATAAGAATTTTTACGGCAATAATGGCGGTTCCAGCGGGCAGGGCGTTGTTGACGGCGGCGACGGCGCGGCGCAGCCGCAGATGGACCCTATCAAGTTTTTGCAGGTAATGGGGCTCTTGGGCAATGACGGTGGGGTGCCATTCTCCGACTATAAGCCATTGTATGAAAGTATTGGTGATGGCGGGCTGAACGCTTATTCGTCCGCGCTTGGCGGCGTTGGCGGTCCCGCCGCGGCAGGCGGCGCGGCGCGTTCGCCGCAGACAGCCGGAAGCGGCGGCAAGCGGATCAGCATGGCGGATATTATCAATGAGGCAAATATACAGAACCGGCTGCCGGCAGATCTGGTGAGAGAGGCGCAAGAGAGCGGTTTTACAGTTTATTGATTTTTAGGCGGGGGCTTCCCCGCCTTTATTTTGGGGGAGGTCTTTTTATGGCCAACTGGCTTGATAAATATTCGAAAAAAGAAGAAGCTGCAACTGGAACAAATTGGCTAGAAAAATACGCAGATTTGCGATCTGATACAGAAGGTACGGCGGAATCCGATATGTCCGATACGGAGACGATCACGCCGTCGCGGAAAGAGGGCGGCGGCTGGAAGGGTGTTATTCCCGCGCTCCTCCCTCCGCGTAATAGGATCGAGCGCATGAAGGGCGGCAGCGTCGATGAGAGGGTAGCGGGCAACGCGGCAAATTATGATCCGAATCTCCCGGACTGGACGATGGGGAAGGCTTTCAAGGGCGGTATCAGCGATAGTCTGGGGCGGACCGGCGCCATTATCAACATGAATACCAACGAGATAGAATCTTCCGCCGCCAATAAGGATATGACCGAGGTGGCGGCAAGCCCATATCTGACGCAGACGGAGAAGGCGGCCATTTTACGGTCAAAGAGTATTGGTTCTCCCGAGCTTTATAATGAGCTGATGGCGCAGCGCGAGTGGGCGAAGGAGGCCGCTCTTTCCGGACAGGAGTATTTTGACCCTGGCGCCTATAATATGCCGACCTCTGTCGCCGGGCAGCTTGTCCACGATGTCACGCGAGCGATGCCCTATACTTTGGGTTCGATGGCCTATAACATCCCCGTTGGTATAGCCTCCGGCGGCGGGTCTTTTATGGCCTCTCTACTTGCGGCCTCTCCCGAAGCGCAGATGGAGCAGGCGGATGTCTATGACGAGCTGCGGAAGCGCGGGATGAGCCACGAGGAGGCTTATGAGGCGTCGCAGAAGGTGCTGGCGGCAAATATGGCGATGCTGCCCATGTCGAATTACTTGCAGTCGATGGCGGTAACGGGGATGACGAAGGCGGTTCGGGCCGCCGACGCTGGCGCACCGCTCGACACTCTTCTTGGCCGCACGGTCGGACGGGCAATGAAAAATGAAAGGCTTGGCGGTATCCTCCGCTCCGATAATGTCCGCGCCGCGGCGGGAACGCTGGTTGATATTTTAGGCGAGGGCGGAGAAGAGGTCGCCCAGGGATACGCCTCGGACAAGGCGCTGGGGAACGAGATCGATAAACGCGCCCTCGCTTATGAGGGTGTCGTCGGCGGCATGATGGGAGCGTTGTTCGGCATTGGCGGCAATATTGCCGACCGCGCCTTTAACGGCCGCGTCAATGTCAAAGGTAAGCCCCGTTCCGAGGTGGATAGTTTTATGGACGGTATCGCCGGTGATATAGAGAATGCCTCCGCTGCTGCGCCGCAGAGCGGCGTGGAGGGGACAATCATGGGCGAGGGGGATACGGAGGGCGTATCGCGTAAGTTTGTGCCGAATACGCGCATTCTGAACGAGATGCGGAATTTTTACCGCGAGATCAGGAGTATCCCGGAGGCGCAGCGGTCGGCGGAAGATAATGAGAGTTTTAGCACTTTGCGCCATATTCTTGAGATGTATTCTTCGGGCCATGAGCGCGAGGCGGAGGCCCTGGCCAGGGAGCGATTTGATACGGGGCCGCTTGAAGAGGCCCCGCAAACTGCCCCAATTAACATGAGGGAGCGCGCGGCGTCTGAATTGGCTGTCCCCGTGGAGCGTCAGACACCGGCTAATGAGAGTATGGCGCTGTTAAACGCTATTCGAGGGAAGTTTGTTGAGGATTTCCGTCGCTACGGGGCCGTCGATATGGATTCGCTTTCCGGAGATGAGCGTTATCACGCCGCGCTGGTGCGCGCCGCTGGCGACGCTTATCAGCAGGGAGATTTTCAGCGCATGGTCAATATTCTCGCGCATCTTTACGCCCCTGCCGAGACGACTTCTGAGACCGGGCCTATTGCCGCCAGGGAACGCGCCACTTCGGAGCTTGCGGTCCCTGGCTGGCGTATGCCGGAAGCCGTGCGTCCGGAGGCGGCGGTACAGGCAGAGGCAGGGCCGCGGTACGTCGAAGTGCCGTATCCCTCTCGCCGCCGTAAAGAGGTGGCCGCCGATATGTCTAAGATGTCAAAGGGCGAGGTCGGCAGGAAGTATGGCAAGGATATTGCCGAGCTTGCCGCGAAGCGCGGTGCTTTAGCCGCCGCCGACGCCGTGGCAAAGCAGGATCAAATTGCAAAGGCGGATGCAGATAAAGCAAGGACGCAGGAAGTAGCGGAGCCGGTATCTGTTCCCGATGTGCCGCAGAATGCAGAGCCGCCGCAGGCAGAGAAGGCGCGGGAATTGGAGAACTCGCCGGAAGCGCCAGACGCGGCTGCAAAAAAGGATTTTCTTAAGGAACATGTGGTTGTGAGCGGAGTGCCAAAGAACGAGGGGGCCCAGCCTGCTAATGTTGGGCAGGCGGTGGATGGCGGCGAACGTTTTCCGGTCGGCTATGAATGGGAGGAGGACGGTGTTCTCTCGCGTGTCGTTGACATCAGAAAGTCTAAGGGGCCGACGGTTACTATGGAGAGCGCCATGCTGACCCCGACGCGCAACGGTATTGTCGCCACGCCTGTAGAATCGCGGGAGTATCCTATTGCCGGTGAAAAGAGATATATTGTCCACAGGGACGGCCCGGACGGGACGGAGATATACTCCATTCCCGAGCGAGAGATGCCGGGTGCTGCACATGAGCGCGCGGCAGGCGCGAAAGCCGGGGAGACAAAGGGGCGGCAGCCGCTTGACAATGGTAAGATTATAGGACAAGATAAGGCAAAAGAGAAACAGGCTCAGGAGTCCGTCGGTAAGGATAAACCGGTTAAGGAGGGTAGCTCCGATGACGATAGAGGAAATGACGCAGCAGACGATAAATCACTGGAAGATGTATTACCCGGAGGAGTACGCGGCGCTGGACGGCGGGTGGGCGATGAGGCAGGCGACGGCCTGCGCAAAGCTGACTCGCTCGGAGATGGACGCGCAGAAGATGGTGTCACCGGGCATGACGGACGAGGAAGCGTGGAACGAGTCGCGGAATCTGTTTTGCCTGACGCCGCCGCCGGAACCGGAGGAGGAAGAACCGGAGGAGGAGACGGAGGCGGAAAAGGCCCGTCGGAGAGCGGATTACATGGAGTACAAGCTCGGGAGGAAACCGGAGGTTCCGAAGGGGTAGAATCCGCGAAGGAAGAGAAAACGCAGCAGGCGCCCCAGTCCCTGCTGAATCCAAGAGAATCTAAGCCAGCGAAGTTGTCGGGAGAGAATCCCGGCAACTTTTTTATTGGCGAGGATTTTGGGCTTGGCGGCGGTACGGCAGGAGAGAAGATCGCCGGGAATTTAACCGCGCTGCGCACTCTTATGAAGCTGCGGAAGGAGCAGCGTTACCCAACGCGCGAGGAGCAGGCGGCTCTTGCCCGTTATGTGGGCTGGGGCGGATTGAAGTCTGTCTTTGACGTGAAGAAGGCAGGGGCTGGAGATATGTACGGCAAGGCGCAGCGGGTCCTCAAGGAGCTGCTTTCTCCCGATGAGTACGCCGCAGCATTTCGCACGGTAAGCGACGCGCATTATACGTCAAAGCCTGTCGTGGACGCTATGTGGCGCGTGGTAAGGTTTTTCGGCTTTAAGGGCGGCCGTGCGCTGGAGCCGACGGTCGGGGTGGGTAATTTCCTTGGACTTGAGCCGTTGGATATCGCTTCTGCGACGGAGTGGCACGCCTCGGAGATCGACACTGTGACCGGGGATATCGCCGCTCTGCTGTATCCCGAAGCGAATATCCTCTCTTCGACCGGCTTTCAGGATGCTCCTTTTGCCGATAATGTATTTGACCTGGTTATCGGCAATCCTCCGTTCGGTGAGACGACGATTAAGGATAGGCACAAGAGCCGCGCGCATTTGTCGGGGATGAAGATTCACAATTATATTATCGCCAAGGCCGGTATGCATCTGCGTCCCGGCGGCGTGATGTCCGTCGTCGTAACGCATCGTTTTCTGGACACGGCCAATCCCGAGGCGCGCCGTGTGCTTGCCAAGGATTTTCGCTTTCTGGGCGCTTTCAGACTGCCGAATGACGCCTTTGCAAAAAACGCCGGCACGGATGTCGTCACCGATGTGATTTTCATGCAGAAGCTGCGGGCCGATGAAAAACCGGAGCTTAACGCAGCCTGGCTGGATACTAATGGCAGGATCACCGTTGACGGCAAAGATATTCCCGTAAATAGGTATTATCAGGAGTATCCCAGCCATATTTTAGGACGTTCGGCGATGGACGGTACGATGTACGCCAGTTCGCGCGGTAATGAGTACACGGTGCATAGCGACGGGCGCGATATTAGTAAGGCGATCGATGATCTGCTGCGCGGCGATTTTGCAAAGCTGGCGGGCGTGATGGAGGAGACTGCCTCGGATGCCGATACGAAGGCAGCGATGATCGTCCAGAGCGATATTCCCATCGGCAGTATGGCGCTGGATGATAATGGCCGCATTGTACGCCGCGCGATGGACGACGCCGGCGGCAACAGCGTGATGGAGGAGATCACCCCCAATACGCTTTGGAAGGATAACGCCGCCGAGTGGAGCGCGGTGATCGACGCGCTGAAGGATGTGAAAAAGGCGGCCGCAGGCGGCAAGGGGCTGGAAGGGGCCCGCGATATGCTGGATTCGGTCTCTTATGTCGCCCGCACCGCGACGGGAGCCAAGCGCGGCAGTCCCACGGCGGCGGAGAGGGCGCTTTATTCCGTGCAGGACGCGCTTGAATCTGAGGGGCCGTCATTCTCATGGCGTTTCGACCAGGAGCTGAAGGAGATCGACGCCTCTTACCGCAGGAAGCAGCTCGGGCAGGAGAATTATTTGCGACTTCGCGGGATGTTGGAGCTGCGTCGTAAGCTGCAGGAGCTGAATAGGGCGGAGCGGGCGAATGACCCGAGGATGGAGGCAATACGTAAGGGGCTCAACGGATTGTATGATTCGTTCGTCTTCAAGTATGGCCCGATCAGTGATAAGAGAAATTTCAGCCTGCTCGGCGTGGACGTCGGGGTGGAGAGCGGTCTTGAGGCGGATTATCTGCCCGGCATCACTCCGGCGCAGGCGAAGTCCAAGGGGATTAAGGCCCGCAAAGCCTCCGCGACGAAGGCCGATATTTTTACGAAGCGTGTATTTTACCCGGCGGAGGAGATAAAAAGGGCAGGCAGCGCCTACGACGCGATGGAGATTTCGCTCTCTCAGCGCGGCACTGTCGATATTGCCTATATGTCTGACCTTACCGGTAAACCGGTTACGGATGTTATTGAAGAGCTGAGTAAGGGCGAGCACCCGCAGCTTTTTATGAACCCGGAGACGGATGTATATGAACATGCGGGAGAGTATTTATCCGGAAATGTGCGCCGCAAGCTGGAGGTGGCACGCAACGCCGGTCTTGAGCCCAATATAAAAGCCCTGGAGGCGGTTCAGCCTCAGCCGAAGGATAAGAAGCATGTTACGCCGAATATCCGTGCCACCTGGATACCCGCCTCCGTTTATGAGAGTTTTCTCTCCGCGCTTGGCTGCGAGCGGCCGAAGGTGGGGATTATTCCCGGTATAGGCCGCATCAGGGTGGACGACGCGCGGTTCAACGCGACGGATTTCGGGATGCAGTTCACGAACGAGTATAAGAGCGTGCCGGATATTTTTAACGCCGCCGCCGCGGGTAAGAGCCTCACGGTACGCGACAGCAAGAAGCAGGTGATCGAGGAGGCTACGCAGAAGGTCAACGCGCTTGTCGATCGAATGGGAAAGGTTTTTTCGGAGTGGGTTTATACGGACGAGGAGCGGACAAAGCAGATCGTAGACGCCTATAACGAGAAGATGAATACGAATGTCGATCGGGGTTTTGACGGCGTGAAGTATCTGAAAACGGTCGGCAGCAGTCCCTCTATCGTTTTGCGTAATACGCAGAAGAACGCCGCCTGGCGCATGATTCAGTCCAAGTCCGTGCTGCTTGACCATGTGGTTGGCGCCGGAAAGACTTTCACCGTGATTACCGGAGTGATGGAACGTCGGCGGCTGGGGCTGTCGAAGAAGCCGCTGATTGTGGTGCCGAATCACCTGGTCACGCAGTGGGCGCAGGATTTTTACCGGCTTTACCCGGGGGCGAAGGTGCTCGCGGCGACGCCGGCGGATTTCACGGCGAAGAACCGGAAGCGGCTTTTCTCCCGGATAGCCACAACGAAGGATGTTGACGCGATCGTTATCGGCCATTCGTCGCTGGGGTATATTCCTTCTCCGGGGGCGGACTTGAAGGCGATCATCAGAGAGCAGTTAGGTATTCTGCAGCAGGCTTTGGATGAAGCGCGGATTAACGGAGAGAGTAAGCGTTCTTTGTCGCAGATAGCACAGCGCATAGATTCTTATAAGGGGCAGCTCGAAGAGATCAGCAACCGCCCGTCGGATAAGATTGGGCATGACTTGGAGACTCTCGGGATCGATTATATCGCCGTCGATGAGGCGCACGAGTTTAAGAATCTTGAGTACGCGACCGCGGGGGACCGAATTGTCGGTATGAATGACCCTAGCGGATCGAAGAAGGCGTTTGACCTCTATGTTAAGCTGCGCGGCCTGCAGCAGCGCGGCGGGGGCGTTACTTTTGCCACCGGCACGCCGCTCTCGAATTCTCTGGTAGAGCTTTACACGATGATGAAGTATCTGGCCGCCGATGACCTGAAGGAGAGGAATATGCTCTTTTTCGACGCCTGGGCCGGTTCTTACGCCGTGACCGAGACGCGCCTTGAGTATACGCCGACGCAGAAGCTGACGCTGCGGCGCGTGCTGGCGGGGCTGAATAATCTGTCGTCTCTGCGTCAGATGTACACCAGCTTTGCCGATATTATCACGATGCAGGATCTCAAGGATATGTATAGGAGGGAGATGGAGGAGCGGAACCGCAAAAATAAGACGAAGCTGCGTACGGAGTTCCCCGTGCCGAAGGTGACGGACGGCGGCCGCAAGCTAGATACCGCGCCTGCCACGGAGACGCAGCGGCTTCTGACGGACTGGCTGGTCGCGCGCATGGACGCCGTTCAGAAGAACTCCGGGGATAAGGAGTATCGAAGCATCGACAATTATCTGACGGTGATGACGGACGCGCGGAAGATGTCGCTCGATCCGCGGATCATCGATCCCTCTTTGCCCCGCGACGAGAATGGCAAGGTGATGCGCTGCGCCCGTAAGGTTAAGGCCACGTATGACAGGTGGGCCGATAAGAAGGGGACGCAGCTTATTTTCTGCGATATGTCCACACCCGCGAAGGCCGGGCAGAGGTCTGCGAAGAAGCTCGTGGACGACGCCGCGAAGATGGTTTTCAGCGACGCGGAGCTGCGCGCTTTTAAGCAGCGGGCGAAGGGGCTGTCTTTTACGCGCCAGTGGGATATTGTGACTTCGGAGCGGGAACGGCTGCTTGGTGCTGAATCTTTGAGTCCGGCGCAGAGGGACCGCATGGAGGAGTATTTCAGCAAGCTGGAGGATGTGGACGCCGCGCTGTCTGTTGCCGACAGCGGGTTTTCTGTTTATGACGACCTGAAAACGGTGTTGACGGATATGGGGATTCCCGAGCGCGAGATCGCCTTTATTCACGATTATGAGTCGCCGGAGAAGAAGCAGGCGTTGTTTGACAGTGTGAATAACGGCGACGTGCGCGTGCTTTTGGGATCGTCGGCGAAGATGGGCGCGGGGATGAATGTGCAGAAGCGTCTGGTCGGGCTGCATCATCTTGATTCGCCCTGGCGGTCGTCGGATGTGGAGCAGCGCGAGGGGCGCATTATCCGGCAGGGGAATATGTTTTATGAGGCGGACCCGGAGGGGTTCAGCGTCGATATCACCAGTTATTCTACCTCCGGCACGGCTGATACGGTTATGTGGCAGATTCTCGCCCGCAAGGCGGCGGCGATAGAGCAGTTCCGTAATGGCGGTGAGATTGACGCGATGGCGGAGTCTAGCTCGGACGCAGATCAGTACGCCGATTTTATGGCGAGTTCGACAGGCGATCCGGTATTCAAGAAGAAGATGGAGGCGGAGCGCCGTTTCCAGGAGCTGGATGCCGAGGTGAGCGGCGCGCTGATGGCGCAGCAGAACGCGAGGGATTTTCTCAAAAGTTATGAGGCGCGCAGCCGTGAGAATCAAAATGGACTGAGGATTTTGAAGGATGTCACGTTCGACGGTAAGGAGCTTTCCGCTTTTTCCGAGGCGCTGCGGCAGACGGAGAAGCAGTACGGCGAGGATTATGCCAATTTTGAGAGGGACAACGCGGCATATAAGCGAGAGCTGTCTGTGTGGGAGAACGAGCCAGATAAGAAGCGGCGCGGCAAGAAGCCTGAAGCGCCTGTCCGTCCCAAGCGTCCCGGGATTTTATCTCCTGACGTGCAGAGGGCGTCCGCATTTGCACGCGCGGTCAAGAGGGCGATAGAGCCGCTGACGGAATCTTCCGCAACGGGCACGGTAAGTATCCCCTTCGCCGGCGGCAAGGTGGTGGTCTCCAGGATTAACGAACAGTACACCACGCCGTCGTGGCTGGTGAAGTTTATCCCGGGAGGCACCGATACGTATGATGTCGTCATCGGCCAGGCGGAAGGCAAGGTACCGAAAAATCTTTCGCAGCTGACGGAGGTATTGTTGTCGCCGACTCATATTCAGAGCAAGATCGTATCGGCTACAAGGAATCTTGAACAGATCATACGCCGGATGGAATCGCAGAAGAAGTCCAGCGAGGCGTTGGCCGATAGGGATATTCCGCATCAGGCGAGGGACGACGCGAAGGAGGCAATGGACTGGTACGCTCTGCAGGTGGCGCTCGCCGAGGTCCGCGCCGACGTGGAGCGGGCCAAGAGGAAGAATCCTTTTATAGAGAATGACCGCAAGCATCGTCTTAAAACGGCGGCCGTCTCACGGATGGCGGAAGGTGTTATCAAGGTGGATGGCGTCGAGTACCGCACTACGGGGATTTCGGCGGCGACCCCGAACGGCTCCGGTACAGTGCTTGAGGCTGTACGCGTGGATAACGGCGAGCCTGCCACGATCATCAGTTCTTCCGGTCAAAGCGGATCGGCGTTCACTGTTATGCGTATGCCTGAGTCGGTGGCCAAGGAGGCTGGCGGGAAGAAGGATACTCATTACCGGCTGGGGCCGACGGCGCAGGCTCGGCTCGACGCCGACGCCGCGGCCTTTGCGAAGCAGGTGGATGATTTTGTAGCTGGAAAGATGGGACGTTATGCAGAATTTCAGGTGATGCAGACGCCGCTGGTGCTGCAGATCAGCGATGCGCGTGTAAAGCCTCTTCAAATAGTTATGTCGCAAAATACGTTAAAGAAGATTTTTACGAAGCACAAGCTGTCGCCAAATTTGGTAAAACAGATCCCCGCGGCGCTGGCTGATCCTATCATGGTATTTGAATCGGAAGGGAGGGCAAAGCAGCTTCAAAACGGGTTGGTCGTGATGCTGGAGCTGAAGGACTCACAGGGGGCGACGATAAATGTGCCAATCGCGTTAAACGCTGCGCATAAGGGCGCACAGGGGCAGATTGTCTGCAATGATATTGCCAGTGCCTATGGACGGTTAAGCCCTCTGACGGGAAAGCCTTTTAACGACTGGTTTGTAAAGCAGGCTGCCGCTCCAGGGCGGCTTAAGTATGTCAACACAAAAAAATACTCTCAATGGATATCGCAAGCCGGACTAGTAGGGTCCGGGGGTCAATCCATCAAGAGCTTGTTTAATAGTGTAAAGACCGAGGCTGATCTTGTCAAGGCACAGAGCGCCGCTCCCGGAAGTTACGCGCTGGGCGAAAAACGGGCGGGGCTGCCGCCGCTTTCGGTGAGCGAGGTCGCCGCGCGCGTGAAGGGCGCTAAGGTCACAGAACTTGGCGAGGGGAAGATGCGGCTGGACTTTGAGAACGGTGTGTCGTGGATCGTTGACACGCAGGCGGAGGCGATCGCCGCCGACCCGGAGGTTGTGAAACGGGATTATGGCCGCGAGGTACGTCCTGGAGAGGTGGTCTCCGGGCGCACGCGCGTTATCGACGGGCAGCGGTTTATCGATCTCGTCGCCGGCATGAGCGACGCCCGCACGTTTGGCCATGAGGTGTTTGAATCTGCGTGGGATTCTCTTTTGAAGGAAGAGCAGGCCGCGGTGCTGAAAACGCATGGGAGCCGCGAGAGGGCCGCCGAGATGTACGGCGAGTTCCTGGAGGGGCGCGTCGGTAAGCTGACGAAGAGGACGCAGGCGATTTTCCAGCGATTGAAGGATTTTTTCTCTGCGATACGCGCGACGTTGTTTGGCAGGAACTCTGAGGATGTTTTTCGTGAGATTGCCTCCGGGAAGGCGCTGAATCGTAAGGCCGGCACCGTCGAGAATCAGGAGCATTACCGGCTGTCCGTTCGTAAACCGGCAGAGGCGTCGCCGGTGAGTGAGGCGGTGACGGTAGAGCCTGATGCTTCCGTCGTCGTGGAGAAGGACGCGCAGTGGCTACGCGACATGGGGACGGCAGAGCTTGAGCGGGTGGTGCGGCCTTCGCGGCAGGATGAGTCTATTAAGGATAAGCTCATTCATGTGAAGAATAATTATTACCGTCAGTGGCACGACCGGTTAAATCCGATCAAGAAGAATTTTGGCGATGATATTTACTTTGATGCCGAGAACGCGATTTATGGCGCGGCCAGCCGCGCGGAGAGGCGCTTTGAGAAGGGAGACCCCGACAGCGGCGTAAAGGGATTGGTCGAGATTATGAAACCGATCGCGGCAAGCGAGCAGCAGGGATTTGCCGCGTATACGGTTTATAAGCATTTGAACGATATTGCGGCCAACAGTGAAAAATTGCTGAAAGCGGCCTCCGCGCTAGACGAAGCCGCCAAAGCGAAGCAGCGCGAGATCGTGGAAGATCGAAGGCTGCCGTCGCCTGATAAAGAGGCGCTTTCCGAATGGAAGAAGCGGATGACTGCCTTACGGGCAGAGCATGACCTTTATCGCGAGCAGGCACAGGCTCTGCGCGAGGCGGTGAAGTTTACGAAGGGGAGCGCGGCTCAGTATGCAGCGGCGGTACGGAAGATCGAGGAACATTATCCTCATTGGAAGAAGTCACAGCGCGAACTTGTGAAGTATAACCGGGCCCTGCTGGAGATGATCCGCGATTCCGGCATGATCTCTGATGAGATGTATTCGCGGTTGATCGACCTGTATCCAAATTATGTTCCTTTGCAGCGTGATTTCGGAGCGGACGAAAAGAGTGTCGGCGGCTTTGTCGGCGGTATGGGGCTGGTGAATATTCAGTCTCCGCTGAGAAGGTTAAAAGGGTCGTCGCGTGACGTCATCGATCCTTTGGAGCAGATCGTGCGTAATACTTTTCAGTTTGAATCTGCGGCCGCCAGGCAGTCGGTGGGTCGCCAGATCATGGAGGAGTATGACAAGGGAAATTTCCATGAGCTGATGGAGGAGGTCGAGAATCGCCACCACGAGCCGGACGAGATGGTTTGGCATGTGTGGGATAACGGTGTGAAGAGGCTGTTTCGTTCGGAGCGCGATATTTACGAGGCGCTGATGCCCAGGGCACGCGCGAAGTGGGAGGATAATCCCGTGGTGGCCGCGTCGCGTTTTATTACTTCGCTGCTGAGGAAGGGGACTACGCACGGTCTGACTTTCGCGCTTCGCAACCCGGTGCGTGACACGTTCAATTATGCCATCGTCGGAGAGAATTTCCGCCCGGTGGTTGACACTGTGCGGGGGTTGATGATGTGCTTCGACAAGCGCGTCGGCAGTATATATGACGAGTTTATGCAGCACGGCGGCGCGCAGGGGATGACGGTGCTGACGAGGAATGAACATGCGGAGCGCATGAAGCAGCTGCGGCACGAGAGTGGAACGGTCCTGTTGAGCTGGGCCAGTCTGAAGAACCCGCCTAAAGCCGTATATGAACTGATCGGGCAGCTCTCCGAATATGGAGAGCTGGCGTCTCGACTTGGGCAGTATGAACGGGCGAAGGCGGCGGGGTTCAGCGCAGAGGAGGCGGCCAATATCACCCGCGACAATATGAATTTTATGCGCATGGGGACGCTGGGCGAGCAGGTCAATCAGCATGTTGGGTTTTTCAACGCTGCGCTTCAGGGCGTGGATAAGATGTTCCGTACCTATTTTAAGGGCGGCAGGATCAACAAGAAGGCCCTGCTGCGGTCGTTTATGTATATAACGATCCCGTCTATGTTACAGATGTTGTACAACTTTGGCGACGACGACCGAAGGAAGAGGTACGAGAATTTACCCGCCTGGCGCAAGAATACGTTCTGGAATTTTGTAATCGGCAAGGATGGGCCAATCGTCACTATCCCAAAGCCTTTTGAGATAGGGATGATCTTCGGCAGCCTGCCGGAGCGTGCGCTTGAGTATGTCTATACGAAGAATAAACGGGCCTTTGACGGCGTAGGGTCGTCTATGCTCTCTTCTCTTACGCCGGAGTTTTATCCGAATGCGATGCTGTTGCTGGCCGAGATTGGCTCGAATCATTCTTTTTTCTATCAGCGTCAGATCGTCTCTGAAAGGGAAAAACGTTTCGAGCCGGCTTTGCAATATGGACCGTATACGGCAGAGTGGGCTAAGGCGGCAAGCAAGGCGTTGAATGTTTCGCCCAGGCTGCTGGAGTATTCCGTTTTTTCCATTGGCGGCGGGCTTGCAAAGGAGACGTCGAATGTCTCTGATGCCCTGATAAGAAAGTTTCTGACGAAGGAGACTCGCCCGGATCGTCCCTGGTATGAAGCGGCTCCAGGCACGAGAGGGTTTTTCGCCAGCGATGGTGATGCAACGGAGAGCGCCTTTCAGTCGGAGATTCAGCTGCTCAATAGGAAGCGGGCCACGGCAGAGGAGATTCTCAAGACGAAGGGACCCCAGGCTCTCAGCGAGACGCAGAAGAGGCTTATCCGCGCGAATAACGATATTAAAGCGTTATCGAAACTGAATAACGGCAAGGGCGGTATTTATGACGCGTACAGAGCGGTCCGCGAGATTACTACGGCAAAGAATTTGAGCGCCGTTGAGAAGCGAATCCGTATCCGTCGTATTGAGGAGAATATCCGTAATGCCTCCGAGCGGGGCCTGGCACGGATAGACAAGATCAATGCTTATCTGGACAGATAGGGGGTGGCGGTAATGTGACAACGGGGATTCTCACTTTACAAAATGGGCTATTTGGGTGAAGATACTTTCCCTAACCAGAGAAAGTATTTTGCCGTTTTAGGTGTGTTTTGTAAAGTGGCGGTTATGTATGTTCAGCAAAGAGGGAGGGCTTAATGCCCTCTCTTTTTTTATGGGAGGTGTTCGCGGTGGATAATGTGACGGCGTATGAGGTTTTGAAGAGGTATCAGGGGCGGATAAATGCGTACGGTGCGCTCTGCCAGATGAATTGGGAGACGCGCAGCGGTGGTAAAGCGTGGGCCTCGGAGCTGTTTCTTGCCGCGAATAACGCGGCGGGGATAAAGGCGGGGACTGGATGGTCGGGGCCGGTATATAACAAGGTCTCTTGGGAGCAGCGTGCAAACGGAGAGAGGTATTCACAGTTGAGCGCCTTCCGTAAGTACAGCTCTTTTGATGAGTTCGCAGCCGATTATGTTAAGAAGATCGAGGCGAATTATCCTCTGTGTGCCAGCCGCGCTGATAATTTTTATGGATATTTCGCGGGGCTGCTCGCGGGGCGATATGGAGCGTGGGCAACTGATAAGGCGTATTTTCGCCGTATGGTTGAGAGCGCCGTAACTCTCGCACCTGAGATATTTGGCGCGGCCGCCGCAGCACCGAAGATTAAGGCTGCGCTCTTATATGCGATCGAAAGCGATTATCTTTCCGATGCGGAGGCCGCGGTCGCGCTGGAGGTGTTGGGTATCGGAGACGGGAACGATGGTACTGAAAGCGTACCATTAACGCCGGAAATCAAGACCGATAGCGCCATATCTACGGACAATACCGGGCGGAAAATAATCTGTATTGATCCCGGGCATGGTGGCAAAGATCCTGGAGCCTGCGCGGGAGGCGTACAAGAGAAGGATATCGCGTTAAAGGTGGCACAGATGATTGGAAGCTCCCTTGCTGGCTACAGGGTAGTTTATACCCGCGAGGGAGATACATATCCAACGCTTTCAGAGCGTGCCGCGCTTGCCAATAAGATTAGAGCTGATCTGTATGTCTCCGTACACTGCAACAGTGCGACCAGCGCGCAGGCGAACGGCATAGAGGTTTTTACGCATACCAATCAAAGCAAAGGGGCGGTCGCCGCGGCAAAGGCAGTATATAGGCGGCTACTCCCAGTTTCCGGCATGAATGGCCGTGGTGTGAAGAACGCTAATCTGCAGGTGCTGCGCAATACGGCAATGCCGGCGGTGCTTGTGGAGTTGGGGTTCCTCTCTAACGCAGGCGACAGGGCAAAACTCACAGCCGCCGACTGGCAGGAGAAAGCGGCGGTTGCGATAGCAGCTGGCATAGAAGAGGTTTTTGCATGAAGATGGTCGATGATTTTGTTACGGCCGCACTGGCTATGCTGCCGACGATCGTCATTACCATGATTGGCAACACGGTCCGATATACGCGGCATCATCGGCAGGAGCCGTTTTCTCCAGGAGAATTTGCCTGTGGCATGTTCGCGGCGGCTTTCATGGGGGTCATGATCCATGCGTTTTGTTATGTGATCGGGGCCAGCGGGTGGCTGCAGATGGCCGTCGGCGGTATGTGCGGGTATGCAGGGGCGTCGCTGCTGGATACGGTAGCGGCGCTGATGGTTAAGCAAATCAAGGTGTTCTTTGGAGGAGGAGAGAAGAAATGAATCTTTTAGAGCTGATTCCTGGTGTTGGCAGCATAATAGAGAAGGTCGTTCCTGACCCGAATAAACAAAATGAGTTAAAAATTGAGCTGGCGAAGCTCGACACACAGGAGGCGACGGCGCGCCTCGGTGTGCTGCAAGCGATGTTTCAGAATAAAAGCATCTTCGTCAGCGGAGCCATACCCGCGCTGATATGGGTATTCGTGCTCTCCGTGACCAACAACTATATATTAGTTCCCTGGGCGAGAGGGTTTGGCCTCAGCATACCCGACGTTCCATTGCCGGATTCTATCGTGGGGTTGGTTGGTTTTGTTATTACCGTCATCCTCGGTAAAAAGTACAAAGATGACGAGGAGACATACTATTCAAACGGGCAGTTGAAGAATCCATCTAAGAAGAGGATTCAGGCAGAGGTCGCTGCCTGTGAAGCAGCGAAGAGCGTGTCCACGGTGGCCACCGTAGATTATGATGATCCAGAGGCCGTTGATACAAGGTTAAAGAAAATCGCGCGTGAAAAAGGGCTGTTGTAAGCCCTATGATCTGTGGTAATATGGTCAATGTGGTCGTTGGTATGAGTCCGGAGACGCATTTTTTACAGGATATCGTCTCACCGTATATATGACCGTATAAGGACTGCACTCATGATTTTGGGAATCGTGCGTCTAAGCCAGTTCATGCGATTTGTATGGGGCCGGGAGTCGGCTCCATTTAAAATTATATCCTCTGTATAGGCAGAGGATTTTTTGTTCTCCTGCCGTCGGATATTTTGGGCGGTGCAAACATCCTTTGAATAACATCATTTTTGCCGCTGGTTGTTTGTGAATGACTGTTGTTAAGGGGAATCACAGTGGTTATATAGTGAGGTTGTTCACTTTGTCCTCATTTTAGCGGCTAGCTGTCCGTTTGACATTCCCACCGGGCGCTCTTTATAATTCTCACGCGCCATTATTCATTAATGGTCTCTATAATTATGCAAGCGGAAAGAAGAGTGTTTTTGTGATGAAGTTTCTTGAAAAACTCAGTGATTTTGTGGGAAGGTATATGGCCTTTATTGTTGTTGTGGTTGCCGCGACGGCTCTTTTTGAGCCATCCGCCCTGTTATGGATAAAGACGTCGTGGATCACGACGCTGCTTATGATAGTTATGTTCGGTATGGGGCTTACGCTGGACCCCGCCGATTTCGCCGTGGTTTTTCGGAGGCCGAAGGATATTATCCTCGGGTGCGTCGCGCAGTTTACGATCATGCCGCTTTTGGCTTTCGGTCTTGGCAAGATCTTTGCCTTGGACGACGCGCTGCTTGTCGGCGTGATCCTCGTCGGGACTTGCCCGGGAGGCACGTCTTCGAATGTGATAACTTACCTCAGCAAAGGCGACGTCGCCCTCTCCGTCGGCATGACGAGCGTATCCACGCTGCTTGCCCCGGTGCTGACTCCGGCGCTGACCTATCTTTTGCTGAAACAGACCGTCTCCGTCGATATGGCGGCGATGTTCATGTCGATAGTCAAGGTGGTGATATTGCCTATCGCCGCCGGCTTCGTCATTAATAAATTTTTCAGCAGCACGACGCAGAAAGCGGTCAGGGTGCTGCCTCTGGTCTCCGTCACGGCGATCGTTATGATCGTCGCCGCGGTCGTTTCCGCCAACTCCGCGAAGATAATGACCACCGGCCTTGTTGTATTTTCGGTCGTTATTTTGCACAATATCCTGGGCTACGCGCTAGGGTATATGATCGCGGCGTTTTTAAAGGTCCCGCTTGCCAAGAAAAAGGCTATTTCGATCGAGGTCGGGATGCAGAATTCCGGACTTGCCACCAGCCTGGCGGCAAGCTCGTTCCCATCTCTTGCCCTTGCCACGGTGCCGGGAGCCGTATTCAGCGTCTGGCATAATATATCCGGAGCGATTCTCGCGAATATATATTCTCAGATGCGCGAAAAATAACGGGGGTTCTTCCCTGTGAGGATTTTTGCGCAGAAAACGGGCCCCGTCGCTTTCAAACCGGCGGGGGTCGTTTTTTGCCGTTGTTTGGGCGGCGTTGTGGGGGATTTCCCTGCTTTTTGCCCCCTGACGCATGTTAAAATATGTTCATCGGAAGTCGAAATGATCTCCGGGCAGCCACAAAATCAGATGATCGTGATGTGATGACCGGGTGAAGATTAGCGAGATCGTCAAGAGATCTAGCGCGCTCTGATGAAGGTCGGACGGAGACGATTTTAAGGCCGTAGCTACGCCGGTGTCATATAAATATTCATAGATATTTTATATTTTTTGAAATGTGGTGTTGTGTATGAAGATGGACGCTCTGAGATATAAATACCCTTCGCGCCGTACTCTAGTCTATGGCTCGCGAGGCATGGTCGCCACCACGCAGCCGCTTGCCGCTCAGGCCGGCCTGGATATGCTGAAAAGGGGCGGGAACGCGGTCGATGCCGCGGTGGCTGCGGCCGCCTGCCTGACGGTGGTGGAACCGACCAGCAACGGGATCGGCGGCGACGCTTTTGCGCTCGTATGGACGCGCGGCAGACTGCACGGCCTCAACTCCAGCGGATATGCGCCGGCGCTCGCGAACGCGGAGGAGCTGCGCGGAGCCGGCGGGGGAAAGATGCCGCTCTATGGGTGGCACGCCGTCACCGTCCCCGGGGCGCCCTACGCTTGGGCCGAGCTTAACGCCAAGTTCGGCCGCCTGCCGCTCGGCGAGCTTCTGGAACCGGCGATACACTATGCGCGTAAAGGTTTTCCCGTTTCGCCGACGGTAAGCCTGCTTTGGAAGAGAGCATTCGCCGGTTTCTCAAAGAACCTGGCAGGCGAAGAGTTTGCGCCGCTTTTTGAGTGTTTCACGGAAGGCGGGAAAACTCCTTCCGCGGGACAGCTCTGGCGTTGCGAGGCACAGGCGCGTACGCTGGAAAAGATCGCGGAGACGAATGCGGCGGCTTTTTACACCGGGGAGCTTGCGGAGGCGATAGACCGCTTTTCGAGGGATCATCATGGCTGGCTGCGGGCCGAAGACCTCGCCTCGTTCACTCCGGAATGGGTGGAGCCGATATGCGCGAACTACCGGGGCTATGACGTCTGGGAGATACCGCCGAACGGCCAGGGCATCGTTGCGCTGATGGCGCTGAACATTCTGAAAAAATTTGAATTGGCGGAGCGTGAATGCGCGCGCAGTTATCACCTGCAGATAGAGGCGATAAAGCTGGCCTTTGCCGAGGCCATAGCCGAAGTCGGGGACCCGCGCTGCATGCGCCGTTCGGTGGGAGAACTGCTTTCCGAGGGGTTCGCCGAACATGGAGCGGCCCTTGTAGACCCCTCCGCGGCGGGGCTACCGACGTCGCGCCGCCAGTCGTCCGGCGGCACGGTATATCTAGCGGCGGCTGACGGAGAGGGGAACATGGTCTCGATGATCCAGAGCAACTACCGCGGCTTCGGGTCCGGACTCTGCGTGCCGGGGACGGGAATCGCCCTGCACAACCGCGGCAATAACTTTTCTCTCGACCCGTCGTCGCCGAACTTCCTCGCCCCGGGCAGGAAGCCGTATCATACGATAATACCGGGTTTCATAACCAGGGGCAACGAGCCGGTCGGCCCCTTCGGCGTAATGGGGGCCTTTATGCAGCCTCAGGGGCACCTCCAGATGATCGCCAATATGGTGGACTTCGAGCTGAATCCTCAGGAGGCGCTCGACGCGCCGCGGTGGCAGTGGCTGGAGGGCAGGAAGGTCGGACTTGAGCAGGGTGTGGAGAATCACATCATCAAAGAGCTTGCCTCAATGGGGCATGAAGTCCACGTCGATTACGATCAAACCTCTTACGGGCGCGGGCAGATGATAATACGCGGCGGCGGAGCCCTTATAGGAGCGACGGAGCCGAGGGCCGACGGATACATCGCCGTATACTAGCGCCGGAACGCGGGATGCCGCCCCGCTCCCTGCATGATATGAGATGCAAGCTTGAATGTGGCTAATATCAGTAAGGCAGCCGTTGCTTTATCTGCGGCTGCCTTTATTATGTCCTTACGTGGGCGGTAAAGGCATAAGGGAGAGAAATTATTTTTATACTTGACTTTTCTTAAATTAGGGCTAAGCTACATGTTAATGTAATAAAAAAAAATACATATAATATCCGGAGGTGCTGTTCATGGAAATGTATGACGTTATAGTGATCGGTTTCGGCAAGGGAGGCAAAGTCCTTGCAAGTACCCTGGCGGCGCAGGGACAGAGGGTCGCGCTGGTGGAGAAGTCCGATAAAATGTACGGCGGGACATGTCCCAACGTGGGCTGCGTGCCCACAAAGTTCCTTGTCCACAGAGCGGAGATATCACAAATAAAAGGATTTCCGGAATTCGCCCAAAAGGCGGCTTTTTACAGAGAGTCGATACTCGATAAAAAAGAGCTGCGGAAGAAGATCCTTGGCAAAATGTTTAACATGTTTGACAGCAACCCCAATATCACCCTTTATACCGGAACGGCGAAGTTCGTTTCTCCGAAAGAGATAGAGATTCGCGGCAAAGATTTTACCGCCGCAGCCACCGCGGACAGGATCGTGATCGACACCGGTTCCGTTCCCTTCATCCCCCCGATCGAGGGCCTTGGCGAGTGCGGGTGCGCGTATACCAGCGAAGGCATGCTCGACCTTGAAAAGCTGCCGGAGCGCCTCGTGATAATCGGCGGCGGGAACATCGGACTTGAGTTTGCCTCGTTCTACCGCCAATTCGGTTCGGAGGTGACGGTGCTTCAGGATCTGCCGGACTTCTTCCCGAACGAGGATGCCGACGTCGCCGCCGCGGTCAAAGAGACGATGGAGCGGCAGGGCGTCAAGTTTGTCTTCGGCGTGAAGGTCCTGTCGGTGAAGAATGACGCGGAGGGCGCAATTGTGAGATACAGCGCCGGCGGCGTGGAAAGAGAGGCAAAGGGCGACGCGGTGCTCGTATCCACGGGGCGTATCCCCAATACTCGCGAGCTGAATCTGGCGGCGGCCGGCGTAGAGACGACGCCGCGCGGCGCGATAGCCGTTGACGGGAATATGCGTACGTCTGTGTCCGGCATATGGGCCATCGGCGATGTCGCCGGCAGCCCCCAGTTTACCTACATATCGCAGGATGACGCGCGTATCGTAATGGCCGATTTCAGCGGCGGCGGCAGGACAAGCGCCGGGCGCAACGTCCCCTACAGCATCTTCCTTGCGCCGCCGCTCTCGCGCGTGGGGCTGACGGAAAAGGCGGCGCTGGCACAGGGATACAAGACAAAGACGGCGGTGATCCCGGTGACGGGGCTGCCCAGATCCCACGTACTGGGGAGGTACACCGGACTGCTGAAGGCCGTCGTTGACGCTGACAGCGGCCTGATCCTCGGCGCCGCGCTGTACTGTGAAGAGTCCCACGAGCTGATAAACATCGTCACGCTGGCGATGAATGAGAAACTCCACTATACGGTGCTGCGGGACATGATCTTCACGCATCCCGTGATGAGCGAGGCGCTGAACGACCTCTTCGGCGCGGTTAAATAAAGCCTGGCCGTAAAGACCGGAGGATGTCCCGCGATGATGCGGGGAATGAGATAAAATCAAAGAGGGACATGCCGTTTATCGACATGTCCCTCTTTATAAAGAATCTGCCTTTATATGCGGCGTCATTTGCCGTATATTTTTATTCCGGCGCGCTCCGCGGCATTCTTGAGATGCGTGAGCGCCGCCTCCTGCGCCGCGGCGGCCTCTTTGGCCAAGATGAATTTCACCACGCGCCGGTGCTCCTCGAGGACGTTATGCGCCCTCTCCGGCGAGGCCATCGTCCGTATTCGCAGTTCTTTCGCCAGGTCGTGCAGCTTTCCCTGTAAAAACAGAATAAATTCTATCAACACCGGATTATGGCTCGCGCGCGCGATCGCCGCGTTGTAGCGGTCGTGGGCCTCCGCCCCCGGGGCCTTGTCGCTGACAGCCTCTTCCATTTCCCTGAAAGAGGCCATTATCTCCTCGATATCCTCCTGCGTGCGCCGCGTCGCGGCAAGCCCGGCCGCCTCTGATTCAAGCAGGGCGCGCATTTCATAGAAATAGTTTATCTCGTCCATGGAGATCGTTTCGAAGACGTCGGAAAACCTGAATGCCTGCCGGCTGCGCGCGTTCTTCACAACGATGCCGCGTCCCTGCTTCGATTCGAGGATGTCTTCATTCTTAAGGCTGGCGATGGCTTCGCGGAGAATGGTGCGGCTCACGCCGTACCTCTGGGCAAGCTCAATCTCCGGCGGCAGCTTGTCTCCCACAGTGAGCTGTCCCGATTGTATCTCGGATAAGATCAGCTTCGATATCTGAGACGACAATCTTTCCGCTTTGACCGGCATCACCGGCGGAATATTTTTTTCCAGGATTGGATCCATATGAGAACCCCTCTTTCGAAACTGCTTCCGAATCATCAATATCCTACCTTTTTATTTAGTTTATCGCAAGTATCGCCGCGCATAAAACTATTTTGATTGAATTTTTACAGAAATACAAAAAAATGTTTAAAAACTGTCTAAAGCTATTGACATATTTTTGTATGATTGTAGTATTATATTATAAAATGATCATTTAGAAAAACGTTTCACAGGCAGATGCTTTATCAAAGAGGAGTGGTTTTTTTGGAAATGAAAGAGGCGCTTATGATGCAGGGAGCCAGGACGATCATGGACAACTGCGTCTCGCTCAGGGCCGGGGAGACGGTGCTCATCGTTACCGACATGGTCCAGGAAAAAATCGCCAAGGTCTTATCGGCGGCGGCAGTGGAGCGCGGCGCGGAGGTCATCGTGAGCATAATGAAGCCGCGTAAAAGGGCGGGAGAGGAACCGCCTAAGATCATCGCCGAAAGCATGAAGCACGCGGATGTCGTTCTAATCCCCGTCAGTTATTCCGTGACGCACACCTTCGCCGTGAAAGAGGCGGCGGAGAGCGGCGCGCGGCTGTTGGTCCTCACCGATTTCACGGAAGAGATGCTCATCTCCGGCGGCATAGAGGCCGATTTCAGGTCAATCAAGCCGATTTGCAAAGGGGTGGCCGACGCCTTTACTAAGGGCAGCAAGGTTCACGTCACGACGCCGGGCGGTACCGATCTTTGGCTTGACATCACCGGCAGGCGCGGCAACGCCCTCTACTGTGTCGTAGAACCGGGAGAATTTTCTACGATACCGACGGTGGAGGCCAACTCATCTCCCGTCGAAGGCTCGGCGAACGGGCGCATCGTAGCGGACGCCAGCATTCCCTATCTTGGGATCGGCGTGCTGGACGAGCCGGTGGTCGTGGACGTAAAAGATGGATTCATCACCGACATCAGGGGCGGGCGGCAGGCTGAAGTGCTGAAAAGGGATCTTGCGAGCCACAACGACCCGAACTGCTACAACATCGCGGAGCTCGGCGTCGGCCTTAACCCCAAATGCAGGCTTTGCGGCATCATGCTCGAGGACGAAGGCGTGATCTCGACGGCGCACATCGGCATCGGCACGAGCATCACGCTCGGCGGCGTCGTCAAGGCCCCCACCCATTATGACCTTCTGATGTGGAATCCCAGGATCGAGGTCGACGGAAGGGTGATCGTCGACGGGAACGAAATTTTTATTTGAAGCGATAAGAGCTGGGCGACTCTTAAAATACGGTCCAAATTTATATTTAGGGGAGGTAGTTGGTAATGAAGAAATCGGCTCTATTGTTGGTGGTTTCGTTGTTTTTGTTCGCAAGCGCCGCCGCGTCGTTCGCGGACGCCCCATTTCATATCGGGATAGCGACGCTCACGGTTTCCCAGGCGGAGGATACGTACCGCGGCGCTGAGTATATGGTGAAAAAGTATGGTGATACCAGCAGCGGCGGTATGATCAAACACATAACCATGCCCGATAATTTTATGCAGGAAATGGAGACCACCATATCGCAGATAGCCGGACTCGCCGACGATCCGAAGATCAAGGCTATCGTCGTCGTGGAAGCGATACCCGGTACGACCGAAGCGCTGCGCAGGGTAAAGGAAAAGAGAAAAGATATAATCTGCCTCACAGGTTCCCCGCAGGAGGATCCTAACGTTATCTCCTCTGTCGCCGATTACAGCGTCGCCTCGGATAAGATAATAAGAGGATATTTAAATATTTACGCCGCGAAAAAGCTGGGAGCAAAGACTTTCGTCATTATTTCCTTCCCGCGTCACATGAGCTATGAACTGCAGGCGCGCCGCCGCGCCATCTTTGAAGAGGCGTGCAAAGACCTGGGGCTCAAGTATGTATTTGAAACCGCCCCAGACCCTGTGAGCGACGTAGGCGTTGCCGGAGCCCAGCAGTTCATACTTGAGAAGGTGCCGGCCTGGATCAACAAATACGGCAAAGACACGGCCTTCTTCTGCACAAACGACGCGCAGACGGAGCCGCTGCTCAGGCAAGTCGCGAAATACGGAGCCATCTTCATCGAACCAGATCTTCCGTCGCCGCTTATGGGATATCCCGGTGCCTTTGGCATAGACCTCAAGAAAGAGGCGGGCAACTGGCCGGCGATAATGGACAAGGTCGAAAAGACGGTCATCGCGGCCGGCGGAAAAGGCCGGATGGGAACCTGCTCATATTCGCAGTCATGGGCGACGGTATGCGCTCTTACGGAATATGGCAAGCAGATCGTCGAAAAGAAGGCGAAGCTCGGGAAGCCGAAAGATCTGCTTGAGTGCTACGATACCTATACTCCAGGCGCGAAATGGTTCATAAGGCCTTACACGGAACTTGGCACCGGCGTTACCAACAAAAAATATCAGCTCATCTATCAGGATACCTATATATTCGGAAAAGGCTATCTGAAACTCACCAGTGTCAAAGTCCCGGAGAAATACCTTAACCTGAAAAAATAATGGTTTCCCGGACGAATACGAAGTAAAAGTACCAATTAAATGATTGTCAGCGGGGGCTGCGGCTATTCACTTCTTTAACCTTCGGCGGGCGCTCAGCCGGCGGGAATTCGTTTGCCGAAGGTAATTTAAGCCGCGTAAGTCCCCTTGTCATTCCTTAGCTTTATTCAACGCGGCTCCTATTTGGGAGGAAAATCCATGGACTTTTTAGGTAAACTTGGTGTCATACGTGAAAAAATGAGAGGGAACGGCGTGGGAGCCGTTGTGCTGCCCTCGGCTGATCCGCACCAGAGCCCGTCGGTCTCGGCTCACTGGAAAACGGTACAGTGGCTCACCGGCTTCTCCGGCAGTCTTGCCATCTGCATAATATCGGCAGATGCCGCCGCTTTATGGACGGACGGCAGATACCTCCTGCAAGCGCAGAGAGAGCTTGAGGGGAAAGATGTGGAAATTTACATCTCTTCCGATCCTGACGCCCCTGATTATACGCAGTGGATATGCGGCCATATAAAAGACGGGGAAACGGCGGTTGTCGATAAGAGCCTGATATCCGCGGCTGAATATAACTCTGTTTCTCAAAAACTTGCCTTGAAAAATATAAAAATAGACGACTACGATGATTATGTAGGAGAATTTTGGAAAGAGCGTCCGCCAATATCGCGTGAACCTTTATTCGAACTTGCCGACGCTTACGCTGGTGTTTCAAGAAAAGCAAAGGCCGAATCAGTTCGGGCAAAGATGAGGGAGAAACAAGCCGACTGCTATATCGCCTCTTCTCTGGACGCCGTCGCCTGGCTGACCAATCTGCGCGGCGGCGACAATCCGATATACCCGCTCTTTCACTCCTACCTTTTATTTACGGAAGAAAATATTTGGCTCTGCGCGGAGCTTTCCAAGGTCGGCGCGGATATCGCGGAGAAGTTAAAGAGCGACGGCTTCAGACTCTGCGGGCTAAATGACATATTTGCCCTGGCCGCGGTTGAAACCGTGGGAAAAAGGGTGTATTTGGATAGGTACAAAACTTCCGCGCGGCTCTGTGATTCGCTGCCGCAGAAATCCTCCGTAGTAGAGGGCATCGACTTGATCACGTCGATAAAATCGAAAAAAAGCGAAGCCGAACGTGAGAATATACGCCTCAGCAATATCAAGGAATGCGTCGCTCTCTGCCGCCTCATAAAATATATCAAGGAAAATGTCGGCAAGAGCGCTATGGACGAATATGGCATTGGACAAAAGGTCAATGAATTTCGCGCCATGGATCCGCTTTTTATGCGTCCGGCGAATGTGCCGATCGTAGCGGTTTCGGAGAACGCGGCCCTGCCTCACTATAAACCGCGGCAAGGCGCCAGTCGGGCAATTGAGCCCAATGGTTTTCTGCTCTTTGACCTTTGCGCGCATTATTACACCGGCAGCACCGATATAACGCGCACGATCCAGATCGGCCCCTTAAGCGATGAGATGCGCCGCGATTATACCAACGTGCTCAAAGCCCATATATCTCTCGCCACTCTTGTTTTCCCCTTTGGGACTACCGGTTTCGTCATTGACGGCATCGTGAAATCGCACCAGTGGCGCAGACGCATGAACTATGACACCGGCACGGGGCATGGTATAGGCTATTGTCTTGACATTCATGAAGGGCCGTGCAAGATCGTGAGCGAATTCAGCCCGCTTTTTCCGTATGCGATGACTGTCCCGCTTGACGTTGGCATGCTCTTTTCAAACGAACCAGGGGTATATAAGAAGGGCAGGTTCGGAGTCCGCCTTGAAAATAATATCATGGTCCGCGAGGATTGCGTCAATGAATTCGGCCGTTTCTTAAAATTTGAGACGCTCACTTATTGTCCATTTGAACGCGGCGCGATAGTCAAAGAGATGCTGACCGAAGAAGAGCTTGAATGGCTTAACGCGTATCACAGGAAAACATACGTAATACTGTCGCCATGCCTTAACGCCGAGGAAAAAGCATGGCTCAAAAACGAGACGGCGGAAATGTAACGAAAGAGGTGAGTAAAATGTCCGAGAAAGCTCCTCTGCTGAGAATAGAAAACATAGGGAAAGATTACTTTGGAAATTGTGTCCTTCAGGATGTCACTTTCTCCCTGAAAGAGGGTGAAATCATGGGATTGGTCGGAGAAAACGGCGCCGGCAAATCAACGCTTATGAACATTCTCTTTGGTATGCCTGTAATTCACCAAACGGGAGGTTATACCGGCAAGATCGTTATGGATGGCGAAGAGGTCTGCTTTAAAGATCCGACAGACGCGCTTAATGCGGGTATCGGCATGGTGCATCAGGAATTTTCCCTTATACCAGGCTTCAGCGCGACGGAAAACATCCTGCTCAACCGCGAATCGACAAAATATAACCCGCTGGTGGAGGTCTTCGGCGACCGTTTGAAGACGCTTGACAGAGCCGATATGAAAAAAAGGGCCGAAAGCGCCATCCGTACCCTGGGCGTGGATCTGAAGGCGGATACGCTCATAAGCGAGATGTCGGTCGGCCATAAACAATTTACCGAAATAGCCAGGGAGATAGACCGCAGCAAAACGCGCCTGCTCGTTTTAGACGAGCCTACGGCCGTGCTTGCCGAATCGGAGGCGGAGGTGCTCATTTCCGCGCTCAAAGCCCTTGCCGGCCAGGGCATCGCGATTATTTTTATCTCTCACAGACTGCAGGAGATCATAGAACTGTGCGATAAATTCGTGGTCCTGCGTGACGGGCGCGTAATCAAGGAATCGCCGGCGGCAAACTCCAGCGTGCGTCAGATAGCAAGCTGGATGGTAGAGCGCAAAACTGACGGTGCGGAAGACATTTCCGCGAAAGAGAGAACTCGCACGATCGGCGGCGTGCTGCTGAAAACGGAACACCTTTGGGTCGATATGCCGGGAGAGACTGTCCGCGACGCCTCCCTTGAAATACATGAGGGCGAAATATTTGGTATCGGAGGTCTTGCCGGACAAGGGAAGGTCGGCATCTCCAACGGCATTATGGGACTTTGCGCGGCGGGAGGAAAGGTTTACCTACGCGGCAAAGAGATAGTACTCAACGATCCCCAGGCTTCGTTAAAAGAAGGCATGGCCTTTGTTTCCGAGGATCGCCGCGGAGTCGGTCTCCTGCTGAAAGAGGGGATTGACTGGAATATCGCCTTCACGGCTTTACAGGTGCAGGAAAAATTCTTGAGAAGCTTTTTAAGCGGTTTGGTCAAATGGAGGGACGACCGGGCAATAGAAAAATGCACGCGGGAGTATATAAGTTCGCTGAAAATACGCTGTACCGGCCCTAAACAGAGGGCGATCGAGCTTTCGGGCGGCAACCAGCAAAAGGTTTGCCTGGCAAAAGCATTTGCCGTAGCCCCCGATATTTTGTTTGTTTCCGAGCCGACGCGCGGGATAGATGTGGGCGCGAAAAAACTGGTGCTCGATACTTTGCGCGAGGCCAATGAAAAACATGGCACGACGATTATCATGACCTCTTCGGAACTGGAAGAGCTGAGGTCCGTCTGCGACCGTATCGCGGTCGTCAACGAAGGAACAGTGTCCGGGATACTCCCCGCGCAATCGCCGGCGGAAGAATTTGGTCTCATGATGTTGGGACACGCAGGCGTTGGTTCGCCAGAAAGTCAGGTGGCGTGATGAATGATAAATTGAGAAGTTTTATAGAGAGCGCAGGTTGGCCGCGGATCATCATCGCGCTTTTCCTGCTCTCCCTTTTTATCGCTGCGCCGTTCGTCGGCGTGCGCATAGACGCGTCCCTATCCGACACGTTGGTGCGCGTGGGCATGAACGGCATACTCGTACTTGCCATGGTCCCGATGGTCCAGTCAGGCTGCGGCCTAAACTTCGGCCTTCCTCTCGGCATCATCGCCGGCCTGCTTGGAGCGGTGACTTCGATTCAATTAGGCGTCGCAGGGCCGGCTGGGTTCCTGGCGGCCATCGGCATCGCCGCCCCCATCGCGGCGGCGTTCGGATGGCTTTACGGACAGCTCCTGAATCGGGTCAAGGGCGATGAAATGATGATCGCCACCTACGTAGGTTTTTCATCTGTGGCGCTGATGTGCATCGCATGGCTGCTGCTGCCTTATACCAGCCCCACGATGATATGGGGGTACGGAGGATCTGGACTCAGGACCACCATCAGCGTGGAAGGCTTCTGGCTCAACGCGCTGAGCAAATACCTGCATATACAGATTGGGGAATTTTTTTACTTCCCTGTCGGTATGTATATATTTTTCATCCTGACGGCCCTGACCGTCCATGGGTTTTTTCACACGAAGACGGGCACGGCGATGACGGCGGTAGGCTCCAACCCGGAATTTGCCAGGGCTTCGGGGATAAATGTGGATCGGATGCGTACGATATCTGTCATTCTCTCTACGCTCCTCGGCGCTTTGGGAATCCTGGTATACGAGCAGAGCTTTGGCTTCATTCAGCTCTATATGGGACCTTTCTACATGGCATTCCCGGCGGTGGCCGCGATACTTCTGGGAGGGGCTTCCGTCAATAAGGCCACGATCGTAAACGTCGTTGTCGGAACATTTCTGTTCCAGGGGATACTTACCATGACCCCGTCAGTCATCAACAGCGTGATGCAGACTGACATGTCGGAGGTCATACGCATAATAGTCAGCAACGGCATGATACTTTATGCGCTTACGCGGAAAGTGAAGGTGAAACGCTGATGGCAAATAAAATGAAAGGGCGCTGCGCAAAAGACCTCCTTGCCGATTACGCGGTGCCGATAGTTTTTCTGGGGCTCTCCGTGGTCGCCATCCCTCTTTCAGGTTTTTCTGCCGTTTATCTCATTCAGGAGATGCTTACGCGCCTGGCCAGAAATTCTTTTCTAGTGCTGTCGCTGCTGATACCGATCTTTGCCGGCATGGGGCTCAATTTTGGAATGGTGCTCGGCGCCATGGCCGGGCAGATAGGCATGATCTTTGTGACGGATTGGGCCGTATCAGGCTGTTATGGGATGCTGTTGGCGGCGTTGGTGGGAATGCCGATAGCGATAGTGCTGGGGTGTATCTGCGGCGCGGTTTTGAACCGGGCCAAGGGCAGGGAGATGGTTACGTCATATATCCTCGGCTTCTTCATAAACGGCATCTACCAGATGGTCGTCCTCTACGGCATGGGCAAAATTTTCCCCATTTCCAATCCGCAGCTTGTGTTGTCGCGCGGGTACGGCATACGCAACGCAATCAATCTTACCGGACTCCGCCATGTGTTGGACAACCTGATCCCGCTCAAAGTATATGGTATAGACGTTCCGCTGGCCACATTCATTTTGATCGGTTTCTTCTGCGTGTTCATCGTGTGGTTCAGGCGGACGAAACTGGGGCAGGATATGCGCGCGCTGGGGCAGAATATGGCGGTGGCGGAATCCGCAGGAATCCCGGTGGAACGCACGAGGATCATCGCCATTTTGATATCGACGGTGCTCGCCTGTTTTGGGCAGATAATATTTCTGCAAAATATCGGTACGATGAACACATACAACAGCCACGAACAGGCCGGCATGTTTGCGATAGCGGCCATACTCATCGGCGGAGCCTCCGTGAGCCGCGCCACGATCAGCAACGTCTTTGTCGGCGTGGTCCTTTTCCATCTGATGTTCCTGGTATCGCCTATGGCCGGAAAGGAACTTATCGGGCAGGCACAATTGGGAGAATACTTCAGGGTGTTCGTCTCCTATGGGATCATCGCCCTAGCGCTCGTCCTGCACGCTTGGAAACGCCAGAGGAATAAAATCGAGGCTCGCAGGAGCCTGAGAGGGGAATCATAATGTCGTCAGCGACAAAAATCAAGGGCAGGCAGACAATGATCTGTATCATCATGACGGCGTTGTTGGTCCTGCTGGGGTGCGCCCTGTTTTATTATGGGAAAGATCATGACATCATATTAGATAATAAAAGTGTTGTGATAGATGGCGTGTGCTACGAGGCCATTCCATATCTGACTGCTGCGATAGATGGAAATTCTGAAACGGAGCTTGAGTTTTATCCTGACGACCGCGATATGGCGAAGGTTAGCGGTCCGCGTCACACAATAAAAATAGCGGTCGTCAACGAAGAGACCGAGGAAATCGTAAAAACGGTCGAGAGGACGCTCTCGCTGGGTATATCTCCCTCCGTGATGCTTTCGCTGCCGGCCGTCGTGGCGGAGGCCTCCGACGTGATGCTGCCGCTGCCGAAAACTAACGCGCCCCAGGATGACGGCAACAGCGAAGAAAACGCGGAAGAGAGCATGTAGTTTGCAAAAACATGTCCATAGTTTTGCAGTGCGGGAAGAAGCCGCCTGGCTTATACAGGCGGCTTCTTCTTGAGGATCGGTCATTAGGCAAGTTGTTGCCTTTATTTTTCACGCCTCGTCATCTCCGCGAGTTTTGCGGTGAAGCGGCGGTCGTCCTCCTTCGTCCTTTTCGCGGGGCCCTTTGTGCGGCCGCCGGCGCGGCGGTACTTGGCCTTTAGTTCGCGCTCTTCCAGGCTGGCCTCCATCTGTTTCCCGACGTATTCGAAGCCCGTGGGGCCGAGCGCTCTTGCGCCCTTTGCGAGCGCCATCGCGGCGAGGCCGATGTCCTGCGTTATGACGATGTCGCCGGCGCGCGCGAGGTTTATTATCTTCAGGTCCGCCTCCTGCGGATCTCCGCCCACGGTGATGTGGTGCTCCGAGGCGATCTCGTGGTTGAAGTTTGCGACGGTTATCAGCTCCGCGTTTGCCGCGGCGGCGGTCTTCGCTGCCGCTTCAAAGGCGCCGCGCGGGCAGGCGTCGGCGTCGATTATTATCCGCACTCAGCCCTTCATGCAGCCGCAGATCTCGGTGTTGTCCCCCGAAGCCGGCTCGGCCTTTATCTCGGTTATCTTGATGCGTCCCTCCCGGTGGAGGGTGAGCGCGAGTGAAATGATGGTCGCGGGCGTAACGCCGATGTTCTGCGCCAGCTCGTCGGGATAGAGGCCGCCCTCTTTCTCCACGGCGCTTATGATGGCGTCGCCGAGGCAGTCCACCCACTGGGAGAAGAGCTGCTGCATTTCGGGAGTGTTGGAGGCCGCGAGCTGGCTTACCCTCACCACCGAGTCGAATATGCGCGCGGAAACAAGTTCAAGGGACTTCACTAGCTGTTTCATGTCCTGGTCTTCGAGATTTTTTATATCGAGATTCATAGAAATTCCCTCCTTAACGGTATGTCTTTCATGCCGCTGTGAATTATAATATAAATCAGCACTTTGAGAGAAGGGATGGAATTTTTATGTCCGTTGTAACAATAGATGATAAAAAGATCGGCGTCCTCTCCGATACGCATGGAAGTTTCCCCGCCTGGCAGAAGGCGCTCGCGCTTTTCGGCCCGGAGGTGCGGACTGTCCTGCACGCTGGGGACGTGCTTTACCACGGCCCGCGCAACAGCATTCCCGGCGGCTACACCCCGGCGGACCTGCTGGAGGCGATAAACGGCTTTCAGCGGGACGGGGGACGGGTGCTGCTCGCCGAGGGCAACTGCGACGCCGCCGTCGACCGCATGGTGCTAGATCCCGAGATGGAGAAATATGTCTCGCTGGTATGGCGCGGCAAGAAGATACTCATGATGCACGGGGACAATTTTCCGCTGCTGCGCGAGATGGCGCTCCATAACGGGGTGGATCTGGCGATATCCGGCCATACTCACGTCGGCTCGCTTGTGCGCGAAGGCGGCGTCATTTTTCTCAATCCGGGCTCCACGACGATCCCCAAGGGGCGGGACCCGGAGAGCGCCGCGCTGCTCGACGACGAGGGCATCAGGATAATGACGCTTGACGGAGGGGAACTTCACTTTGAAAGATGGTAAGAGCGGGATGTATCCGGTGTTCAGGCCGCGCAGGTTTTGGACGTCGGTGCTTTGGCTCGTTTTCCTCGCGGCCGGTTCCGCTTTCAGCTGCGTCTTCGGGATATTCGCCTTTTTCACGGCGGTGCTGGTGTCGGTATTTATAGGGCTGAACGAGTTTGGTCGCTGGTCGTATAAGACCAATCTCGTGATCTGTGCTGGCACCTCCGTCGTGGTCGCGGTGGCCGGGGTATTCACATGGATGGAGATCGCGTCGCTTTTCGTGCTCTTTTTTGCGGTGAGCGCCTACCTGCTCTATTTCAGAGACCGTGCGAGCCGCCTCATTCCCTCGCTTGAAGCTTTTGCCGCCTCTCTCGCGAAAGCGCCGGATTTTGATTCTATAATTGAGAGTGCCTGGCGCGGCATACAGGAGATGGCGCCGGAGGCCGCGGTTTTCATCGTCCTCGCCGATATTGAGGGGTGTTTGTATGTGCCGGACCATTTCGATGTACCGGGGCGCGCGCTTAAGAGAAACGGCGGCACTCCGTGGAAGGTCTTTGCCTCGGGGCGTCCGATGAACGTTATCCGGGTGTCGACCGGGCGCGACCAGCCGCTGGACCGCGACGCGCTCTCGCTGATCTCGGTCCCGATCACGGCGCGGGGCGAAAAGCTCGGCGTGCTTCAGCTTGAGGCCGGCACGGCGGGCGCCTTCAGCGAGGAGGATGTGGCGAAGCTCTCTCTCGCGGCGATGATCATCGGCCACGAGCTCTATATGTTTGAGTCTTCCGAAGCCGTCGTAAGGGAGGCCGATGAAGATGATCCTGATTGATATGCATGTGCACAGCTGTTATTCCGACGGTACTTTCACGCCGGAGCAGCTCGTGTCGGCGGCGCGGCGGCGCGGACTTTCGCTGCTCTCTCTTACCGATCATGACACGACCGCCGGGCTGGGGCCGCTCATGAGGGCCTGCGCCAAAGAGGGGATCAAGGGGCTCTGCGGCATTGAGCTGTCGGCTGAGGCCCCCTTCACGCTCCATATATTGGGCTACAGGATATCGCCGGGCGCGGGCAGGCTGGAAGGCCGGCTTGATTATATCCGCGGACGGCGCGACGCGCGCAACCTCATGATGTGCGAAAAGCTCCGCGCGCTCGGCCTTGGCGTCACCATCGAAGAGGTGCGGGAAATTTCGGGCGGAGAGGTGGTCGCGCGTCCGCATATAGCGCGGCTTTTGATAAATAAAGGCTATGTGGGCAGCGTGGCGGAGGCCTTCGCGAAGTACCTCGCGAGGGGGGCCGCCGCCTATGTTTCGCGCGAGCGGCTCTCCGCCGAGGAATGTATTTCGCTCATCCGCGAGGCGGGCGGCGTGGCCGTTCTCGCTCACCCGTTTCAGTGCCGGCTGGACGACGACGGATTGGCGGCGCTGCTTTGCAGGCTCAGGGATGCCGGGCTCTGGGGGATGGAGGCGATCTACGGCGCAAATTCGCCGGAGACGACCTACCGGCATTTGAAGATGGCGGGGCGGTTCGGCCTGTACACGACGGCGGGCTCGGATTTTCACGGCGGCAACAGCCCGGGGATAGAGCTGGGCATGCCGGTCAGCGATGATATTTTGCCGTGGGCCAGGCTGGGGATAAGATAAAATATGACGATTATCGGACGAATATCGGCAGGAGGTCGAAGATGAGATGTACCATAAAATAATGGATTTTAGAAGCGATACCGTTACCAAACCGTCGGAGGAGATGCGCAGGGCCATCGCCGGCGCCGAGGTCGGGGACGACATCTACGGGGACGATCCCTCCGCGAACGCGCTCTGTAAGTACGCGGCGGAGATAACGGGGAAGGAGGACGCTCTCTTTGCCTGCTCGGGAACGATGGGCAACCTTCTTGCCTTTACAACTGTGGGACGCCACGGCGAAAGCCTGCTCGCGGGGAAGCGTTCCCATGTGTGGTGCGCCGAGGTCGGCGGCTTTTCCGCCGTCGCCGGGCTCTGTCCCTATCCGCTCGGCGACGACGACGGCATTCCCGACCCCGCTGAGCTCGCCGTGGCCAGCAGGGCCGACAACGACATCCACCATCCGGATACGACGATACTTGCGCTTGAAAATACGCACAACTACACCGGCGGCATCGCCGTGCCTCCCGAGCGTTTCGCTCTGACGGCGCGCGAGGGCAGGCGGCTCGGTTTTCATGTCCATCTTGACGGCGCGCGCATCTTCAACGCCGCGGTCCGTCACGGCGTTGATGTGAGAAAGTACGCCGACGAAGTTGATTCCGTGCAGTTTTGCCTCTCGAAGGGGCTGGGCGCGCCGCTCGGTTCGATGCTCTGCGGATCGCGCGAGCTGATCGAGGGGGCGAAAAAGTGGCGCAAGCGCCTTGGCGGCGCGCAGCGGCAGGTTGGGATCGCCGCCGCCGCGGGGCTCTACGCGCTGAAGAACAACGTCGCTCGCCTTGCCGAAGACCACGCCAACGCCGCGCTGCTCGTCGACATGCTGAAGAGGGGCGGCGTCGAAGTGGAGGAGAGGCCGAATATGACGAATATGGTATTCTTCCCCCTCAAGGAGGGGCAGGTCAGCGACGCCGAGTTTGAGGCGAGGTGTCTTGAAAAGGGGCTGCTCGCGCATATGATATCGCCGCGCCGCGCGCGTTTCGTCACACATCTGGACGTTGGCCGCGAAGATGTGGAGCGCGCCGCCGCGATAATTCTGGAGGTCCTTTCGGCGTGATAAAGTTTCTTCCGCACGATGAAGTAGAGGCCCTTGCCGCCCATGCGCTCGACCTTGCGGCAAAGAGCGGCGCCTGGGGAGCGGACCTCCTTTACAGCGAGGGCAGCGGCAGCGGGCTGACTCTTAAAGACGGAGAGACGGAGGAATGCGCCTCCGGCTCCTCTGCCGGCATCGGCATCAGGACGATAATGTCGGACGGACGTCAGGGGATCGCCTATGGCAGCCGGCTAGACAAAGCGTCCGTCGACTCTCTTGTTGAGTGGAGCCTGCATAACGCGCTGGCATCCGAGCCGGAGGAGGGCATCACCCTCTACGAAGGGCCGCTTGTGCGCTGTCGGGAGCTTGACGCCGAGGACAGGCGGATACGTGAGATCACCGCAGCAGACCGCATGAAATATTGTCTCGAAATGACGCGGGAGGCGCGGTCGCTCGACAGCCGCATCGTCTCCGTGCGCTCCGCCTCATGGAGAGACGGATGGGGTGCTTCCTTCTTTGCCACGACCAAGGGGCTTTGCGGCTGGGAGGAGGGCTCCAGCGCCAACTGTGGCGTCATGGTGCTCGCCCAGTCCGGCGAGTCCACCGAGATGGGCGGTTACGGAATGGAAGCGCTGCGCCTGGACGAGCTGGACATAATAAAGAGCGCGCGCACGGCGGTGGAGCAGACAGTCGCCTCGCTTGGCGGCAGACAGCTCGCGACGGGGAGCTACACCATCATGATAGAACCGGAGACGGCGGCCTCTCTCGTAGACGTTATCGGCGGCCTTTTCTGCGCCTCCGACGTGCACCGGGGACGTTCGATGATGAAGGGGCGTCTTGGCGAGCTCGTCGCCTCTCCCTGCGTCAACCTTACGGACGATGGGCGCATCCCGTGGAAGCCCGGCAGTTCGTCGTGGGATTCCGAAGGTGTCCCGACCGGTCGCACGGAGCTGATAAAAAACGGAGAGGCCAACGCCTTCCTCTATAATTTGCAGTATGCCATAAAAGACGGCGTAAGCTCAACCGGCAACTGCTCGCGCGGGATGTCGTCCCTGCCCGATGTGGGAACGACGAACCTCGTGTTCGCGGCGGGGACGGAAAGCCCCGACGCGCTGCGTGCGCGGATCACAAACGGCATGTACGTAACGGAGTTCATGGGGCTGCACACCATCGACCCGATCAGCGGCGATTTTTCTATCGGCGCCAAGGGGCACCGCATAGAGAACGGCGAGATCACAACGCCGGTGAGCGGTGTCACAATGGCGTCCAATCTGTTAGAATTTATGAGAAATATCTCGGCGGCGGCCTCCGACCTGAAATATTCCGGTTCGGTGGCGGCCCCTACACTGGTGGTTGAGAATGTTGTCATTGCGGGTAAATAATAGGATATTCACAGGGCTCATAGCGGTTTTTGCGTCGCTCTTCATCCTTTCGGCCTCCTGCGCCTTCGCCGCGGAGACGCTCTCTTTCTGGAACGGGGAGGTTAAAAAGGGCGACGTCGCGGCGCGCCGGAACGGAACGATACAGGAGGTCGCCATTGACGAGGTCGTCTCGTCGCTGGGTTTCATCCCGAAGGTGGACGCCTCCTCTATAATAGTGGTTCTTGAGGGGAAGAAGATCGAATTCTGGAACGCCTCGAATGTGGTCCGCGCCGCCGGAAGCATAATCAGCTTCCCGCTGCCGGTGAGCAACACGGACGGACATTGGTGGGGAGATGCGAAATCGGTGGCCGCCGCGTTCGGTTACTTCTACGCCGCGATAGGCAAACCTTCGGCCTTCCGCTGGGGCGAACCTTCGGCGGCCCCGCAGCCGCCCGTCCAGCCAAAGGTTTCGGAGCCGCAGCGGCCGGTTGAGGAAAAACCGGCCGAACCTGAAAAAAGGCCGGTCGTGAAGATCCCTTCCGCCGAGCCGGCCCAGCCCCCGGCGGCGCAGAAGGGGGAGCCGGAGGAAAAGTACACGCCCGCCGCTCCGGTCGCGACCTTCAGCGGGAATAAACGCCCCGTCGTCGTCGTAGACGCGGGACACGGAGGGCACGATCCCGGAGCCGCGGCAAACGGCGTGAGGGAGAAGGACGTCAACCTCAAGGCGGCGATCGAGCTTGGCGAGATATTGCGCCAGTACGGGATCGACGCGAGGCTGACGCGCAGAACCGATGTCTATCTGAAACTTGCGGAGCGTACCGCCTTCGCGAATAAAAACGACGCAGACGTCTTTGTCAGCCTCCATTGCAACGCGATGCCCAAAGGCCGGTCAAGCGTCGCCGGGCTTGAATATTACATCATGGCCCTTCCCTCGGACAAAGACGCGATGAACCTGGCCATCGCGGAAAACAAAGAAATTTCCGCCGGCGTCGACAGCGCCGCCGAGGCGCAGCGCGCCGACAAAAAGACGCAGCTGCTGCTGAAGATATTGGGCGACATGCAGCAAAATGATAAAATAAACGAAAGCACGACGCTGGCAGAGGTGATGCACAAGGCGGCGAAAGCCGGCTCGATGCCGATGCGAAAGGTGGCCCAGGCTCCCTTCTTCGTACTGCGCGGCGCGGGGATGCCGGCCGTGCTGGTGGAAATGGGATATCTTACGAACGCGGCGGAGGCGAGAAAACTCAACTCCGCCTCATACAGGGAGGCGCTCTGCCGCAGTATCGCGCAGGGGATCGTGCAGTATATAAAGGAGCATCCCACGCAGAGATGACGGTTTTTGACACGAAAGAGAGCCATAGGGAGGACTGCTGATGAGAGATTCTGAGGGAAGACAGCGGCATTTTGTGATCCGCGATAAAAAGGATGAAAGCTATGACTCGCCGTCCGTGCGCCGCCGCGGGGTCATCAAGGAGCGCGAGGAGGAGATGGAAGAGGCCCTCGAAGAGCCGCGCGCGCCGCGCCAGCGCAAATCACTGCGCGAGCGCGAGATGGAGGAAGAGGACGAGCAGAACATCCTGCGCCGGGGCCGCGGCAATAAGCGTATAAAAGAGGAAGAGGATTACGAAGAAGAGGAAGAAGAAAATTACGGCTCCAAGGCTCCCAAAGTCGTTCGCGTCTTCGCCTGGATCGCGCTGATGATCATCCTCTTTGCCTGCGGCTACCTCGCCACCAACTACTTCTTCAGCTGGTCCGACAAAAAGGGCGGCGAGCGTATAGGCAGCGTCTACGGCACGGGCTCCGAGGTCAAAGAATCAGCGGCGACGGAGGAGACTGCCGCCTCCAATACGAAATATACCCTCTATCTGCCCGACGGAGAGGGCTTCCAGAGCCGCGGCATCGATATAACCGGCGGCGGCACGAGGGAAGAAGACATCGCGAAGGTGATGTCGATGTACGTTGACAGCCTGAAAGAGACGAAGGCGCTCGACCCGGCGGTCTCCATAAACGAAATATTCCAGAGCGGCGACTGGCTCTATCTCAACATGACGCCCACCTTCCAGAGCTCGCTCAAGAGCCTCGGTAAGGCCAAGGCGGAGAAGCTGCTCAGTGGCTTTACCAAGACGGTACAGGAAAACTTCCCGCCGCTGAAAAAGGTAAAATTCTACGTGAACTCCAAGGAGATCACCGACAAAAATCCCGTGGACCTCACCCAGCCCTGGGAAAGGACCAATTAAGATGACAGAATTGATCCGCATAGACGGGCGCGGCGTGGAGACGCTGCGCCCGATAACCTTTGAGCGCGCCGTCAGCCGTTACGCCGAGGGGTCGGCGCTTGTCAGATGGGGCAACACCCATGTTCTCTGCACCGCCTCGGTCGACGAAAAAGTCCCCCCCTTCATGCGCGCCTCCGGCAGCGGCTGGATAACCGCGGAATATGCGATGCTCCCGCGGGCGACCCACCAGCGCAGCCCGCGGGACATCAGCAGGGGAAAACAGAACGCGCGCGGCAGCGAGATACAGCGCCTTATCGGCCGCTCCCTGCGCGCGGCGGTGGATATGCCCAAGCTTGGAGAGCGGACGATAACTATAGACTGCGATGTGCTCCAGGCCGACGGCGGCACGCGCACGGCCTCCATCACGGCGGGGTTCATCGCGCTCTTCGACGCGCTGCGCTGGCTTCGCGCGAACGGCAGGATCGTTTCCATACCGCTGAAAAATCAGATCGCCGCTGTCAGCGTCGGCAAAGTCGCGGGCGCGCCGATGCTGGACCTTTGCTACGAAGAGGACTCCACGGCGGAGGTCGACGCGAACCTTGTCATGACCGGCGCCGGGGACTTTATCGAGCTGCAGGGCACGGGAGAGGGCGGTTCTTTCTCATATACGGAACTTGCGCAGATAATAGACCTCGGCTGGAGCGGCATCTCGGAGATACAGCAGAGGCAGCGCGAAATCCTTGCACTCAGCGAAGAAGAGAGAGAGCTGTTTGAAAAATGCAGATGATACTTGCGAGCACCAACAGGGGCAAATACCGCGAGATGAAGGCCCAGCTTGAACCTTTGGGGATAGAGCTGCTCTTCGGCGGAGATTTTGAAAAACCGCTTGACGTGGACGAGACGGGAGAAAGCTATGCGGAAAACGCGCTGCTCAAGGCCAGGGCGTGGGCGGAGGCGACCGGCCTGCCGGCGCTGGCTGACGACAGCGGCCTCGAGGCGGAGGCCCTCGGCGGCAGGCCGGGGATACATTCCGCGCGCGCAGTCGAGGGCAGCGACAGCGACCGCATGTACTGGCTGCTTGGCGAGATGAAAGACAAGAGCGACCGCCGCGGGCGTTTCGCCTGTGCCATCGCGGTGGTCTTTCCGGATAAAAAGGAGCCGCTCACGGTCACAAAATACTGTCCCGGACAGATAACGCGCGAACCGGCGGGGGAGTCCGGCTTCGGCTATGACCCCATCTTTGTCCCGGACGGTTTCGACAAGACCTTTGCCGAACTTGGCGGCGAAATAAAAAATAAAATTTCTCACCGCGCAATGGCCGTAAAAGGTATAGCCGAAATGCTCATACCTGTGGTACAATCATACGCTGTACGTGGTATGTAAAATACTAGGGCGAAGCTGCGGCTTTTGCCTCTTTATTTAGAAAATTTTGGAGGTGTGGTTTGTGAAAATTCTTCTTGGAATAATTCACATCCTTGTTTGTCTCGCACTCATCACTGTCGTGCTGATGCAGCACAGAAAATCCGGCGGCTTCACCGGCGCGTTCGGCGGCGGCGGAACGCAGGCCGATATGAATAACGGCACCTGGCAGCGCATGTCCGGCCTTACGAAGGTCACGGCGGTGCTGATGGGGGCTTTCATGGTCATTTCAATACTTCAGGTAGTAGTCAGATAGCGGGATCGTGATATGACCGTAAACCCCCTGGACGGCCAGAAAGACATCGCCTCATACGAGCCTGTCGACGGCCGCCTCTTTTCCGCTACCCATGAGGAAATATTGACAGGCTGGACCACGGACATCTATTTCCTCAAGACGCGCGACGTCCTGAGATCCGCCGGATTGCTTGAAACTCCGGTGGTCGCCGAAGTCTTCACCCGTAAGCCGGGCACCTTCGCCGGCTCCGAAGAGGTATTGAACCTCTTCCGCAAACTTCCGAACCCTCCCCGGGTGGAGGCGCTGTCGGAGGGCGAAAGCTTCGAGGCTAAAGAGGTCGTGATGCGCATAACCGGCACCTACGAATCATTCGGCCTTTACGAGACGGTGCTGCTCGGCATGCTCGCCTCATCGACCGGTTGGGCCACGGCCGCCAAAGAATGCGTGGAAGCGGCGGAAGGCAGAAACGTCCTCTGTTTCGGCGCGCGCCACGTCCATCCCGCCATCGCTCCCGTAATGGAGCGGGCGGCGAAGATCGCCGGCTGCAGCGCTATGAGCTGCATCCTTGCCGCGAAGCTCTGCGGCGAGGAACCCAAGGGTACGGTGCCGCACGCGGCGATACTGATGGTCGGGGACACGGTGAAGCTCGCGAAACTCTACGACGCGCAGGTCCCTGCCGAAGAGCCGAGGATAGTCCTCGTCGATACCTTCAAGGACGAAGCGGAAGAGACGATGAGGGTCGCGGAGGCTCTCGGCGACAAACTCTCTGGCATCCGCCTCGACACGCCCGGCGAGCGCGGCGGCGTGACGCCGGATCTCGTGCGCGAAATACGCTGGCGGCTGGATACGGCGGGCTATAACAAAGTTCAGATAATCGCCACCGGCGGACTGACGCCGGAGCGCATCAAGGTCATGAACGAAGCCGGCGCGGACGTTTACGGCGTAGGCAGCTACATCACGAACGGCGCGCAGCGCGACATGACGATGGATATAAAGATGGTCAACGGCAGACCGATCGCGAAGAGAGGACGCCTGCCGGGAATAATACCGAACCCTAAGCTTAAACGCGTGCTCTAGCCCCGCCGCCCGGTCCTCCCCCACGATGACCGGGAGCGTCTCCCATGCCGGCCTCCGACGTTACGTAAGGATGCGCATGCCACGGCAGAAGGGAGCCGGTAGAAAACGCTTTGAGATATAAAATAAAAAATAAAACTAAGAATTGACTCTCTTTCTTAAGGAGGAAGATCCATGATAGGCACACGTTCCTTCATGGCCAAAGGCGAAGAAGTCGAGCACAAATGGTATATCATCGACGCTGAAAACAAACCCCTTGGCCGTCTCGCAGTACAGGTAGCCCGCATACTCTCCGGCAAGCACAAACCCACCTACACCCCCCACGTGGACACAGGTGATTTTGTGGTCGTCATCAACGCCGAGAAGGTAGGCCTCACCGGCAATAAACTTACCCAGTCCACCATCTCAAAGCACTCCGGACACCCCGGCGGACTTAAAGTGCTCACATACAAACAGATTCTTGAGCGCCGCCCCGAACGCCTCGTAGAGCGCGTGGTATGGGGAATGCTCCCGAAGACGAAGCTTGGCCGCGACATGTACCGCAAACTTAAGGTATATGCCGGAGCGGCACATCCGCACGCGGCCCAGAAGCCCGAGCAGATAGACTAAGGATAGAGGTGGAATAAAATGGCAGACAAAAAATTCCTTTGGGGAACAGGCAGAAGAAAGAACGCTATCGCCCGTGTACGCATCTGCGAAGGCACCGGCCAGTTCCTCATCAACAACCGTGAAGTAAAAGACTACCTCCCCCGTTTCTACTGGGCCTCGCAGGCCGTTGAGCCCCTCGCGGCGGCAGGTGTCGAAGGTAAAATAGACGTCTTTGTGAACGCCCATGGCGGCGGCCTCACCGGACAGGCCGGAGCCATCCGCCTCGGTGTGGCGAGAGCGCTGCTCAAGATGTATCCCAATGTACGCCCCGTGCTTAAAAAGGCCGGACTCCTCACGCGCGACTCACGTATGGTCGAGCGCAAGAAGGTCGGACTCAAGGGCGCGCGCGCGAACAAGCAGTTCTCAAAGCGTTAATCGCGCGGGAGCCGCTTACTGTTCAAAAAGTAAAGGCCGTCCAATTTTGGCGGCGATTGTCAAACAAGATACGATCACTTTCAGAAAACGGCGCTGCTTCGGCAGCGCCGTTTTTTCGTCTTTCAATCCGTTTAACGAAGGACGCTGGCCATACCTCCGCGGGAACATAAAAAATATCGATCCACAGCTGCCTCAGGGCGGAGGCCGCAAATGTACAAACAAAAACATTGAACGGCCGGTGCCGTGGGGCGGCTGCTGAACTATGCGCCGCCCCGGAAGCCGACGCCGTCCGTTTGGCCTGGCGAAGCGGCAGATTTATAAACTTTGCTGCCTTGACAGGTAAACGAGCGTTTACTATAATATTCAGTAAACGCTCGTTTACTTACGGGAGGCGTAAGAAGATGGGAACAAAGGAAAAAATTCTCGTAACCGCCCTTCGGCTGTTTGCGCAGGATGGATATGAGGCGGTCTCTGTGAGCCGGATCGCGGGAGAATTGGGCATGACGAAGGGCGCGCTTTATAAGCACTACAAAAATAAGCGCGACATCTATGACAGCATCGTGGCGCATATCTTTCAGCTGGATGCGGAACGGGCGAAAACATCAAAAGTTCCCGAGAAAACCTTTGATGAAACGCCCCTGCCCTTTCGTTATGCCACCGTAGAGGGGCTAAAGACATTTATGGAGGCGCAGTTTCGTTATTGGTCGGAGGATGAGACCGCCTGTAATTTTCGCAGGATGCTGACGCTGGAACAATATCGAAATCCGGAATTGACGGAACTGTATCACCGGGCCTTTACAAGCGGGCCGCTCGGTTATACGGAAGATTTATTCCGTGAGATGATGGGGCGGGGGCTTTGGCATAAGGGAAATCCCCGGCAAATGGCGGTGGAATTTTACGCGCCCTTTTACCTGCTGCTGAGTATCTCCGACGCCGCCTTAAGTGAGCCCGAAAAGAGAGCGACGGCGGAGCTTTTTACGGCGCACGTTGAAGGGTTCATAGAAAAATATGCCTCGGATGGCGAAGAAGCGGCTGACGGCGGGGATCATAAAAGCTGAATGTGCCGCGCCAGGTATGCGGAGATAAGGGACGCCCGCGTTCGTTAAAGGCAGTATTAATAAGAAATGAGGAGAATTTGCAGTGATAAAGATAAGAAACGAAAGAGAAACAGATTACAAAACAGTAGAGGATATCACCAGGAAAGCCTTTTATAACCTCTATATTCCCGGGTGCGCGGAACATTATTTAGTTCATATCATGCGCGGGCATGAGGATTTTATCGCGGAGCTGGATTTTGTGATCGAACTTGACGGACAGGTAATCGGAAACATCATGTACACGAAAGCTAAGCTGATCGACGAGGCGGGGACGAAAAAAGAGACACTCACCTTTGGCCCCGTCTGCATCGCCCCTGAACATCAAAGAAAGGGCTATGGGAAGATGCTCTTGGAGCATTCCTTTCAAGAGGCGTTGGTGCTTGGCTACGACGCCGTCGTCATATTTGGCAGTCCGGTAAACTATGTGAGCAGCGGTTTCAAGAGCTGCAAAAAATATAACGTCTGTCTGGAAAATAATAAATTCCCCGCGGCGATGATGGTAAAGGAGCTCACCCCCAATGTCTTTGACGGCAGAAAATGGACCTACTACGACAGCCCGGTGATGGCGATCTCGGAGCAGGCGGCCCGGCAGTATGACGATGCTCTGGAAAAAATGGAAAAGAGGTATCAGCCCAGCCAGGATGAATTTTATATTATGAGCCGTTCTTTTGTCGAATGAGACGAATTATCCGTGTCGGAGGGATAGGACAGGCTCGATAAGAAATTAAATCCTGAGATCATAATTGATAAAACCGGATAATTGCCTCGCGCCATCGTGGCTCGAGGTCAACGACGAACCCCGCCGCGTCAGCGGCGGAGTTCGTTTTTTCGCTCCCGCGCCGTTCTCCTCTTTCGTAAATTTTAAATTTTTGAAGGCCGCTCTTTTTGACATATGCCTTGACAAAGTAACAACTTTAAATATAGTATAAAGTTGTTATTTGCTCTTGTATGGGCGGCTGAGAAAAAACAGTACGGACAGCGTCGCCGAAACTGTGGAAAGACGGCAGGCTGTCACAGCATGTTGTCTTTGTTTACCTCGTTAGGTTTGGGTATTCATAAAAAGGGGCGGTTCCGCGTTCCTTTATTTAGAGGCTGATAGGAGCCTGCTGTTGGTCTCTTCTTTACTGTTTTCTCCGCCCGCTCCGTCAAGGAAAACCAAAACTTATGGAAAAGAGGGGAAAAGCATGACGAAAAAAGGCAGGAATATCTTGTTAGCCGCAGCAGCGGTGTTGGCAGTGGCCGGGCTCTTTACGGCCTTTGGCCAAAAGGAGACGGAGAAGACCGTAATTACGGCGAGCGCGAACAATTGGGACAGTCAGAATCTCCACAACGCGATAGCGAAACTTGTGGTCGAGCATGCCTATGACGGCTACGAATTTGGAACGTCGGCCGCCTCTTCAACGATGAACTGGCAGTCGCTGCTCGCGGGGGAGGTCGATCTCGATATCGAAAGCTGGACCTTCAACGTACCCTCATATCCCGACGATATCGCGCGCGGCGATATCGTCGACCTTGGAACGCTGGTCCCCGACAGCAAACAGGGACTTTATGTGCCGCGCTATGTGATAGAGGGAGACCCCGCCCGCGGCATCAAAGCGCTGGCTTCGGGGCTAAAGAGCGTCGCGGACCTCGTAAAATACTGGCAGGTATTCCCTGATGATGAAAAAGCGGGGCGCGGACGCATCTACGGTTCCCTGCCCGGCTGGATGGCGGATGAGATCCTCTACAAAAAGTATGAGGCCTACGGCCTGAATAAACATTATGAATATGTGCGGCTTGGAGACGAATCAACGCTCTTCGCCTCGCTGACCTCGGCCTATAACCAGGGGCTCCCCTGGGTCGGATACTGCTACGAGCCGACGGCGGTCACCGGCAGGCTGGACCTCGTGCTGCTGGACGACCGGCCTTACGACGCGGCGCTTTATCTCAAAGGAGAATGCGCCTTTCCCGATCAGGAGCTGAAGATCGTCGCAAGCAAAAAGTTTCTCACCAAGGCTCCGGAACTGGCAGAGTTCTTTAAAAAGTACAAAACGGGCAGCAGCCTGATATCAAAGGCGCTCGCGCATCTCGACGAGACGCAGGACGGCATAGACCAGACCGCGGTGTGGCTCCTCAAGGGCAATGACGAACTGCTGGAGCAGTGGCTGCCGGCGGAAAATGCGAAGAAGCTGCGTGATTACCTGAAGACACTTGATTGATACGGGGACGGAGATTTTTATGGACTTCGTACAGCAGTATATACTGAACTTTCCGCAGAGCTGGCAGTTTAAGGCCGGCAAGGTGATCGATGCCATGGTGATGGAGTTCGCCCGTGACCACCGAAGCGGACTGGAACTCATAAAATCAGGGATCATCTTTATGATCAACTGCGTCAGGTGGTTTCTCTCCTCTGTTCCTTGGGTGGTGATTGTGCTCTTTGTCGCGCTGCTCTCGTGGTACTTGATGAAAAAGTGGTATGTGGGGGCGTTATACGGCGCGATGCTCATCTTTATCGGCAGCTGCGGGCTCTGGAACGAGATGATAGAGACGCTCAGCATTGTGGTCATGGGGGTGGCCGTCTGCGTCGTGCTCGGTTTTCCGCTGGGGGTCTTTCTCGCCGTCAACCCGCGGGCCAACAGGATAGTGCGTCCCATTCTCGACACGATGCAGACGATGCCCTCGTGGGTCTACCTGGTGCCGGCGGTGCTGCTTTTTCAGGTGGGGATGACGCCGGCGCTGATCGCGACGGCGACCTACGCGATCGTTCCGATGGTGCGCATGACGAGCCACGGGCTGATATATGTCGATAAGGAGATGCTTGAGGCCTCCTATGCCTTTGGTTCGACGAAGATTCAGACGCTCATGAAGGTGCAGATACCGCAGGCGAAGCCGACCATCATGGCCGGTGTCAACCAGACGATCATGATGGCGATGTCGATGGTCGTCACCTGCGCCCTCATCGGCGCGAAGGGGCTGGGCATGGAAATACTCATCGCCACGAACCGTGTGGAGGTCGGCCGGGCGCTCTTCCCCGGCATCTGCATCGTCATGCTCGCGATAATTCTTGACCGGCTGACGCAGGTCGCCGTCAAACGTCAGGACGTTTTGGGGGAAGAGGCCGATGGTTAGTCCGGAGATCATCCTCGAGGCCCGCAGCCTTTCTGTCATCTACGGCTCTTCGAAGAGGGAAGCAGTGCGGATGATGGAGGAGGGCTCCGATAAGGCCGGGGTATACTCCAAGACCGGTGCCACCGTCGCGCTGTGGGACGTGAACTTTCAGGTGAAGCGCGGAGAGCTTTTCGTCATCATCGGTCTCTCCGGCTCCGGGAAGTCGACGCTTGTGCGCTGCTTCAATCAGCTTCTCCGTCCGACCTCGGGACATGTCCTCTTTGAGGGAAGAGAGATAGATTCAATGAAGAAAAAAGAGCTGCTGGATTTTCGGCGCGACAAGGTCTCGATGGTCTTTCAGCACTTCGGCCTCTTCACGCACCGTTCCGTGATGGATAATGTCGCCTACGGCCTTGAGGTGCGCGGCATCCCGCCGGAGGAGAGGCGCGCCAAGGCGCTGGAATTTATCCGCATGGTCGGCCTCGACGGCTGGGAGGACAAGGCGATCTCAAGCCTTTCGGGGGGTATGAAGCAGCGCGTCGGCATCGCCCGCGCGCTGGCGAACGACCCGGAGGTCCTGCTGATGGACGAACCCTTCTCGGCGCTCGACCCTATCGTGCGCCGCGAGATACAGTTTGAATTTCTCCAGATACAGCGGAAGCTCAATAAGACCGTCCTCTTCATTACGCACGACATCGACGAGGCCTTCAAGCTCGGAGATACCGTCGCGATCATGAGGGACGGCAGGATAATTCAGGTCGATACCCCAGAGGAGATGTCCGCCAATCCGGCCGACGATTATGTGCGCGCCTTCATCGAAGGAGCCGACCGTTCGCAGGTGCTAACGGCGAAGAACATTATGACGGTGCCCGCCTGCCTGATCCGCGCGAGAAACGACCCCGCCGGCGCCATCCGCGAGATGAGCCACGGCAACCTTTCCAGCGCCTACGTCGTGGACGACAGGATGCGGCTCGTGGGAGTGATCCCGATGGACGCGGCGCTGAAATGTCTGCGGGACAAGACGCCGCTCTCCGAGGCTATCGAGCGGGAACCGGTGACGACGACGGAGGACACCCTGCTGAGCGACATCATCCCTCTCGCCGCGGGCACCCGTTATCCGATCGCGGTCGTTGATTCCGACGGAGTGCTGAAGGGCATCGTGAGCCGCGCAGCGGTGCTCTCTTCTTTGGTATGACGGTTGCCTTTTATGCCGCTTGTGATAGTATTTCCCCTATCGGAACCACACATATCAAAGAAGAAAGCGCAGGTTTTCTGTTGATGACAGAGGAAGATGTCCCGGTAAGCAGTCCCCGTTACAGACAGGTCGCGGTGGATATCGCGGCAAAGATCGTAAACCGCCAATACAGGGTCGGGGAGCGGATATATGCCCGTTCGCTCATTGCGAGCACCTATTCCGTCTCGCCGGAGACGGCGAGGCGGGCTATCGCCGTACTGGCCGATCTCGGCATTGTCGAGGCGACCAAGGGCAGCGGCGTACATATCATCTCCTATGACAACGCCATGAAGTTTCTCCGGCAGTCCAAAGACTATAAGACCCTGTCGGGGTACAGGCACAGCATTAAAAAAATGGCCGAAGAGGTATTCAGCCAGTGCGGGAAACTGAAGGACGAGATAGAGAGTCTGGTGAGCCACGCGGAGCAGTTCCGTTCCAGCAACCCCTTCACCCCCTATGAGGCCACGGTGCAGGAGGGGGCGCCATGTACGGGGCGGAGCCTCTCCGACCTGAAATTCTGGCAGAACACCGGCGCGACGATAGTCGCTATCGGGCGGGGCGGCGCCTGTATGCTCTCCCCGGGGCCGCACATGAGCCTTCGCGAGGGGGACGTCCTCTATTATGTGGGGGATGAGCGTTGTATCGACCGGGTGCTGCACCTGACAAAAGGCGAACTTTCCCTCTCAAACGCCAACATGTAGATACTTTGTCAGGGAACATAACGCCGCAATGGTCCGCGCCGGAGGTTGGCCTCCGGCGCGGATGCCGTTACGCGGCCCGCGCGCGCCGGAGCTTTAACAAATTTTAATTAAGATATATACTTCAAGAGATATGCAAGCGGAACGTTCCCGCTAAATTGGGTACGAAAGAAGATGAGTTGAGCCAATGACTGGTGATAAATTACTGGAAATAGAGGATCTGCATGTCTCCGTGGAGGGGCGCGCTGTCTTAAAGGGAGTCTCGCTTTCGGTCGGAGAGGGCGAGATACACGCGCTTTTTGGCCCCAACGGCTCTGGCAAGACGACGCTGCTCAATACCGTGATCGGCTTTTCACGCTATAAGATAACGCGCGGCGCGATATATTTTAAGGGACGGGATATCACCGGCGCGACAATCGACGAGCGCGCGCGGCTGGGGGTAGGCATCTCCTTCCAGCGGCCGCCGACGATAAAGGGTGTGACGCTGCGTTCGCTGATCTCCTTCGGCAGCCCTAACCTCTCGCGGGAGGAGATCGAGAAGACGGCGGCAAAGCTCGACGCCGAAGAATTCCTCGACCGCGAGATAAACGCCGGGCTCTCCGGCGGAGAGATGAAGCGCACGGAGATGCTTCAGATAATTCTCCAGTCGCCGGAGCTCGTCTGTCTCGACGAGCCGGAATCGGGCGTCGACCTGGAGAATATGGCGCTGATCGGCAAGGCGGCGCGCATCGCCCTCGGGCGCGACAGCTTTGACGGCGCGGCCTGCCGCCGCTCGATCAAGAGCCGCCGTGCCGATTATAAATCCGGCCTCATCATCACGCATACAGGGCAGATAATGGATCATCTCTATGTCGATAAGGGACATGTGCTGATGAACGGCGAAATAGTCTGCTCGGGAAACGCCCTGGAACTGCTCGGTGAGATAAGGAGCCACGGCTATACCGAATGCTTCCGCTGCGCGGGCTGCGAAAGGAGTGAGGGCTGATGAAAGAAGAATTCCGTGTGGACGAACATCTGGACGATTTCAGAGCCGACGCTCCCGTCCATGACGAGATAAAAAATATCGCCGAACTTCCCGCCGGTGATCGTGAAAGGCTTCTGCGGGCCGGTATCGACGACGAGGAGAAGGCGGCGGGGACCTTTGTCCACGCCGACCATAACACCGTCTACTGCAACGCGAACCTCAAGGGCGTGGAGCTGATGCCCATCTCCTACGCGCTCTTTAAGTATGACGGGCTCAAAGACTACTGCTGGAAGATCATCGAGAAAGAAAAAGACCCCTTCACCGAATTGGCGGCGAAGCGTTCCGAGGGCGGATACTTCATCCGCACCGAAAAGGGCGCGAAGGTCGACTATCCCGTCCAGGCCTGCATGTACATTGAGACGGACGCGCTGGCGCAGGACGTGCACAATATCGTCATCGCGGAGGAGGGTTCGGAGCTTAATATCATCTCCGGCTGCGCCTCCGGCCCCAACGTGCGCTCCGGCCTCCATGTCGGGGTCTCTGAGATGTATGTCAAGAAGGGGGCGACGCTCTCCTTCACGATGGTCCACGACTGGGCCGAGGAGATGTCGGTGCGCCCGCGTACCGTCGTCGTCGTCGAAGAGGGGGGCCGCTACATCTCCAACTACATCTGCCTCAAACCGGCAAAAGACCTGCAGATGTACCCGACTGTCTATCTCAACGGCGAGGACTCCGTCGCCACATTCAACACCGTGCTGATGGCGGGTCCCGGTTCGAAGATGGACACCGGCTCGCGCGTCTATCTGCGCGGGGGGGGTAGCCGCGCGGAGATCGTCTCGCGCACCGTCTCCACCGGAGGTGACATCTACGCGCGCGGCCACCTCATCGGCGAAGAGGCGGGCGTCAAGGCGCACCTGGAATGCAACGGCCTGCTGCTCTCAAACCAGGGCAAGATCCACGCAATACCGGAGCTTGAGGCGCGCCATAAAGACCTAGAGATGTCGCACGAGGCGGCGGTCGGCAAGATAAACCAGGAGGAGACGGAATATCTCATGGCGCGCGGCCTCTCCGAGACCGAGGCGCAGTCGCTGATCATCAAAGGCTTCCTCTCGCTCGACATCCTCGGCCTGCCGGAGTTGCTGCGCAAAGACGTGGAGCGGACGATCGAGGAATCGACGGCCGCCGGGGCGATGTGACCTGCTGTGCGGCTATGGCTGTAAACGACGGGCGCTCTCGCCAAAGAGAGCGCCCGTCTTGCAGATATGCGGCGGCTTACAGCGTTATCTGTCACGTAATTTTTACTTGACCTCAATCATCTGAAAGACTAAAATTTATTAGTTGACGCTATGGAAAATCGGGCATTATGCCTGAGAAGGGAGAACTCTTTTTTATGGACGCAAGCGGCCCCAGTCCTGAACCTGTGGGACAATCTCTTTTAATTTTCATCTAGCAGACCCCGGGCCGTTTCGTACCCGGGCGATGCGGGTACGGAGGGAATTTTATGTTAAAGATCACCAAGACCACCGAGTCGCAGCTCATCGAGCTGACGCCCGACCGGATAGAGGTCGGCGCGTGGATAAACCTTGTACGCCCGTCGGCGGACGAACTCAACGCGGTAGAGGCGATAACGGAGGCGCCGCAGGACTTCATCAGGTCCGCGCTTGACCCCGAGGAATCGTCTCGTATTGAGATAGAGGATAACCATATCCTTGTCCTTATAAATGTTCCGATAAATCATGACTCGCATGTCTATGAATACGACACGATACCGCTCGGCATTATAATCACCCCTGATTACATCGTCACCATCTGCCAGGAATACAACGACGTCATCCAGAATTTTTCCGAGACGCGCTTCCGTTATTTCAGCACCTTCAAGCGCACGCGGCTCTTATTCCAGATACTGTACCGTTCGGCGATGCTCTTCCTGAAAGACCTGCGTCAGATGACGCGCCGTTCCGACCAGATAGAGCAGGACCTGCGCAAGTCGATGAAGAACGAGGAGCTCTTCCAGCTGCTCGACCTGCAAAAGGGGCTCACCTACTATTCAATGTCCCTGCGCTCCAACAAGGTCGTCGTGGAAAGGCTGCTGCGTCTCTGTTCCAACCCGCAGGTGAGCCACATCATCAAATTCCGCGAGGAGGACGAAGAGCTGCTCGACGACGTCCGTGTCGAATACGACCAGGCGATCGAGATGGCGCAGATACAGACCGACGTCCTCGCGGGGATGATGGACGCCTTCGCCTCCGTCATCTCCAACAACCTGAACATCGTGATGAAATTCCTCGCCTCGATAACCATCGTCATGGCTATCCCGACGATGGTGGCCAGCTTCTTCGGCATGAACGTTCCCGTCCCCTGGGAGGGCGATCCGATGGGATTCGTCATCGTCAGCATCGTCGCGCTGGGGCTGACGATCGTCTCTATCTGGGTGCTCTGGAAGAAGCGGCTCTTCTAAAGAAACACTGATTAATTCACTTTGTCACATAAAACCTGACGTATCGTCCGCTGATTAGATGTGCCAGCCGCTAAACAGGCAGCCCTTGAGCGGGGCGGAGGCGTATTAGCATACGTTGGAGCCACGGTCGGGGGCTGCCTGTGACGCGGATGGTGCATATAATCAGCGATTCACTAAATCAAACGGACAAAAGATACGAAACGGGAGGGCGGCTGCGATGCCAGCGCCCTCCTTTTTATGGTTGGGACTGGGCCGGCTTTATTTTATCGCCGCTTTCAGGATGTCTATTGTTTCAAGGGCCCTCTTATCCTTGCCCTCCGCAAGATACTGCGTGGAGACGCCGAGGATGAGGGCGATGATAAAATTCGCGACTTGCCGCGGTGAATGTGTCTTCAGGATCTCCAGGTGGGGGGCGTAGTCGGAGACGTACGAGGCGACGATGTCCAAGAGTTCGCCGACGAGGGTGCTGAATTCCGCCCTGAAGGGCCCGGGGCCCATCGCGAGGTTGGAAAATTCAAGGCGCAGCCGGTGGATGTCGGAGTCCCTGACGATGCTCTCTTTTGAATATTCGCAGAGAAAATCGATAAACTCGTCCGAGGTGGAGATCCGGCTCATCTTTTCCTGAATGTCGCCGAGAAAAGATTCTTTGACCTGTCTTATCAGGGCGATGAAGAGCCCCTCTTTGTTTTTGTAATGGTAGGCGATCTGGCTGATGGCGACGCCGGCCTGCCTGGCGATGTCGCGCATGGAGACATTGGCGTATCCCCTCTGTGAAATAAGGTCAAGCGCGGCCTCCAGTATTCTTTTCGACGTATCCCTCTCTTCAGCGTACAAAACGGCATATCCTTTCTCCGTACACGGCGTTCATCTCCCTAAGAAATAAATATATCACAATTGCTGTGGATTGACACTGCAGGTACTTTTGTTATAATACGAACGTTCGTTCTAATATGGATGCTGAAAAAGTTATAAGCTGCGTCATTTGCTCTTTGACTTTTATCGGCAGGGAATGGATAATAAAAAAATTATCGGAAAAGCCTTTTCGAAGGGAGCAGTTAGATGAAGGTCTCGGAATTCTTTACAGGCAAGAGGATCCTCATAGCGATTTTAGTGATACTTATCGTCGGCTCATCCGTCGCCATCTACTTTAAGGAGAAGCCAAAGGACAAATATGTCAGGGCCTCGGGAACTGTCGAGGTGACGCAGGTGCAGCTCGCGCCGCTCGCCGGCGGGCGGATCGTGGAGCTCGCGGTGGAGGAGTCCGACCATGTCAGGAAAGGGCAGTTCATCGCGCGCCTCTCAATGGACGGGGCCGACGACGAGCTGAAGATGGCGGAGGCGGCTCTTGCCGGCGCGAAGGCGCAGCTTGACGAGTTGAAAAACGGTTTCCGCAAGGAGGATATCTCAAAGGCGAAGGCCGAGCTCGCCGCGCGCCGTGTGCAGTATGAGCAGGCCCGGCGCGACGAAAAGCGCTTTGCGGCGCTTGCGGCAGACGGCGTGGTGGCGGAGCGGGACGCGGAGCTCTACAGCGAGGCGGCGAAAGCCTCCCGCAGCGCGATGCAGGCGGCCTCCGACCAGGTGCGGCTGTTGGAAAACGGCATGCGCCCCGAGCAGATAGCGGCGGCGGAGGCTAATGTCGCGCGCGCCGAATCCGCTTACCGAAAGGCCAAGACCCTGGTAGGCTATAAAGAATTTTACTCGCCCGCGGACGGCGTCGTACTGACGAAAAACTATCAGGTCGGCGACGTCGTGAACGCTGGCGCGCCCATCGCCACTCTCGGCGATATGAACGACTGCTGGGTCAAGCTCTATATCCCCTCGACGCAGCTTGGCCTTATCAAGCTGGGCGCGAAGTGCAGCGTCTATGTAGATCCCTTCCCCAAACGCGCCTTCGAGGCGACCGTAACGGAGGTCAACCAGCAGGCCGAATATAATCCGCGCATGTCGCTGACGCAGAACGAGCGCGCGAATATGGTCTTCTGGATAAAGATATCCATCAACGACACGGAGGGCGTCATAAAGCCCGGAATGCCGGCCGACGTCACGATATTATGACGGCGGCCGCGCAGGAGCGCATCCTCTCTTATCGCGGCGTCGCGAAAAGCTTCGGCGCGCAGCGCGCTCTCGACGGCGTGGATCTGGAGATAAAGAGAGGGGAAATATTCGGATTCATCGGCCCGGACGGGGCGGGGAAGACGACGATGATGCGCATCGCGATGGGGATCATCAACCCCGACGGCGGCGAGTGTATGCTGCTCGGTTCGGCGGACAGGAGAAGGGCGCGCGTCATGGCGGGCTATGTGCCGCAGCTCTTCAGCCTTTATATGAACATGAGCGTCATGGAGAATATCAACCTTTTCGGCTCGCTCTACGGCAAGCCCGTGAGCGAGGTCGTGGCGCGCGCGGAATACATCCTTTCGCGCGTCGGACTATGGGGGTTCCGCGACCGTTTCGCGGGGAACCTCTCGGGAGGCATGAAGCAGAAGCTGGCGCTGGCGATCGGGCTGCTCAACACGCCGGAGATACTGCTGCTTGACGAGCCGACGACGGGCGTAGACCCCGTGGCGCGGCGCGAGTTCTGGGCGCTGCTCTACCAGTTCAACCACGAGGGGCTCACGATCGTGGTCAGCACTCCTTATATGGACGAGGCCGAGCTCTGCACGCGCAAGCTCTTCCTCAACAACGGAAAGATACTTGACGTCGGCACGACGGGCGAGCTGCTCTCGCGCTATCCCTACAAACTGCTGAGCCTTGACAGCGGCGGCCGCGAGGTCCGCGGCTGGCTTGCGGGCCGCCCGCATATCGTGGACGCCAACATGTTCGGTTCGAAATACCATATCGTGACGGACGACGCCTGCGGCGCGCGCCGTTCCGTCGAGGCGGCCTTCAGGGAACACGGAGGCACTCCGCCCGGACTGCGCGATATCGATCCGGGCCTCGAGGACCTCTTCGTCGCCTTCGCGGGAAAGGAGGATTAAGATGCCTCCCGTAGTGGTACAGACAGAACATCTGACGAAAAAATTCGGCAGCTTCACCGCCGTCGACGATATAAACATGTCCATCGAAGAGGGGGAAGTCTACGGCTTTCTCGGCCCCAACGGAGCGGGAAAATCGACGACGATCAGGATGCTCTGCGGCCTGCTCGCCCCCACCTCGGGCAAGGGGCTCGTCCTTGGGCTCGACCTCGCATCGAACGGACAGGAATTGAAAGAGAAGATCGGCTACATGTCGCAGAAGTTCTCGCTCTATCCCGAGCTCTCCGTGCTTGAGAACCTCAACCTCTATTCCGGGCTCTACGGACTTACGGGCGCGGCAAAGAAAAAACGCATCGATGAAATGCTTGATCTCGCGGGGCTCGTCGGGCGCGAAAACGAACCGACCTCCGCCCTCTCGGGAGGCTGGCGGCAGCGGCTCGCGCTCGGATGCGCCATCCTCCATAAACCGAAGATACTTTTCCTCGACGAGGCGACGAGCGGCGTCGACCCCAAGGCGCGCCTGCTCTTCTGGGACATCATCTACGACCTCGCCGCGGATGGCACCACCGTGATGGTCACCACCCATTTCATGGACGAGGCGGAGCACTGCAACAAAGTCGCCTTCATCTATTACGGCAGGCTTATCGCCGACGACTCGCCGGATAATCTCAAGAAAAAGATCCCCGGCAAGCTCTACGAGGTGACGGCGGACGACCCGATGGCGCTGCTCGCGAAGGTGCAGGCCGGCGAGGACGGCCCGGTGATCGACTCCTATTTCTTCGGCGACAAGATACACCTGCTCGTATCGCCGGATAGGGAGATAACCGCGGAGGGCATCTTCGCGGAGAGCAAAATAGAGCGCATCGAACAATCGATGGAGGACGTCTTCGTCTACCTCGTTAAATCCCACGCCGGCGACGACCTGGGCAGCGGGCGGATATCCGGGATCGGAAATATAACTACGTCACAGGCCAAAGGCGCCGAAAAAGAGGGGATAAAATGAACTGGGAACGGATGCACGCACTGATAGTAAAAGAATTCATACAGCTCATGCGCGACCGCATCACGCTGGCGATAGTCGTCTTCATGCCGCTGGCGCAGCTGCTCATCTTCGGTTTCGCCATCAACACCGACATCAAGCACCTGCCCACCGTCATCTTCGACCAGTCGCGCACGCAGGAGAGCCGTTCGATGATAAACAGCCTTACCTCGAGCAACTATTTCGACGTCGCCAGATACGCCGGCAGCGTGAAGGAGGTCGACGAGACCGTCGAATCGGGACGCGCGAAGGTCGGCATCGTCTTCCCGCCTGATTACGCGAGCCGGATAAAGGGCGGCCGCCAGACCTCCGTGCAGGTGATCATCGACGCGACGGACAACCTCAGCGCCTCCTCGGCGCTTGCCGCGGCGCAGACTATCGGCATGCTCAAATCGCAGGAGATACTGGCGGAGAAATTTTCGCGGCTCGGCGTCAAAGTGCCGGGGCAGACCATAGACATGAGGATACGCCTCTGGTACAACCCCGACTTTATCACCTCGTGGTATATCGTGCCGGGCATCATGGGGATGCTGCTCACCATAACCCTCATATCGATGATGTCGATGGCGATCGTCCGCGAAAGCGAGCAGGGGACGCTTGAACAGCTGCTCGTCACGCCGATGAAGATCTGGGAGCTGCTCTTTTCCAAGATAATCCCCTATATCGTCGTCGGCTACGTGCAGGTGTTCATCTCGATCATCGTCGGCATCTTCGTCTTCAACATGCCCTTCCTCGGGAGCATCACCCTCTTCTACTTCCTCACCTTCTTCTACGTGGTGGCGAGCCTCTCTCTGGGCATAATGATCTCCTGCTTCGCGCAGAACCAGACGCAGGCGCTGCAGATGTCGGTATTCATCATCCTGCCGAGCGTGCTCCTTTCGGGCTTTGTCTTCCCGCTGGAATCAATGCCGCTGGGTTTTCGCTACCTCGGAGAGTGTCTGCCGATAACATATTACATCAGCCTCTCGCGCCAGATAATCCTGAAGGGCGGCGGCCTCGCCTACGTATGGCGGGACACCCTCGCGCTCATCGCCTACATCGCGGTGATGTTCACGGCCTCGATACTGATGTTCAAACGCCGCTTCGTTCCGTAAGCGGCCGCGCCGCCAAAGCGGAATAGGCGTTCGTATTTTTGCAATGCTCTTTAATAAGCAGGGGAAAGGACAGATAAAATGCTTACCAGAAAAATAATCATGGCATTTCTGATAATATCATTCGCGGCGGGCGCCGTCGCGGCGGCACCCGCCCCAATGCCGTCCGCCGCGCCTCGCTCTGCCGATATGGCGCCTGCCGTCGACGACGCGGCGCTCGCGGCGCTGCTGGTAAAGGCCGCCGCCAACAACCCGCAGATAGCGGCGGCGGCGCAGAAAACCGCGGCCGCCGAGGCGCAGGTCTCTCAGGCTCAGGCAAAGATGGGACCGAAGGCCTCCGCCGGCATGGGCGCGCTGTGGATGCGCGACGGGATATCAAAAAATGCAGATATTCCCGGCATGGGCATGCTTAACGTACCGATACTGGGTTCACACACATACGCGGCGGCGGTCGGCCTTACGCAGGTCATCTATGCCGGAGGCTCGCTGACGGCACAGAAACAGGCGGCGCAGCTCGCGCGCGACGCGGCGGCGGCGCAGGAGAGGCGTACCGCGCAGAGCGTGGAAAACGCCGTCTGCCGCGCCTATTACACACTGCGCTGCGCGCAGGCCAAGGAACTTGTGGCCGAAGAGGCCGTGTCGCTGTCGAAAAGCCACATGGCGCAGGCCGAAAAACTCTTAAAAGCCGGCGTCGTGGCGAAAAATGACGTCCTGCGCAGCAAAGTCGCGGTCGCCTCCGCGGAGCTGGACCTTATCCGCGCGCAGAACGGCAGCGCCGTCGCCTTCACGGCGCTGCGGCGCGCCGTAGGCGCAGACCTCCCCGACGGACTTGCCGAGACGCGCCCTCTCAATAAAATACTTACCGCCGCGGAGGGACAGCCGCCGTACGGCGAAGCCAAAGGCGCGGCGGAACTGGCGATGGAGAGGCGCGAGGAACTGAAGGTCTACGCGCTGCTTTCCGGACAGGCGGAAAAACTCGCGCGCGCCGCGCAGGGGCAGATGCTGCCGCAGATACTGGGCGCGGTCGGTTACTTTGCCGCCGATGATAAATTTTTCCCCAGCGAGCAGAGCGAACCGGCGGCTGCCGTCGGCCTCTACTGGAACTTCTACGACAGCGGAGAGATGCGCGCCAAGACCAACGAAGCCAAAGCCAAGGCCAAAGAGCTGCTCTTTATGCTTGACGATATGAAAAACGCTATCCGCATGGAGGTCACGCAGGCCGATCTCAACCTGAAATCGGCACACAGCCGCCTCGTCGTAGCCGCGAGGCAGGCCGGCGAGGCGCGCGAAGATTACCGGATCGCCACGCGCCGTTACGCGGAGAGCGTCGGCACCAACCTTGACACGCTCGACGCGCGCCTCGCGCTGACGAACAGCCTCACGGAGCTGGCCACCGCGATGTACGATATCAAAATGGCGGAGGCCGACCTGCGCTACGCGATAGGAGAATAAAGAGGCCGAAAAACAACAAAGGATGCTGCGAAGAACGTCAAGCTCTTCGCGGCATCCTTATAAAACATAAACAAAACGTCAGAGGTGAAAGTCCAAGCGATCGCTGCCCCCGACGCTTCGGTGATAGTTTCTTAGGCGGACTGTTTTTTCTACGCCCAGCCGATAAACATGGCGATGGCGATCAGTATCATCTGGGTGAGTATCAGCAGAATGAAGAGCGGGACCATCCATTTCCACCATCTGTCAAGCTTAATGCCGGCAAGTGCGCAGAGCACCGGCGCGAAGGCCGACGAGAATCCTATTACGCCGAAAGCGGCATGCCGCAGCTCTGGCAGAAACGGTACTCCCCGCGCGCTTCGCCTCCCGCGCCACAGTGGCTGGTAATGAATTCCTCGTCAATATAAAACGTCGCTTCCACGGCGTCGAACCGCAGCACGCAATGTTCGGGGCCCCCGGGCCGCCAGGGGAACGTTCCTTGTACCATTCTTTCCAGAGGTTCTTTTTCACGGCTTCGCCCTCGACGAGCGTCACCGCGCACCGCCCAATATATTATATATATTTCTTACGTAAAACTATTTTATAAGCCGCATCGCTCTTTCAAGATGAGATATCATCGCCAGCCGCGCTTCTTCGGGTTTCTTATTTAAAATAGCGGCTATGACTTTTTCCTGGTCGTTGATGAGATTTGTGATATCCGCTGCGGGCAGGTTGTCAAAACTTGCGTGGTGTGCGTCGATTTCGGCCTTTATTGATGAAAGCATGTGTATTAATAAAGTGTTCTTGCTCATACGGATGATCGCGTCATGGAAAGCGTAATGTATCCTGTTTTGTTCCGCGATATCGCGGTTTTCGTTGTCACGGCTCAGTCTTAAGAGATCATTCAATTCGTCAATATCGTCGTCCGTCACGCGCAGCGCCGCCCAATAGGCACTCTGCGATTCCAGTAACGTGCGTATCTCGTATATCTCCTCTACGGAAGCGTTTTTATAGCCGATGTCTATGACTTCAAGCGACAGGATGCGGCTGACTGCGTCCTGCGCTAGGAATGTTCCCTGTCCCGGACAGGAAGTGAGGACGTTCATCTTGTTTAAGATTTTTACCGCCTCCCTGATTGAATTCCTGCTGACAGAAAATGACGATGCAAGCTCATTTTCACTGGGTATTTTATCGCCAGGCTTCCATGTCCCGTCTTTTATTAGCTTCAACATCTGATCCGAAATAGACTGGGTCAATGTGACCCTTGAAATTGCCTGAATCATGGGAACACTCCCTTTTCTGTTCTTAATTTTAACATCATACAAGATTAATATAAATTATATTCAGGAATTGGTCCAACGGCATTTCCAAATTTTGCAAACGGAGGCCATCTGTTGTGGTAACTTTTTACAGGAGAAAATAAATTGTAGATAATTTAATTGACATGAAGAAACACGATGCTATAATAATGGCTAAACTAATTAAATGTAGGATAATCCTATAGTTAATGTGAGAGGTTTAAAAATAGAGGGAGGTAATCTTAATGCCGTGCAAATTGGTCAATGCGGAGATCGTTGAAAAGTTACTGACGATGAAAGATGCGATAACCGCGTGTGAGGAAGCGTTTTGTGATTGGGGCAACGGAGAGGTCGTCTGTCCGACAAAAATTACCCTTGAGCTTGGCGAAGACGCGGAATGGCCGCCGTACAAAAATGGCCTCAACGCGATGCCAGCATATATCCACAGCAAAAAAAGTGCGGGCATCAAATGTGTAGGCGGCTCGCTGAACAACCCGCAGTGGGGATTGCCATATATCATAGCTTTAATATTACTTTTCGATCCCGCAACGGGAATATTTCGCTGTGTGATGGACGGCGCTCAGATAACGAATTACAGAACGGGAGCGCAGGCCGCCGTCGCCGCTAAATACATCGAGGATAAGAAAAAAATCAAGTTTGGCCTCTTCGGAGCCGGCGTACAGGGCCGTACGCAGCTGATGGCCTTCAACGAGGTCTTCGAGATCGAAGAGGTTCATCTCTATGACATAAATTCGCAGGCTGCGAAGGCGTTCGTGGAAGAGATGTCGAAAACCGTCAACACAAAATTCGTCATCAAAGAAGATCCAAAAGATGTAATGGACGATACGGATATCATCGTATCGGTGACGCACGGCAGAAATAAATTTATTAAGAACGAATGGTTTAAAAAAGGCCAGATCATCTTCCCGATGGGTTCGTTCACCGAATGCGAGGACGAGCTTCTTTTGGGCGCCGACCATGTGATCGTGGATTCCATAGGGCAGACGATGCACAGGGGGGCGCTGAAGAGTGTCGTGGATTCCGGAAAGTTTAAGAAAGAAAATATCAGCGCGACTATCGGCGAGCTGGTATGCGGCAAAAAAGAGTACCATATTTCACCCGATGAAAAAATAGTCTGCGTACCCATCGGCACCGGTGCGATGGATGTAGCCGTCGCCACGATGATCTACGAAAAGGCAATGGCGCAAAACTTTGGCGAGCCTTACGTTTTCAACAATGCTGTAGAAATTTAGTTTTCGGTCACGAAAAAGCATAAAAAGAATGTGGAGGGATAATGATGTTTAAGTATGTGAAGGCCGGCCTGATAGCGATGACGGCGCTTTTCCTGGGGAGCGCGGCCTGCGCGGCTCCGGCGTACCATGTGGGAATCGTCACCGGTACTCTTTCCCAGAGTGAAGATGAAATACGCGGCGCGGAATACTGCCTGAAAAAGTACGGAGATGCCTCTAAAGGCGGGATGATCAGGCATGTCACTTATCCGGATAATTTTATGTCGGAGATGGAAACAACAATTTCGCAGATAGCTGGTCTGGCCGACGACCCGTTGCTTAAGGTCATTGTTATAAATCAGGGTATTCCCGGCACCACGGAGGGCATCAGGAGAGTCAAGCAAAAGAGGCCCGATATAATCTGTCTCGTGGGCGAGGCTCACGAAGACCCCAACGTGATCACCTCCGCCGCTGATATGGCGACGACGATAGATTTTATAGACAAGGGCTACCTGCTTGCCTATACAGCGAAGAAAATGGGGGCAGACACCTTTGTGCACGTCTCATTCCCCAGACACATGAGCTATGAGAGCATCGCGCGCAGAGTCGCCATCATCAAGGCGGCATGCAAGGACCTGGGAATCAAGTTCTCCTATGAGACCGCGCCAGACCCTACGAGCGACGTCGGCGTAGTGGGAGCGCAGCAATTTATGATCGAGAAAGTGCCGGCATGGATAAAGAAATATGGAGATAAAACGGTATTCTTTACGACCAATTACGCTCTTCACGAACCGCTGCTGCGGCAGCTCGCGAGATATGGCGGCATGTATATCGAGGCGGATAGTCCCTCGCCTCTGGTAGGTTATCCCGCCGCGTTCAGCATCGACTTGTCGAAGGAAGCCGGGAACTGGCCCGCGATATTGAAAAAAGTGGAAAGCGCGGTTATTAAGGCTGGTGGAAAAGGCCGGATGGGCACGTGGGCCTATTCCTACGGTTACGCGAATACTCTGGCGTTGGTCGATTTCGGCATGAATGTCGTTGAAAAAAAGATGAAGCTGACGAGTAAGAAAGATTTCCTCAAATGTTTCGACCGCGCCACTCCTGGATCGAGATGGAATGGCAACTATTATACGGATCTGGGGACCGGCGTGACGAGCAAGAATCTGATGCTGATCTATCAGGATACCTATATCTTCGGCAAAGGGTTCATGGGGGTGGCGGACGTAAAAGTTCCTGAAAAATACCGTAAAATAAGATAAAATTTAGTCTTGGGCGGACCGTTTGAAAATACTGCAAGCGGCTCCGCCGTATTTTTTTATGAGGAAGTGATAGTTATGGCAGCTTTTGGCAAGATGGAACAGATGGTCTCTTTATTGAAAATAGCTGGCTGTGACGCGTTTTTTATCGCCCCGTCCCCTGACCTCGAATATATATGCGGATTGGATTGTCTTCCTGATGAACGTTTTAAAGGACTGCTCGTAACGAACAAGGGCCGTTTTTTCTTTATGACGCCTAAGCTCTATCTAGAAGAGATGTCCGCAGTGGCCGGCGACCCATCTCTTTGCGAGGTATGGGAAGATCACGAAGGTTTTGTGGGGGCTTTTATCAACGGCTGTAAAAAGGCCGGACTGGAATCTGGGAAAATCGCCTTTAATGACGCCGTGAGAGCCGTGGATATGCTGAAAATATCCGCCGCGATGAAGGGGATCGTCTGCTGCGACGGAGAAGAGCTGATAAGTCCTATGCGCAGTGTCAAGAGCAAAGAAGAGATTTCCCTTTTGCAAAAAGCCGCCAAAGTCGCGGATGATACGTTGTCAGAAGTCGTTAAACACATCCGCCCTGGACTCAGCGAGCGCCAAATTGCCGAAAAGCTCACGGAAATACATGACGACCTGGGAAAGGGCATATGCAGGCACATCAGCCATATCGTAGCGGCCGGACCCAACGCGGCGATGCCGCACTATAATGGCTGCGACAGAATAATAGAAGATAAAGATGTCGTGCTTATAGATTTTGCAGGAAGGTACGGCGGGTATTTTTCGGATATGACGCGGACCTTCTTCATTGGCGACCCGACTGAAGAGGAAAAGAACGTCTATAGGATCGTGCTTGAGGCGCAGACGGCAGGAGAGAGGGCGATACGCTCGGGAATCAGCGCCGGGGAGGTAGACCGTATCGTGCGTAAGGTGATCGAAGAGGCGGGCTACGGAGAACGGTTTCCATACAGAGTCGGCCACGGTGTGGGAATCTCCGTTCATGAGACTCCCTTCATTAAGGCGTTCAATAAGCATATCCTGCGGCCGGGCAATGTCTTCAGCATAGAACCCGGGATATACCTGCCGGGAAAATTCGGCGTCAGGATCGAAAACCTGGTCGCCGTGGCGGACGATGGTTCCGCTCTCGTGTTGAACAAACTGCCTAAATCGATGTTGGTTCTTTGATAAAAGGGGAGGCGAATTTGCGCTATGAATGGCTGTGAGACAGGCGCCTTGAAAAAGGTCTATAAATATATAGATGAAAATATGGATCTTTATATAGACTGGCTTCTGGAAGCGGTACGCCAGCCCAGCATATCGATGTATAACAGTGGAATGAACGAGATGGCTTCGCTTTGCGTACATTTCCTTGAAGACAAACTGGGACTGAAAACAAATATCATCGAAACAGGCGGCTCGCCCTACATATACGCCTACCTTGACGAAGGGGCGAAAGATACGTTGGCTTTTTACAACCACTACGACGTAATGCCCGTCGAACCGCTGGAAGAATGGGAGTCCTATCCTTTTGAGCCTGTCATTCGCGACGGCAGGATATGGGGTCGGGGCACAGCTGACAACAAGGGGAGCATGTTTTCCAGGATTTGCGCGGTTCATGCCTGCAAGCAGATATATGGCAAAATTCCTGTGAACCTAAAATTCTTTTATGACGGAGAGGAAGAGATAGGAAGCCCCCACCTTGATGATTTTATGCTCGTAAAGGGCGGCTTGCTCGAATGCGACGGGTTTTTCTGGGAAGGCGGCAGCCGCGATCTCGAAAGGGGGCGTCCGCATATCACCTTAGGCGTAAAGGGGATCTGTAAAATAGAGTTGTCGTGCAGGACGGCAGGCCGGGATTTGCATTCGGCCAACGCCGCCATCGTTGCCAATCCTTTCTGGCGTCTCGTATGGGCGCTGGCGTCGATGAAAAATGATAAAGAAGAAATACTCATTGACGGATATGTTGATGATATCGCCCCGCTCTCGGATAAAGAACGTAAAATAATCCACGATATGAGTTTTGACGAAGAAGCCTCGCTCAGGTCTTACGGCATCAGCTCCTTTCTGAACGGCGACAAAGGCGGCGCTTTGAAAGAAAGGCTCGTCAATTCTCCGACCATCAATATCAATGGTTTCAAAGGAACCTCCAGCGACACGGAGACAAAGACTATCCTGCCGGGAAACGCCTCAGTCTTTCTTGATTTGCGGCTGGCTGTGGGGCAAACTCCGGAAAGCGCTATGAAAAAAATCAGGAGGCATTTGGACAGGAAGGGCTTCAGCGATATCGAGGTAAAATTAAAATCATCCTACGACCCGTTCCGCACCAGTTGCGAATCAGCGCTCATGAAAGCCGCGGTCCAATCAGCGAGAGAAATATATGGAATGGAACCCAATATCATCCTCAACGACTGGGGCAGCAGCGGTGTCTGCGCCGTATGCGGCAGGCTTGACATACCATGTGTGATGATCGGCGTCATGAACGAAGACAGCAGAGAACATGCCCCCAATGAAAACATCTACGTGGAAGATTATAACTGCGCGATAAAAATGATCGCTTCGATAATTACCAAAATACCCTGTTTGAAATAAACCGCCATGCGGCCGGTGTTTGTTACAAGAAAGGACCTCTATGCATAGCCGGGAGGTTTCTTAGAAATTGAGTAGGAGGCCTCCCATTATTTGAGAGGCCTCCTACTTGATCTGTATTTTTGTGTATGGAGGTTTTACGTTACGCCCAGCCGATAAACATGGCGATGGCGATCAGTATCATCTGGGTGAGTATCAGCAGAATGAAGAGCGGGACCATCCATTTCCACCATCTGTCAAGCTTAATGCCGGCAAGTGCGCAGAGCACCGGCGCGAAGGCCGTCGGCCAGACGATGTTTGAGAGCCCGTCGCCGAACTGGAAGCATAGAACGGCTATCTGGCGCGGAATGCCGAGAAGGTCGGATAGCGGAGCCATGATCGGCATACTGATGACCGCCTGCCCCGAGCCGGAGGGCACGAGGAAGTTGAGCAGCGTCTGTACGACTAGCATACATTCGGCGGCTATCCAGCTCGGCATGTAGGAGAGAGGGAAGGCCAGTCCGTAAACGACCGTGTCGATCACGCTTCCGGCGCGAAGGACGACGAGTATTGCACGCGCAAGTCCGACCATCATCGCCGCCATCGCCATGTCGGCGAAGCTGGCGGCGACCTTTTCCGCCGTCTCAGAGGGGCTCCAGCCCATGATGGCAGCGCTCGCGAGTCCCATGATAAGGAAGATTGCGCACAGCTCCTGCAAATACCAGCCATAGGCTTTGGTACCGTAAACGACGACGACTATCCCCACCGCCAGTGTGGCGAGGACCAGTATTTCACGGATTCCGAAACGGTAGTTCTCAAGGTTTTCGTCGGCTTTGACGTGAGCGGCCATCTCTGACCCGTAGAGCAGGCTCTTCGTGGGGTCTTCCTGTATCTTGAGCGCGTACCTCATGGTATAGATCGAGGCCACGACGACCATCGATATATGACAGAAGATGCGGAAGCCGGCGCCTGACATCGGCGGCAGTTCCGCGATGCTCTGCGCCATGCCGACGGTGAAGGGGTTCATCACGGCTCCAGAGTAACCGATGCCGACGCCGCACGCCACGATCGCCAGTCCGACGATCGCGTCGTAGCCCATGGCGATCGCGATGCCGACGAAGATCGGCACGAAGGGGAAGGCCTCTTCAAAAACGCCTATCGTTGAGGAGGCGACGCCCAGGATCGCGATGAAGACGGGGATGATGACGGTGCGTGATTTCCCCTTGAATATGCGCAGCAGGCCGGAGACGAGGCCGTTGAAAGCGCCCGTCGCGATTATCAGCCCGATCGAGGCATAGGCGATCATAATAAAGAAGATGATGTTCGCCGCGTCGAGCATACCGCCATAGATGGCCTGGATCATCTGGAAGGGGCCGACGGGCGTGGCGGGGATCGGGTGATAGGTGCCGGCGACGACTATCGTGCGTCCGGCGGCGTTTTTGACGCGTTCAAATTCTCCCGCCGGCAGCAGCCAAGTCGCGATCGCGCAGGCAATGATGATCATCAGCAGCAGCACGTAGATGTGCGGGAATAGAAACTTCTTTTTTACCTGGCCCTGAGGGCTCATTTCAGCCGGTTCTTTCATGTCGTTTTCCTTTCTTCGCGAAAAGCTATTCCGCGAGCGCGAGTTTAACGGCCGCCTCGGCGTGGAGCGTGGTTGTGTCGAATAAGGGGACGGACGTGTCTTCCTGCTTTACGAGCAGCGGTATCTCCGTGCAGCCGAGGATGACTCCCTCGGCGCCCCGCTGGTGGAGCTTTTCGATGATCTCTACGAAGCGCTTGGCTGAGGCGGGGCTGAATATGCTGTAGTCGAGCTCCTCATAAATGACGTGGTGGATGAAGGCGATATCGTCTTCATCGGGAATGAGTATCTTTATCCCGTAGTCCTTTTCCATCTTGTCCTTGTAAAAATCCTGTGTGAGCGTGAACTTCGTCCCCATAAGGCCGACTGTCTTGAATCCCTTGTCGAGTATCGCCTGTGCCGTGACGTCGGCGATGTGCAGTATCGGCTTGGATACTCTGTTCTTGATCGCGCTCACTGTCTTGTGCATCGTGTTCGAGCAGATCATCGTGAAGTCCGCGCCGGCGGCCTCGACGCGTTTGACCGCGTCCTCCATGATGTCGTTGAGCTTTTCCCAGTCGTCCTCGTCGCGCAGGATGAGCACGGGGTCGAGATCGACCGAGTACATCACGCACTGGCAGGAGTGTTGTCCGCCGAGCTTTTTGTTGACGAGCTCGTTGATGATCTTGTAGACTTCGGCGGATGACTGCCAGGCCATACCGCCGACGATACCGATAGTCTTCATGAAAAATTCCTCCTCTTTTATTCTATTTCCGCCGTCAATTCCACTTCCACGCAGATTCCCAGCGGGAGCGAATTGACGGACATCGCGCATCTCGCGTGCCGTCCCTTTTCGCCGAAGGCCTTCACCAGCAAGTCCGAGGCCCCGTTGATGACGTAGGGCTGCTCGGTGAAGTCCGGCGTGCTGTTGACGTAGCCGTGGACGCTGACGATCTGTTTGACGCGGTCCAGGTCGCCGGCCGCTTTTTTAAGGATGGAGATGAGGTTGGCCGCCGTCACCGCCGCCGCTTCTTTGGCTTCCTCTTTGGTGACGTTTTCACCGACCTTGCCGATGTATTTGACATATTCACCGCGAATGCTCGGCCCCTGTCCCGAAATATGGATCACATTTCCGCAGCGGGTGAAAGGGAGATAACTGCCGATCGGCTTGATGTCGGGATATAATTCAACGCCCATCTCGGCGAGCCTTTTTTCCGTTTCCATCGTTTCCGCCCCGTCCTTAGAGATATTTTCGCTCTACTCTGCGGCCGCCCTTGTAGACCTCGCGGATATGCTCGAAAGCGCCGAGGTCGTCGAGCGGGTTTTCCGCGAGTATGAGGAAATCCGCCTCTTTGCCCGCCTCAAGCGTGCCGCGGCTCTTTTCCACGCCTACCACTTCGGCGGAGCTTTTCGTCGCCGCGACTATGGCCTGCATGGGAGTGAAGCCGCCCTCGGTCATCAGCCGCAGTTCGCCTACGTAGGCCTTGCCGTGTTCGCAGAAGGGGGTCCCAGCGTCGGTCCCCATCGCGATCTTGACGCCCTTTTTCACCGCCATGCGGAAGCTTTCCATGTGCCTGCCGATAGCGCTCTTCGTTTTTTCCACCGCCTCTTTGCTGAGGCCGCGTTCCTCGCCGACCATCGCGCAGATCCAAGGCGCTACCAGCGTCGGCACATAGGGAATGCCATGGGCCTTCATAAAATCGAGCGCCTCTTCGTCGATGAACATACCATGCTCGATGCAGTCGATGCCGGCGCGCAGCGCGTTCTTAACGCCCTCCGCGCTGTGGGAGTGGGTGGTGGTGCGTTTGCCCGATTTATGAGCCTCTTCCACAGCCGCGCGTATCTCCTCTTCCGAGAGCTGAGGCGCGCCCTGCGGCCCCGGCGTAAGGTTGCCGCCGGTGGCCATGATCTTGATCACCGTCGCCCCGGCTTTTATCTGCTCGCGCGCCGCCTTGCGCGCTTCGGAAGGTCCGTCGCACTCGCGGCCTATCTTCCAGCCGTGACCGCCGGTCATCGTGATCATCTCGCCGCTTGCCAGCAGTCCGCAGCCTTCGATCAGTCCTTCGTCGATAAGCTTTTTCAGCTCGATGTCGATGTGGTGATAGCCGCCGAGGTCACGGATGAAGGTCACGCCGCCGTCGAGCGTCTTTTTGAGGTTGACCGTGCCGCGATGCGCTATTCTTGTGTCGCTGTCGCGTCCCACGAAGCCGGTAAAATCCGCTTCGGGATCTATCGTGACGTGGACGTGCGCGTCTATGATGCCGGGAGTTACGTACTTATCACCGTAGTCGATCAGCTCCGCTCCGGCTGGAGCCTCCTTCGCGACCTCCTCGTATTTTCCGGAGCTTACGATCAGGCCGTCTTTCAGCAGCAGAGCCGCGCCGACGGTTGGTTCCGCGCCCGTGCCGTCGATCAGCGTTCCGCATTTTACAATGGAGTACATGCAAAAGCCCTCTTTCATTCTTTCCCCCCGCGTCGCCTGAAAAAATTTTTCACCGGCGTGGCGGAGGCGCTATAATATTTATCTGGATAGGGGTGGCGCGCGAAAGCCTAAAACCTTCTCCATGGCATGATTATATTTATTAATGTCATAAATATGTCACAGAGGATGTATCGCGGAGGTACAAAATGAAAATTTCTCTCAACTTGTCTGGCGCGCCCTCAGTGCTGAAAGACGGCAAGAGGGTCGTATTTCCCACGAAGAAGGCGGAAGCGATCTTTTACTATGTCGCGCTCGTCGGCCAGGTCTCCAAATCTGCCCTCGAACTTATATTCTGGCCTGAATTGGACCAGCTCGGCGCCAATAAGAACCTCCGCAATTCCATCTACTATATAACGAAGATCTTCGGCCGCGACGTCTTCAAAAAAGACCGCGGCGTACTTGAGTTTTCCGACGGCGTCGAGCTCGAGTTGCTGACGGAGCCGCTCGGCGGAGAATTTATGGAGGGCTTCTACCTTAAGGATTGCCCGGATTTCAATTCATTCGCCGAAGAATATAACAAGAGGCAAAGTATGCGCCTCTATAATTCAGCCAAGGGCGTCTTCCTCGACGAACTCGCTAAAGGTAAACTAACGGGGCAGCAGGCTCTGGGGCGCATCGCCGCGCTCTCAAAGATGGATCCGTACGACGAGGAAGTCGTGCTTGCGGTCATGGAGCGGTGCTTCACGGAAAAACGCCTTGACGACCTCATCCTGCTCTACCGCGATTTCGAAAAAAGGTTGATCTCCGATTTGATGGTGGAACCGCGCAAGGAATTGCAGAACCTCTACCGCACGGCGCTGATGCAGAAAAAAGCCGCCCGCGGGAACACTGAACCGTATTTTTACGGGCGGCGGGAGGAACTTAAAAAAATCGACGGCGCGCACCGTAATTTCAGCGCCGGCGAGCCTTACGCAAACCTGATCATAGCCGGCGGCATCGGCAGCGGCAAGACCTGCCTGCTGAACCATTACCTAAGAAACAACGATGTCGCCGGAACGACGGTCATCTCGCTGGTATGCTATGAGGCGGAGGCAAAGATAGAATACCGCATCCTTTCGCTGCTGACAGGAAAAATGCTTAAAGCGCTGAAGATCGGCACGGCGGCCCTTCCCGAGAGTTACCGCCGCATCATGCTCTACTTTTTCCCCTTCATGTTCAACGGCGGCGCGCAAGGGGAGGCGCCGCGCATCGATAAGGCATCCCTCCCGCTCTTTGAGCTGGAAGACCTCTTTTCCGAGCTGTTCGGCTACCTCGCGGCGCGCGGCAAGTTTGTGGTCGTGATCGACGACATTCGTTTCTGTGACAGACGTAGCCTTGACTTCATCCAGCGCGTCGCGGTTTATAAATATTGCCGCCGTGTGCTTTTCATCTTCAGCTGTCACGAAAGCTGGCTTGGAGAATATATAAAAACCTTCGATAAAAGCGTACTGCAAAATATCGACATCATTGAACTGCGGAACTTCGAACGCGGCGAAGTGGAGTCTATCGCCGCCCGCAGCCTTAAAGAACCTGGCGCGGAGCTTGTGGATTCGATCTACCGTGAAAGCGGCGGCAACCCGCTCTATCTCTTTGAGATAATCAACAACCTCAAGGAAAACAAAAACGTCAAAAGCTATAAATTCTTTTATCTGCTCGAAAACAGGCTGAAAACCCTCTCCGACCACGAGCAGGCCGTCCTCTACATTTCCTCCACATTTTTCAGCGGCATCATGCCAGAAGCGGTTGCGTCGATCGTGGGAGTGGACTACATCAAGGCGCTCGAACTCTACGAGCCCCTCGTGCGCAACGGCTTTCTGAAGGAAGAGATCAAGGACGGACGGCTGACGCTGCTCTTCGCCCACGAGCAGTTCCGAAGCTATATCTATCAGAGCCAGCCGCTGATCAAGCGCAAGACCATCCACATGAAAATAGCGGAGTACCTGGCGGCCTATGGCGAGAAAAACGGTTGCCTCAAAGATCATATCGATAATATAATCTACCATTACGGCAATGCGGGGCAGACGACGAAGTACCTTCATTACAAACTTATGAAGGCTGCCAGCATTGTTTCGATCGACAACGATTTTCCTGAATTTCTCACCAGTTTTACGCAGAGCTTCATTGATGAGCTGGAAGACGAATTTTCACGCCAGCCCGTGCCCGTTGATTTGCAATATGAATTTACTCTGCTCAAGGCGAGCTTTGCGATCAAGGCCTGCGACTATGGCCGCGGCCTGGAATATATCGAAAAACTGCTTGAATTCGACACCGACACGCGCCGCCTGCTGAAAGCGAGAAAACAGCTTATCTATTACGGCATCCAGACGCGGGACTACACGATGATAAAGGAAAACGCGGTCGAGGCGCTGCGTATACTCAAAAAGATCCCCGACGACGTCGAGCGCGCCGACATCCTCAAATCATACGCGCTGGCGGAGATAAACTGCCGCCGTTATAAAAACGCGAAGAGTATGCTGCTGAAAAGCCTCTCGCTGCTTTGTTCCGCGCCGCTCAACGAAAACGTGATCTCCATCCGTGCCTGTGTCTTTAACTACCTTGCCTACGAATATAAATACGCCGGAGAGTATGAAAGGTGTATCCCTCTCTACCGCAAGGCGATCGAACTGTGCCTTTCGGCCAACATTACCAACGGTCTGCCGCTTTTTTACATGAACCTGGGGCAGGCGTTGGTAAAAACAGGCAGGCTGAAGGAGGCGAAGGAATACTTCCTCAAATTTGAGATCCTGCGCGAGCAGATTTATTCCGCCCTTTCGACGACGATAGTCAAAGCGTATCTCGCTTTTATCTATTCCTTCGAGAAGAACTACAGGCTGTCGGCAAAATACCTTGCCGAGGGCTTTGAATGCAGCCGCCTCATAAAAAATCCCTACGAATACGCCTACCTATACAAAATATGCGCGCTGCTGAAAAAAAACGCCGCAGCGGACGGCGAAGCCGCGGCAGTCATTGACTCTGTCCTGCCGGAGAGCTATGAATACTACCGAGAGAGGGCCGCGGAAAATTTTATCACTATCGGTCTGGAGCGCGAGCTTGCAGAGTTGGAACTGCCGCCAACGGGCTGAAGGGGGAATGTTTGAAAGATCGGATGTTGATTGTGACCGCCCTCGGCTGTAGGGTGGATTTAATTTTCGGACGCATGTATAGTTAGATAAGAGAACATTTATCTATGAAGGGAGCGCGATTATGAAGAACAAACCTTTTTTTGCCGCCGCTCTGGCGGCGTTTCTGGCGATTGCGGTGTTTTCCTGCGGCGCGCGGGCCGCGCAGCAGCCCGAATATGTCGAGGGCGAAGCGATCGTCGTGATGAAGGGGACCTCGTCCTCCCTCTCCGGCGCTAAATCGGCCGCCGCGAGAGAAAGCATGAAGGCGCGCGCGGCCGTCTCCGCGTCGAAATCCGGCGGCAGCGTGATACAGCTCTTCAGCCCCATTGAAGAGAGCGTTTCGGGGGCGGCCACGTCACGCGCGAGTTCCGCCTCCGGCGGGACTCTCATCGTGGCGCACCTGCGCGCCGCCTATGGCGAAAGCACGGAAGATTTCATCGCGCGTTTAACGAAAGATCCCGACGTCATCAGCGCGATGCCCAACTATCTCATGCGCCGCCAGGCGCTGAAAACCCCAAACGACCCGCTGTGGGCGCGCCAGTGGGGACCGGCGGCGGCAAAGGCTCCCGAAGTGTGGCGCCACGGCACGGGAACGGCGGAGACGGTGGTCGCCGTCATCGATTCCGGCGTCATCTATGACCACCCTGACCTCAAGGACGACATGTTCGTCATCAGCAGGGAGCTTGCGGATAAGATGAGCGCGGAAAGCGGCGTCATCAGCGGCGACTTTGCCGGCAGCCACGGCGCGTGGTATCACAGCGAAGTCCATCTGGGAATCCCATCGAAGTCCTATCCGGCCATACCGATAGGGCCGTCTCCGACGATCCCCGGAGAGATCGGCGATATCGACGGCGGCACTCGTGAAACGATGAGCCGCATCGGCGACATCACGGGACACGGCACGCACGTTGCGGGCATCATCGGCGCGGCGGGAAACAACGAAACCGGTATCGCTGGGATGAACTGGAATGTGAAGATACTGCCGGTGAACGTCTTCTCTTACAGCATACTAGGCGATATGGCGGAGACGTCGGACCTCATACGAGGCATTGACTTCGTTCTCGCCGCGAAAAGAGCCGGCGCGAATATCCGCGTGGTAAACATGTCGTTCGGTATGTGGGGCCTCCCGAAGGAAATGGAAGGCAGCGCCTATGACCTTAAAATAAAGGAAATGAGCGACAACGGCATGTTGCTTGCTCTGGCCGCCGGCAATGACGGCGAAGACCTCGACGCGCCAAAGAAAAGCTGGTTAACGAAAGGCAGACGTTTCTATCCGGCCTGTTTCAAGTATGAGAATACGATTTCCGTGGGCGCGCTTAAAAAAGAGGAAAACGGCGCGCTGTCGCCGGACGGCTCGTACACAAACTACAGCGTGAGCGGCAAATGGGTGGACATCTTCGCCCCCGGCACCGAAATCCTCTCGACCTGCCGCACCGGCAAATTGCTCGGCGACATATTTAACGAATCCGGCTATACGTCAATAAGCGGCACCTCGATGGCCTCGCCGTGCGTCGCGGGCGCGGCGGCGCTGCTCTTCTCCCTCGACCCGTCAAAGAGCGCCCGGGAAGTGAAGGCGATGCTGCTTGAAGGGGCTGACGGCTCTATAGCGAAAGAGGGTTATTCTGCTTACGGCGCGCTCGACCTGAACGGCGCGTGGGAAAAGGGCTTCGGCGGCACGCCGGTGACGCCGGTATCGCCGGACATCGAGACCTCGGGCGACATCCTGCCGCTTCTCGCCGAGCTGCCGGAGGAGATCTCTCAAGTCGCGGGAATATTCACGGATGGGCAGCTCGTCACCACTGACGAAGGGCTTTATCTTGATTTTGACATCGTCGATAACGCTTTAGAAGGGCTCGGCGGCAGGGAGATAGAAGAGATATCGCTCCTTCCCGTCTTCACGCTCGCGGACGGCGAAATGACCGAGGGGCGGCTGTGCGCGGCGGCCTTCGAGCTTGACGGCTCTGATCTCGCCGCCGGAGGCACGCGCGCGGATCTCGCCGTTTTCAAAATAAAGCCGGACGGCACGCGGCTTGAATATAAATGGGCGGCGAACGAGAGCGAATACGCCGACGGCCGTTATACGATACTCGACGAAGATGGAAACGCCTTTAACGGCAGCTTTGACGACGCGGCGAAATATACGATCGTACTCTTCATCAAGGATAACGGAACCTTCGACCTCGACGGGAACGCGGGGCGTATCGTGGACCCGACGGCGATCGCGGTCTTAAAAAAAGAAAATAGCGGAAGCGGAGGGAGCGGAGGATGCGCCGCCGCGGGGGGAGCCGCGTCTCTGCTCGCGGTGCTGATATTTGCTGTTCCGATCGTCCTTCGCAGGAAAAAAGAGTCTTTAGCTAAATAAAAAGGCAATTTTAACAAGAAGCCCGGCGCAAAAACGCTGGCGCTTCTTATCTGTTTTTTTGTATTATTGCCGGGTCGGGGCACGCTTTTTCAGCGCCGGTATGGCCTCGACCGCCATGACTCCCGCCAATATCAGTGCCGAGGCGATGAAGATGCGCCATGTCATCGGTTCGCCGATAAAGATGACGCCGATGGCGCTGCCGAAGATGCCGGAGGTCGAAAGGAGTATCGCGACATGAGTCGAGGCGGTGTATTTTTGCGCGGCCGTTTGGAGGACGAGCGTCAGCGCGAAGCCGATGGTCCCCGCGTAGATCACAGCCGCCCATGCCGCGCCGCTGAGGCGCGCCGGTATCGGTTCAAAGAGGAATGCCGCGGCACAAGCGAGGATCATGCCTCCGAACGCCTGCCAGCAGGCAAGCCCGCAGGGGTCCGAGCCGGTGACGAATTTCTGCACGAGCAGGATGTAGGCGGTCACGAAGAGCATCGCGCCGGCGGAGAGCAGGTCTCCGACATTGACCGAAAGGTCGCCGTCAAGTACAAGTCCCGCCATGCCGGCCGTGCATAGAACTACGGCCGCGGCGACGTGCCAGCCGGGAAACTTTCTTGTGAATAGCCAGACAGAAAGCGGTACGAAGACGACGGACATGGAGATGATAAAGGATTGGTTGCCAGCGGTCGTGTAGAGCAGCCCCACGGCTCCCGCGAGGTAGGCGCAGATAAATACCATGCCGGTGAATGTCCCGGCGGCTTTCGCGCGGAGGTCCATCGACATCGCCCTCTTGCCGAAGATGAGCATGACGGCGGTCCAGGCGATGATGAAGCGCAGCGCGCAGAACCAGAAGGGGGTTATGTCTCCCAGCGCGTCGCGGATGACGACATTTGTAGCGCCCCAGATCAAGGCTACCAAGAGAACGGCGAGGTCTCCTATCAGCATTTTTTTTCTTTTTGCCTGCATCGCGAGCCCTCTTTCTTAGAGCTGATCTTTAAGTATGGTATATTGTATATCATCGTCGCGGATAGCGGTTATGCGAAATCGAAAAACTTTTTTTGTATTTACTTTGATCCTTTGTGCTTTCAGAACATTTACATCCGATGATTAAAAGAGTTATAATCGGAGAAATATCAAAAGCATATGTGATAGCGAATATCGTTAGCAGGCAAAACGTCCGAACGGCATAGATCTGTTTGATATAGGCGTGGGCGGCGCCTTTTCCTGCTTCCGCATCATAAGGGCTCTGCTTTGAAGGAGGGGCGATATGCCGGAAGAAAAAAGATATGTGGTAAAAAATATTTACGGGATACTTTTAGTGCCGTGTTTCATCGCGCTGGCCGCCTTTGTGAGCCTGCTTGTCTTCAGCGCCGCGATAACGCGGCTGACGGAGGAAAACACCTTCTCTACGCTTGTGGACTCGACCGAGCAGCAGGTCATGCTCTTCAATGTCTCGATAGAGGGGCAGATCCGGATGCTGACGACGCTTGCCGACAACATCAGCGTTGAGATCAGCAAAGTCGGCGACCTGAAAGAGATCATACCGCGCCTGGAAATGATGAAGTATTCCTCCAACTTCCTCAACGTGGGCGTCTTCGGCAGGGACGGCAGGGGCTATCTTTCCACCGGCGACCGCGTCGACGTCAGCGGCAGGGATTATTTTCAAAAGAGCATGCTTTACCAGACAGTCGTCGAAAAGGTGGATTCCGGGCTCGTAGCGAAAAAACCCAGGTTTATCATCTCCGTGCCGATAATAAACGGCAACAGTGTGGACGGCGTCCTCTTCGGCAGTTATGACTTCTCCCGCTTCAAGTCGATCGCGAAGATAGACGTCTTTGACGTCAGCAGCTACAGCTTCATCGTCGACGAAGACGGGCGCGTCGTCATCGGCACGGACAACCGCAACTTTCTTCTCGACAACGAGATGCTCTCCGGCACAAAACACATGGATAATTTTCTGGAGCTGCTGAGGAACAGCAGGCTGGACCGTATAGACACCTTTGAAGGCTTTATGAAAAATTTTAAATCGGAACATGGCGGCATATTCGGGTATTCTTTCCGCGGCAACAGGCGCTATGCCGTCTATCAGCCTTTGGGCGTCAACGGATGGTATCTTTTCAACGTCATTGACGCCGCCGTGGTGGATGGACAGAAAAACCGGATACTGCACCTCGCTTATATGATCATCGGCATGGTCGTCCTCTGTTCCGCGCTTTTTATCGTCTATATCTATAAACTCAACGCAAAGAAAAACTGCGAACTGATGATGGAGGAGGAACGGCTGCGACAGAGCGAGGAGCTTTACCGCATCGCGGCCAACCTCTCCGACGCGGTGCTCGTCGTCGTCGATATCGCCAACGATACGGTAAGGTATAACAAGAATTTTGAAGAAAAATTCGGCTACAAGCCGCGCTTTTTCACCTCTCATGAATTGGATGAGCATTTTCTTTCACAGGTCTTTGAAGAAGACCGCGAGATGGTACGGAGGTATATGACTGACATCGACTGCGGCGATAGGCAGCATGCCCTTGATTTTCGCGCGAAAAACCCCGCGGGAGAGTTTTTCTGGATACGCGTCGAATTTGCAAAGCTCTTTGATTCCTACGGAAAACTCCAGCGCGTTATCTGCCGCCTTACAAATATAGACGAAGAAAAGCGCAGCCTGCAGCAGCTGCGCACAATGGCGGACAGCGACGCGCTGACGGGGATGCTCAACCGCAAAGCCGCCGTCGAACGCATGGAAAGCTTTCTTGACGGAGAAGGAGCCAGCGGCATCCACGCCTTTTTTATCATCGACATCGATAATTTCAAGGAGATAAACGACCGCTTCGGGCATATCGAGGGAGACCGCGTCCTCACGGCGCTTGCCGGCGATATGCTCCATTTCTTCCGTGACTCTGACATCGTCGGAAGACTTGGCGGGGACGAGTTCATCGTGCTGCTTAAGGACGTCCGCTCACCGGAGACGGCGGCTGCAAAGGCCAGCGCCTTCTGCGAACACGCGAAGCGTATAAAAGAGCTCCACAAGCTCGAGTCGTACGTTTCCGTCAGCATCGGTGTATCCGTAGCCATGGACGGCGCGAAGGGCTTCCAGCTCCTATATCGCGAAGCGGACGAAGCTCTATATAAAGTGAAAGCTGACGGAAAAGGCGGCTGCGCCCTGTACGAGGACAAAAACGGCGCGAGCGCCTAGAAACGAGGGCCGGCGGTTTGCGCGGAAGCGCGGGAGAACTTATAATTATGCCCAATGAAATACCGATGGAGGGATATTTTTATGAGTGACGGCGTTACAAGAGAAGCGGCCGCGGGGCTGCTTAAAAAATACAACAAAGAGGAGTTCCATCTGCTGCACGCGCTGACTGTGGAGGGCGTTATGAGATGGTACGCAAACGATCTCGGCTTTGCCGACGAAGCCGACTACTGGGCGACTATCGGGCTGCTTCACGACGTGGACTTTGAATGCTTCCCTGACGAGCACTGCAAAAAGGCGCCGGAACTGCTGCGCGAGATCGGCGCGGACGAGGCGATGATCAAATCGATATGCAGCCACGGCTACGGCCTCTGCACGGACATCAAGCCGGAACATTTGATGGAAAAAACACTCTTCGCCGCCGACGAACTGACGGGGCTCATCTGGGCCGCGGCGCTGATGCGTCCCTCAAAAAGCGTCTCCGACATGGAGCTCAAAAGCCTCAAGAAAAAATACAAAGATAAAAAATTCGCCGCCGGCTGCTCGCGCGAGGTGATCGCGCAGGGCGCGGAGATGCTGGGCTGGGAGCTTGACACGCTGCTTGAAAAGACGCTCGAGGCGATGCGCTCCTGCGAAGCCGAAGTGACCGCCAACCTGGAGAAATTGAAGTAGTTGGAAAACAACAAAGCGCTGATCGCGATGAGCGGCGGAGTCGACAGCTCCGTCGCCGCCTTTTTAACGAAGGAGGCCGGCTTTGACTGTACCGGCGCGACGATGAAACTATTTTCCAACGAAGATATCGGCATCGAGGGCGAGAGCCGCTGTTGCTCGCTTGACGATGTGGAAGACGCGCGCAGCGTCGCGAACCGTCTGGGCATACCTTTTTTCGTCTTCAACTTTTCCGATAATTTTCGCCGCGAAGTGATAGAGCGCTTTATCACCGCCTATAAAAACGGTGAGACGCCCAATCCATGCATCGACTGCAACCGTTTCCTGAAGTTTGAAAAGTTCTTCCTGCGCGCGCGGGAGCTCGATATCGGCCATATCGTTACCGGACATTACGCCGTTATCTGCTACGACGGGGCCGCGCGGCGCTGGGGGCTGAAAAAGGGCGCGGACGAAAGCAAAGACCAGAGCTATGTCCTTTACTCGCTGACACAGGAACAGCTCGCGCACACGCTGCTGCCGCTCGGCGGGATGACGAAGGCCGAGGTGCGGGCCGTCGCGGAAGCCAACGGCTTTATCAACGCGAAGAAGCGCGAGAGCCAGGATATCTGTTTCGTCCCTGACGGCGATTACGCCTCCTTCATCGAGAGATATACCGGCGAACCGAACCTCGCCGGGCAATTCGTCGATAAAGAGGGACGCGCGCTCGGAGAACACAGAGGCTTCGTGCGTTACACGATCGGTCAACGCCGCGGACTCGGCCTCTCTCTGCGCGAACCGCTCTACGTCTGCGCGAAATGCGCGGCGCGCAACACCGTCGTCCTCGGAAAAGAGAGCGAACTCTTCTCCAAAAGCCTCACCGCCACAGGGATAAACCTTATCGCCTGCGACAGGCTGACCGCGCCGCTGCGTATAAGGGCGAAGGTCCGCTACAAGCAGCGCGAACAGTGGGCGACCGCCGAACAGACAGGCGACGACCGCCTGCGTATTGAATTCGACGAGCCGCAGCGCGCCGTGACCCCCGGCCAGGCCGTAGTCATGTACGACGGCGACGCCGTCGTAGGCGGCGGCACGATAGAATGACCACACCGCCGCGTCGGTACGGGGCATGGGCGTGTGATTTGCGGAGCGGCGTCCGCATTTGCAAAGGAGACAGAATATTCCTAAAGAGGTATGATTTCCTTGGGGTGGTATTTTTATGAATGATAAGAGAAGGCAAGTAATAGAAAAATTATTGGAGAAGATAAACAGCGGCGAAGTCGTCTCGCAGGACAAGCTGCTGCCGGAGAGGCGGCTGGCCGAGGTGGTCGGGGAGACGCGCCCCGTCGTCCGCGAGGGGCTTATCGCCCTTGAGGCGATGGGAGTGCTCGATATTCGCGACCGGCAGGGAATATATTTGTCCTCAACCGAAGAGAACGAAGCGAAGATGATGCTCCACAAGGTTCGCGGCTGGCCGGCCGACATGCTTTCCCGGGTGATGGAGGTGCGCCAGATCGTCGAACCGCCGGCGACGGCGATCGCCGCCGTCCGGCGTGACGAAAAGGATCTCACAAAGATGCGCGAATGCCTTCGCAACCTCCGCGAGCTTGTGGAGGAGGGCGGAGAGGAGGCGGCACAGCAGAGTTTGATCTGGAATACCGCCTTTCACACGGTCATTGTGGAATCGGCCGAGAATGCCTATCTTTCGCGCCTTTACGAGGGAATACACGCGGTCGCCGAGCACAGCCTCTCGCTTATGAGGATCAGGACCTCTCCTGAGAAGGAGGGCGGCCGCCGCTCTGTCTATCAGGACCATCTGAAGCTTTTTGAGCGTATAGAGGCGCGTGATTCCGCCGGAGCCGAGCTATGCGCGGAGGAGCATCTTCGGCACTCCATCAACGCAATGGTGGAATTGGGGCAGATCGTACCGGCCTCCGATCTTTTTGGACAAAAGCTGATCGGACAGGCGCGCCTCTTATAGCTGCCTCTGACCTTCCATCCTCCTGAACCACTTGACGCCCTCCCACCAGAAGGTGGCCGCGGCGGCCGTAAGCAGCGCCGTGATGAAATCGGCGAGCGAAAGCGGCTGTAGCTTGGTCGCGGCGGCGGCCTGCGGCAGCGTCGACATCACGATGAGGCAGAACAGCACGCTGATGTTGACGAGCCAGGCGATTTTGTCGATCGCCGCGTTACCCTTCGCGAAAGCGAAATCTTTATCGGAGCGGTTCACATAGACGAGGAACAGGTTAGCGAGCACGAGGACTGTCAGGAAGAAGGTCCGCGCGTGCTCCGCGTCGCCGTTGCGCAGTGTCAGGTAGTAGGAGCCGAAAGCCGCCGCGAAGATCGCAAGTCCCTGCGCGACCGCCTTGCCCAGCAATCCCTTGGTGATGATCGGCGAGCCTACGGGGCGGGGACGCCGCTCCATGATGTCCCTCTCTTCCGGTTGGCGCTCGAAGATTATCGAACAGGTCGGGTCGATTATCAGCTCAAGCAGAACGACGTGGATCGGTGCGAGCAGCACGGGAAGGGCCAGCAGCGGCGCGGCCAGCGCCGAAAGCGCGATGGGGATGTGTATAACGAGGATATATTCCATCGCCTTTCTGATGTTGTCGTAGATGCGCCGCCCGTCGCGGATTGTGCTCACGATAGTCGAAAAATCGTCGTCAAGCAGCACCATGTCTGCCGCTTCGCGCGCCACCTCGGTGCCGCGGCCGCCCATCGCGATGCCTATATCCGCGTATTTGAGAGCGGGGGCGTCGTTTACGCCGTCGCCCGTCATTGCCACCACTTCGCCGCGCGAGCGCAGCGCCCTGACTATCTGCATCTTTTCACGCGGCAGTATGCGCGAGAAGATCGTCACGTCGCCCAGCTTTTCCGCCAGCTCTTCGTCATCCATCTTTTCCAGCTCTTCGCCGCTTATCATAACATGTTCTTTTTCCCCGCAGCCGAGGCCGACCTCGTGCGCTATCCGGTGCGCGGTCACGCTGTTGTCCCCCGTTATCATCACGACGCGCACGCCCGCGCCGCCGCAGGCCCTTATCGATTCCGCGACGTTTTCGCGCGGGGGGTCTATAAAGGCGGCGAGCCCGGCGAGGTTCAGGGAACATTCTTCCATCTCTTCCGGGATATCCTTCATGTCGTCGTTGTAGGCCACGGCCAGTACGCGGCAGCCCTCTTCCGCGAGCCTTCTCTGTTCGCTCTCCGCCCGTTCGCGCTCGCCCGGAGTGAGGGAACACAGTTTGAGAATGTTTTCGGGGGAGCCCTTCGCCGCCGCCAATACCTTTCCCCTGTAAGCCCATATATGGCACATCATGCGCGATTCCGAAGAAAAGGGATATTCATGAAGAAGTCGCTGTCCCTGAAGCCGTTTGACGTCGATGCCGTTTTTCGCGGCTTCGTCTATGATCGCGCGCTCCATCGGGTCGTAGGGGTTAGTCTCGGAGGCCAGCACCGCCACCTCAGTCAGCTTTTGCACCGGCGTGCCGCAGAGCGGCGTGAACCTTTTCAATGACATACGATTTTCTGTCAGCGTTCCCGTCTTGTCTACGCAAAGCACTGTAACCGCGCCGAGCGTCTCCACGGAGGGGATGCGCCGGATCAGTGAGTTGCGTTTTGCGAGCCTCCAGGCGCCCAGCGCCAGAAAGACCGTGAGCACGACGGGGAACTCCTCGGGAATCGTCGCCATCGCGATCGTGACGCCCGAGAGCGCTGCCTCGATGATGCCGCCGCCCCTGTAATATGTGGCCGCGACGACGAATATCAGCATCAGAAGGCTGAAGACGGAGCAATCGCGCACGAGGCGGCGTGTCTGTTTTTCAAGCGGAGTCGGGCGGTCGGGGGCCAGGGCGACATCTGCTCCGATCTTTCCGTATTCGGTGTGTGCCCCGGTCTCGGTAACGCAAACGACGGCGCGTCCGGCCACGGCGTTTGTTCCGGCATAGCAGCGGTCGGTGCGCCAGCCGCGTCCGGCCTTTCCTTGGGGAGCGCAGACCTTCCAGACGATCTCCGACTCGCCGGTGAGCGTCGACTCGTCAGCGCCGAAGCCGTCGTTTTCAAGCACGTCGCCGTCAGCGGAGATCCGCTCTCCCTCCGAGAGAATGATAATGTCGCCCGGAACGAGGTCTTCGGATGGGACTGTGACGACCTCGCCCCCGCGCACCGCCGTCACCTTAGGAGATGAAAGAGATTTCAGCGCTTCCAGCGTCCGGTCCGTCTTCCATTCCTGATAGATATTTATCGCGCCCATGAATGCCACGAAGATGAGCATAACGGCGCCGTCGCGAGGCTCTCCCAGGAAAAAGTAGAGGCAGGCCGCGCCGATGAGCAATAAAAAGACAGGCTCCGAGAAAAACTTGAGCACCTTTTTAAGAGGGTTTTTCCCCTCCTCCTCCGCGATCACGTTCCTGCCATATCGCCCGCGCCGTTCTTCGACTTCGGCGGCGCTCAATCCACAGTATCTTTCAGTTATCTCCGCCACTGCAAACACTCCCTGTCTCGCTGATGCCGCTGTACAAAAATACGGCCCGCGGAATCGTTTTTAACGGTCCCGCGAGCCGCATAAATTTCATCGCCCGCTGCCGGGTTGTTGTCCCGGCCCAGCCCCACGCTCAAAGTTGAGTCATCGCCTGCTCCATGTTTAATTGAGGGACATTCTAAAAGAATAGGGTCGGCTTGTCAACTGTCCTTTTATCTTTTACCGCAGCGTGGCGGACGGCTGTTCCCTTGCGTCGCACGATCTCGTCATCAGCACCTGAAAAAGCTGGATGGCGCGGGAGCGGAAGGCACCGGCGCAGGAGAGCAGGTAGTAGCTCCACATGCGCTGGAAACGTTCGCCGTATCTTTCGGCAAAGGCCGGCCACGATTTCGTGAAATTACGATACCAGCTCATCAGGGTCTTGTCGTAATGGGCGCCGAGATTATGAAGGTCTTCTATTACAAAAAGCCCCTCCGCTGCCGACGCTATCTGTGCCGCCGAGGGTAGCGAGCCGTGGGGGAAGATGTATTTGTTGAGCCACCGGTCACAATTTATGCCTGAGGTATTGCCTCCGATCGTGTGCAGCAGAAAGATGCCGTTTTTTCGCAGGACGCGGTGTACGACGTTCATATAAGAACGGAAATTTTTGCTGCCGACATGTTCAAACATCCCTACCGATACGACCTTGTCATACTCGCCGCTGATATCCCGGTAGTCGCATTCGATGAACTCGACCGGCAGCCCCTTGCAGTCCTCCCGCGCGAAGGCCAGCTGCTCCCGCGATATATTGACGGCGGTCACACGGCAGCCGTAACGGGAGGCCATGTATTTCGACAGGCCGCCCCACCCGCAGCCTATATCCAGGAGGCGGTCTCCCTCCTTCAGTTCGAGCTTCCCTGCGATCAGTTCCAGCTTGTTGACCTGGGCCGCGTCCAGGTCCGCGGTATCCTTGAAGTAGGCGCAGCTGTACTGGCGCAGAGGGTCGAGGAATGAGAAGAAAAAGTCGTTGCCGATGTCATAGTGTTCCTCCGCCGCCCTGTGGCTGCGGGAACGCGACTGCATGTTTATCAGCTTCATCGGCAGCAGCAGCAGCGCGTAACGCAGACTTCCCTTGATGTCGTACTCGACGCCGCATTTTATGATCCGGCAGAGAAGCTCGTCCAGGCGTTTACAGTTCCACCAGCCGTCCATATATGCTTCGCCAAGGCCGAGGTTTTTCTCGGCGATAACGCGGCTGTAGAATTCTTCATTATTGACCTGGGGGTCCCATTCATGCGGCCCGTTTATCTCAATGCCGCAGACGGCCAATTTTTGTTGAATAGATAAAGGAAGCATATAAAATCACCTCTGTCGATATGATATTTTTACCCCGGGGTTTCCCGCAATGCGCGAAAGAGGCGCGCTAAATATGTAATATTTAAATATATTATAGTCCTGACAGTCATCTGTAAAAAGAGAAGCGGCAAAGAAAAAATTGCGGAAAATATGGAAAAAAGTGAACAAAAACAAAGGCCGGAGCATACGCCAAGCGCATCATTTAAAGCCCGGACAGAGCCGCCGCCTAAAACATCGGGCAGCACAGGCGTGGGAGGGCTGACTTTCATGCGTTTGCCCCGAGGCGGCTTCGTACCTATTGCACGGAATCATTTTTTAGTTATATACTACCTCTTCGGTAATATCTTGATTTATCGAAAAGAGGAAAGTGTAATGCTAAGATATACGGCCCCGTTGATCCTTCTCTTTGTCTCCAACATCTTTATGACCTACGCTTGGTACGGCCATCTTAAATATGTCGGCGCGAAGCCGCTGATCGTGGCGATCCTCGTCAGTTGGGGCGTCGCCTTTTTTGAATACTGCTTTCAGGTGCCGGCGAACCGCATCGGGCACGCCGTCTATTCGCTGCCTCAGCTCAAAATCATGCAGGAGGTCATTACGATGGCCATCTTCGCAGGTTTTTCATTCTTTGTGATGAAGGAAAAGCTTTCGCTCAATTATCTCTGGGCTTCGTTTTGTATGGTGGGGGCGGTATTCTTCATTTTTCGCGGGAACTAGGGAAACGCTGATTAATTCGCTTCGTCATATAAAACCTGACGTATCGTCCGCTGATTACGGCCAGAGAGCCGAAATCTTTGATTTCGTGCGAATCGGCTGGTAGTCCCATTGTTCTTATGGTCAGCTGTGACGTCTGTTTACCGTCCATACGCCGGATACGATCATTGCGCCGCCGAGAAACAGCCAAGGCGTGAAGCGTTCTCCGATGACGAAATAGGCGACGACGACTCCCACCAAAGGCTGTAAAAATTGGAATACCATCAGCTTGGCGACGGGGATATTCGCCGCCGCGTAATACCAAAAGACATAGGCGAGCCCGGAACATAAAAAGCCGAGGAAAGCGAGCGCCTCCCAGGTGCGCCGGCTGAAACCGGCCGATACCGAAATATCCGTGCCGGTCAGTGCGAGAGCCGGCAGGCACATCAGCACCGCGAAAAAAATCTCCCAGAATATCGTGAATACAGGCGGATACCGGTTCTCCTTAAACAGCCAGCGTGTAAGTACCATGAAGGCGGCCCAGTTGATAACGGAGAGCGATATCAGGAAATCACCGAAATTGTATGAAGATGCCCCGCGCGCGCCCTTTGTACCGAGCCCAAGAACGACCGTCACGCCAAGGAAGGCGAGAATTATCCCCAATATCCCAACGCGCGGGAGCCGTTCTTTTAAGAAGAAGCTGGCGAGCAGCGCTGTCATCGCCGGCGCCGCCGCCATCTGCCAATTAGCCGTCGCGCTGCCGGAGCTGCGCATCGCCACCGTCTGGATGCCGATATGAAAGAAAAAGCCCATAAAACCCATAAAAGCCAACACCAGGGCCTGACGGGGCGTCGGCAGCGCAAGTTCGCCGCAATACCAGGCGGTGGGAAGCAGCATCGCCAGCGAGAGCACGAAGCGCAGGAACATCACCAGCAGGGGGTCCGCCTGCTCCAGAGCGACCTTTGCCCCCGCGAAGCTGGCGCCCCAAAAAACTACCGTGAGCGTCGCGAGGATGTAGACTTGTAAAAAGCTCTCTTTTTTCATATCGGAAAACATTTCTCCCCTGACATCCTAAATATATGTAAATTTGGAATCGTATGAAATACTACGCTACAGTCTACATAACGTTGAATATTTTTTCAAGGACTATGTTTAACATACGGTATGTTTCAGCGCCTCTCCTAAATACAAAAATATTCAATAGGGCGCCATAGGCAAATGTCGCCGCCAGTGCAAATGACGCGTATAACAGTTTCGGTTCCACGATAAAGGAAAGCAGCAACGCTGAGGGCAGCAGGAAAACAGCCAGCGTTTTTATCTTGATCGTGCCAAAAGGTTTCTGTTCATATCTCATCGTTCTTGCCGTCATTGTAATTCCTCCTCAGTAAATTCAGGTTATTTTGTGATGATCTGATTATGATATCTGTATATATTTTTGTCCAACAGAATCTTTTTTGTAAGTATCACAATATTTTTATTGTTGATATAATTATTTATATCAATAATAATATTGGAGTGATGGTGTTGAACCTACTGAATATGAGATATTTTATTGAGGCCGCGGAAACGCTGAATTTTACAAAAGCGGCAAACAACCTGAATATCTCACAACAGGCGTTGAGCACGCACATCGCGGCTTTGGAAAGAGAACTGGATGCTGAACTGTTTATACGCAGCGTTCCCGTGACGCTGACGCAGGGCGGTTTGCTCTTCAAGAAATACGCCCAAAGGTTTCTGGATGAATACAGCTCAATGATACATGAGATGAACGATATAAAAGACGAGCGCAGAGGCGCCCTCTCCATCGGCATCGCCCATACGCGGGGGAGGATACTGCTTCCGAGGATACTTCCTCACTTTCAGAGGGCCTTCCCGAAGGTGGACATAAAAATCACGGAAGGAAGAAACGACGAAATGCAAAAATCTCTGTCGGAGGGCAAACTTGAACTGCTTATATGCAAGCTGCCCGTCATCGGCGCGAACGTCAGGAGCGAGTTCTTTTACCAGGAAAAAGCTGTGCTTATGGTCTCCGACGCATTGCTTGAAAAATACTTCGGCGCGGAGAAAGATGCCGTAGCGAAAGAAATCGAGCGGACTGCCGACATAGGTCCGCTCGAAAAGCTGCCCTTCATGCTCCCGCACAGAGGTGATTTGATGCGCGCGGTCGCGGACGAACTGATCGGTAGGGCCGGTTTTATACCTGACATAATCGTAGAGTCGGAGAACATAGAGACGCTGCTGGAAATGGCCGTCCGCGGCATCGGCGTCACATTCTATCCAAAGATGTTCATAGACTATTCAGGCTTCATCAACTTTCCGGACGCTTTTCATATAATACCGCTAAATACGCCCGCGGCTGCATACTCTATGGGCTTCTGCTGTCCGAAAGAAAGATATCTATCCTTCGCCGCGAGGGAATTTATCCGGATCGCGAAGGAGAACATCCGTCTTTAAAGGCATGGCGGCCCTCTTAGAATATCTTCCCGCAAGCTGAACGCCATCCTTGCCTGCGATCGTACGTCCTGGTGATGGTGCGCCCCGCATTTCCGGAGACTCCGGAGAGAAATGCCCTTAACATGACACCCCCCCCCTCCAGCCTTATCAATATTTTTGATAGATCATATCCACATGGGGAATTCCGTCTTCAAGATAGACCTCGGAGATGCGCCTGAAGCCCAGTGATTCGTAAAAGCCGGTCAGATAATCTTGAGCGCCGATCTTTATCGTATTTTCGCCGAGAACGCCCGTCGCGAAGTCAATGGCCCGCTCCATCATTTCGCGCGCATAGCCGTGTCCGCGACATTCCCGCGCGACGGCGACGCGTCCCATCGCGAGAGTGTCATAAGTTGCGCCGGGTTTGAGTATGCGCATCGAGGCCGCGAGACGTCCCTCTTCGTCGTGACCGATGAGCTGCCATGCCTGGCGGTCCGCGCCGTCAACGTCGGGATATGGGCAGCGCTGCTCAACGACAAAGATATCGCACCGCTGCACTAGAATGTCATAAAGT